>CAMARB010000071.1 GCA_945860355.1 Chthoniobacter flavus | reverse complement strand
CAAGTTCACGCTGCCCGAGCAGGCGCCGCCAAAAATCCACACGCCAGCGGCCGCATCGAAAAATCCTGTAGTGCCGACCTTTTGACCTCGCCCTCGCAAAATGGCGGGTTCCCGGCCCGCTTACCCCTCCAGTCCGCGAAGTGGGGTTAAGGATGCTTTGGGACGACACCCTCCTCTGGAAATCTCCGGGTGGGGAGCGTTGGGATAAGCCCGCGCCGTCGGTGGAGACCAAAGTGGCACAGCCATCCTGGCTGTGACTGTCACAGGTCACAGGCTGGAAGCCGGTGCCACCTTACGAACGCAGGGCAGTAGAACGGCGTCCCAAGAACCATCAACGCCTCACCCGACCTCGACGCCAAATGGGCGATCGCCCACACCGAAAACACCGCCACCTCAAAACGTCCCAAAATGAGCTTAAGTTCGCGCCATTCGGGACAGATCATTTTCACGCGGAGCAGCGGGGAACGCGGAGGAATTTTTTTGAAATGACTGAACGCGAGGGCGAAGCACTTCCGCCCTTTCAGTCACTCCGCTGGAACTTCGGTTTTCAGATTCCACTGCAGGCTCTGGATCGCGCAGAGGCGCTCCGGACGCACAGTTGTTTGGCCACGGCACCCCAGACGCCAGGGGTCAGGGCGATGTGACCGATCCCAGAGAGGCTTCAGCTTGGACGGGGTTCACTGACCCGGACGGGTCGGGGAACCCAGCTCCGCAAAGCGTTTGAGTTCCGCTCCGGAAAGAGCCCTCCGCCAAACGGCCATCTCATCGATCCGCCCGCGAAACTCCCGGTGATCGCCGGGCTCCCATTTCTCCAGGCGACCAATACAGGCGTCCTCCAACGAGACCCGGAAGCCGGGATGCTTCCAGCCCCGCACGCAAAGGACGTCGCCGTTGAGGAAATGCCGCAGCTCCCCGGCCTGCGAGTCCCAGACGAGCGCCAGATGGACCCACTGCCCGAGAGGCACCCGCCCCTTTTGATCGATGGATCCGTGGCGCCCCCCGTAAATGCCGGAGCTGGAGAGGGACCCGATCCGGTTGATCTGCCAATGGAACCCACCCTCGGACCATCCGTTGGTGTTGAGCACTGCGTTGAGGGGATGATCCAGCCGGTCCACACGGATCCATGCGGCCATCGAGACGTCTTTGTGTTCGCCCGGCAAAGAGAGCCAGACGCCGTCACCGGGGGATTCAAACTGCAGAGCGCTTTTTCCCGACCAACGCCCTGTCACCCATTGGGCACCCTGGATTGTTCCGTCAGCACCCGTCCCATGCAAAGCCGCGTCTCTCAAAAGATGAGGATCGGCGGGATCCGCCTCAAAAGGATAATAAGCCAGCAGATCCGGATCTTGGCGCAAACGCCGGGATTCCGCCTGCCACCCCCGCGAAGCCACGGCCTCCATGGAGGGGAACGACGCGGAAGAGGGTTTTTGGAGGGGGCGCAACTCCCGGCCTTTGACCTCGAGGGCTTGGCCGAACCTCACCAAAGCCAGGGGTCGATTTGTGTCGGGCGTTTTCACCCGGACCTCCCCGTCAAACACACTCACCGCGCTGCGCCCTTGCGCGTCCACCTCGACACCGAACTCGGTTCCCAGGTCCTCAAACCGCGCCTCGCTGGATTCGATCGTAAACCCCCGGGCGCCCTCAGGCACCAGCGCACGGATGGCGCCCTGAACGAGGGTGATCCGGGAAAGATCGTGGAGGGTGAAACGCGCGGGCCCTTGGAGGGTGAGATCCACGCCGTTACGCAGGCGGAAATAGGCGCTGCCCTCCTGCAGTTCATAGTCGCCCGCCCGCAGTTCCCCCGCGTTGCCGGGTCCTTTGCCAGAGACGTAAACGGCCTCGGACTCGACCACCCGCAGACCCAAGACCTCCCGGGAAGCAGAGACAGGGGCATGCGGCTCAACGACCTGGGACGAGAACCTTCCACCGAAAACCAGAGCCGCGAGGGCGACCGCCGCGGCCGCGGCCGATACGGAAACCCACAGGCGCTTCCGGGGAAGGATCCGCGCCGTTTTTTCAGGCGGCAGGTGCGCCAGGGTGCGAGCGGCGTGTCCCTGCGCCACCCGACGCTCCCCCCAGAGCCGCAGCTCCCCGTGCATCCGCGCCAACTCCCAGAACCGCCGCCGGGCTGTGGGTTCCGTGCGGATCCGCAAATCGAGCTCCTCGGCGTCCTCCTCGGAAAGGCCGCCGTCCAAAAAACCGTGCACCAAAAAATCCAGTCGCGGGTCCTGCATTATAAGAGAGGTTGAGGTTCCTGAGGAAGCTGAGCATCCCCTTGGTCCACACAATCGCGCAGAAGCTGCCGGGCACGGCTCAGCGCCACGTTCACCGCACCGGGAGTCCAATCGACGATTCGTGCGATTTCCTCGGGCATACAGGCGCCCATATACCGCAACTCGACGAGACGGCGGGTCTGGGGCCCGAGCTTGGAGAGGCAGGCATCCAGCCGATCCAACCGGGGATCCTGCGGAACGGCCTCTTCGCAGGCGGCCAGGGCGTGAATGGCATCCTCGGAGAGCTGGGAGCGTTTTCCGGAGGTCCGGAGCGCCTCGAGCACCTTGAACCGGGCGACCGTGCAGGCCCAGGCGTCGAAATTGGACCCAGGCCGGTAGGCGCCGGCTTTGCGGCGCAAGGTAAGGAATGTTTCGTGCAGCACGTCGTCCACCAGCGAGAAGTCAGGGAGCAGGGAGCAGATAAAAGCCCGCACCACGCTCTGCTTTTTGAGGAACAGACGTTCAACCTCTTCCACGGCTTCTGGCGACGGCCCATCGGGATTCATACTGAACATGTAGCGGATCCCTTGAAAATTAGCACCGATGCTAATTCCTCGGGGGGGTTCGGCATTAACTCGTTGATGACACACCGATGTTCCTCCCTGCTGAGCCTGGTGCTGGTGGCCACGGCCAACGCCCAACCGGGTGCGCTCACCAACTCCAAGGTGAGCTTTTCCCGCGAAGTGGCCCCGATTATCTCCTCCAAGTGTTACCACTGCCATGGGCAGGACGAAGATTCCCGCAAGGCAGAGCTCCGACTCGATCTGCGGGAGGAGGCGATCAAGGAACACGACGGGGTCCGGGCGATTGTCCCGGGAAAACCGGAGCAAAGCGCCCTGGTGGAGAGGATTTTGTCCAAGGACAAAGACGATGTCATGCCGCCGCCCAAGGAGGGCCACGCCATCACTCCGGCGGAGGCGGCGATTCTCAGGAAATGGATCGCTCAGGGCGCTGAATACGAGGGGCACTGGGCGTTCCGTGCGCCGGTCCGGCCCGAGATCCCCGTGTTGCAGCCTCAAGAAAAGGCCCGCAACCCGATTGACCACTTTATTGCCGCCGGTCTGCGCCCCGCGGGCCTGGCCCAGGCGCCCGAGGCGGATCGCCACACGCTGCTGCGCCGGGTGAGCCTGGATTTGCTGGGGCTGCCGCCGTCCCCGGCGGAGATTGCGGCCTTCGAGGCGGACCCATCGCCCGAGGGTTTTGAGAGAGCAGTGGATCGGTTGCTGGCCTCGCCACACTTCGGGGAAAAATGGGCGCGCCCCTGGCTGGACTTGGCTCGGTATGCCGACTCCACCGGATACGGCTCCGACAAACTGCGGCTCAACATCTGGCCTTACCGGGACTGGGTGATTAACGCACTCAATGCCAACCGTCCCTACGACGAGTTCTCCACGGACCAGATCGCAGGGGACCTCATTCCCAACGCCACGAGGGAGCAGCGGGTGGCCACGGCGTTTCATCGGAACACGATGACGCAGAACGAAGGGGGCACCGACGATGAGGAATACCGCGTGGCCGCCGTCAAAGACCGTGTGGCCACAACCGTCCAGGGCTGGATGGGGCTGACGGCCGGGTGCGCCCAGTGCCATTCCCACAAATTCGATCCCATTTCCCACAAGGAGTACTACCAGCTCTTCGCGATTTTCAACCAGACCGAGGACGCCGACCGCCCGGACGACAGCCCGCTGCTGCCGCTTCCCACGCCGGAGCAGACCCGTAAATCCGCCGAGCTTCAGGCAGAGATCACCGCCATGGAGGCGGAGTCGCGCAAACCCAGCCCGGAAATCGACGCCAAACAGCTCGAAGGCAAACGCGCGGAACTGGCGGCCAACAAACCGGTGGAGATTCCGGTGATGAAGGAAACGCCGGGCATGCGCAAATCGTTCATCTTCAACAAGGGCAACTACCTGACTCCCGCCGAGGAGGTGCAGCCGGGGCTTCCGGGGGCCTTCCACCCCGGCGGAGACGGCCCGGTGGATCGGCTGGCCCTTGCCCGGTGGATTTTTTCCCAAAAGAACCCGCTCACATCCCGGGTGGCGGTCAACCGGTTCTGGTCGCAGATCTTCGGGATGGGCCTGGTGGAGACCGAGGAGGACTTCGGCACCCAGGGCACTTGGCCGAGCCATCCGGAGTTGCTGGACTGGCTGGCGATTCAATTCCAGAGCCCCAAGGCCGAGGGCGGCCTGGGGTGGGACATCAAGGCGTTGCTGAAGCTGATGGTGACCTCGCACACCTACCGGCAGAACTCGCTGCTCACTCCGCAGGGTCAACAGAAGGACCCGCGCAACGTGCTCCTCTCCCGGTACACGCGGCGTCGGCTCGAGGCGGAAGCCATTCGGGACCAGGCCCTGACTGTCTCCGGGCTTTTGGGCAAACGCATCGGCGGCCCGTCGGTTTATCCGCCGCAACCCGACGGCCTCTGGACCATCGCTTTCCGCGGGGTTGAAGAATATCCCACCAGCACCGGGGAAGACCGCTGGCGGCGCAGTCTTTACACCATCTGGCGCCGGATCGCGCCGAACCCGACCATGGCGACGTTCGACGCGCCGACGCGCGAAAACTGCACCCTACGGCGGGTCCCAACCAACACCCCGCTTCAGGCGTTTGTGACCCTCAACGACCCCGTCTATTTCGAAGCGGCCCAGGGACTCGCCCGGCGGATTTTGAGGGAACCCCCCGGCTCGACGGAGGACCGGCTGCGCTACGGGCTCACGCTCGTCCTGCAACGCCCGCCCACCGCAACGCAGTTGGACGCGCTCAGGAAGCTGGTGGAATCCGAGCTCGCGCATTACGGCGGCAACATCGAAGCCGCGAAACGGCTCAGCTCCAGTGCGCCCCTGCCGCTGCCGCCGGACGCCAACGCTGCGGAACTCGCCGCGTGGACGGCCGTGGCCAACGTCCTTTTGAACCTCGACGGGTTCCTCACCAAATCTTAACCGCCCCCCTCTCCCGCCATGAATCCCGACCTGTTTTCAACGCGCTCCGCCCAACTTCAATCCACCACGCGGCGCCAGTTTCTTCACCGAGCCGGCCGCTTTAGCCTGGGCGCAGTCGCCCTGCAAAGCCTGATGCAACAAAGCCGCGCCGCCGACCCGACGACGGTGGACCCGGCCAATCCCCTCCGAGCAAAGTCGCCGCCGCATCCCGCCAAAGCCAAGGCGGTGATTTACCTCTCGATGAGCGGTGCCCCGCCCTCGTTGGATCTCTTTGATTACAAGCCGGAGCTCAACCGGTTGAACATGCAGCCCTGCCCTGAGTCCTTCCTGAAAGGCGAGAAGTTCGCGTTTATCAAAGGCACGCCAAACCTGCTGGGCAGCCCGCACAAGTTCGAAAAACGCGGCCAGAGCGGCGCATGGATGAGTGATCTGCTGCCGCACACCCAGAAGATCGCGGATGACATTTGTGTGATCCGCTCGATGAACACCGACCAGTTCAACCACGCGCCGGCGGAGTTGCTGGCCTACACCGGCAACATGCGGAGCGGCGGCGCGTCCATGGGCTCCTGGGTGACCTACGGACTGGGCACCGAAAACCAGGATCTGCCCGGGTTCGTAGCGCTGCTCAGCGGCGGAAGCGATCCCACCGGCGGCAAGGCCTGCTGGGGCAACGGGTTCCTGCCGGGCGCCTATCAGGGCGTCCAATGCCGGTCCGTGGGCGACCCGATTCTCTTCACCAGCAATCCGGACGGCATGGACCGCGAGACGCGCCGGCGCACCCTGGACGCGCTCCACGCGCTCAACGAGGAGGAAGCCCGTCTTTTCGGCGACCCGGAAACCGTCACCCGGATTGCCCAGTATGAGCTGGCTTACCGGATGCAGGCCAGCGTGCCCGAGGCGTTTGATATCCGAAAGGAACCCGAGCACGTGCGGGCGATGTATGGCGCCGTTCCCGGCCAGGCGAGTTTCGCCAACAACTGTCTGCTGGCGAGGCGCCTCGTGGAAAAGGGCGTGCGGTTCGTCCAAGTGTTCGACTGGGGTTGGGACATGCACGGCACGGGCGAGGACAACGACCTGCTGAACGGGCTCCCGAACAAGTGCAAGGGCACCGAACAGGCGTGGTCCGCCCTGGTGCAGGATCTCAAACAACGCGGCATGCTCGACGACGTGCTCGTCGTCTGGGGCGGCGAATTCGGGCGGACCCCGATGAACGAAGCCCGGGGCGGTTCGCCGTACCTTGGGAGGGATCATCATCCGCATTGTTTCTCCATGTGGCTGGCCGGTGGCGGGATCAAACCCGGGGTCCAGTACGGCACCACCGACGAGATCGGCTACCGGGTGGCGGAAAACAAGGTCACCATCCGGGACCTCCAGGCCACGCTCCTCCATCAACTCGGCCTCGACCCGTATCTCCTCAGCTACAAGTTCCAGGGGCTCAACAACCGGCTCATCGGCCCCAGCAACGAAGGCAGGATCATCCGCGATATCCTCGCGTAGGCCACGGATTGCCGAGAGGGCCCGCTTTCAATGGGAGGACAGGCCGGGAGAAAATGCCTCCGTGAGAGGAGGTTTCACTCTGGAGTCATGGGGTCTGGCACCCCTGCCGGGGTGCGTCGGTTGCGGGGGGAATCATTTCCGGTGGTGTCGCTTCGCTCGACCACCGGCTACATCCTCTGATGCCTCCGGCATCTCACCGGCTCCGTCCTCTGATGCCTCCGGCATCTCGCATCCTCCGTCATTTGACCCTGAAACCGAAGTTCCCGGCGGTATGACTGCGAAGACAGAAGCGTCAGGCTTTGGGCGTTCCGTAATTTTCAAAGCATTCTCCGCGTGCTCCGCGCCTCCGCGTGAAAATGATCTCTCAGTGATTTCGGAGCGCCCTATGAAAAAATCAAAGCCGCGGACAGGCACTTGACCCGTCTGCGGCTTTTAAATTTCAGAGCCCGTCTTCGCTTCCTGGCGCATCCGAAGGTTCGGACCTTTGATCCAGAAACCTCCGGGAGAACCGGGAAACGCGTCTCCGGCTTACGCGTTGCGGTTTACGCAGTTGAGATCTTCAAAGGAAACCACGAGGCGTTTTGTGGCCGCTTCCTCCGCGCAGCCCAGCCACACCCGCGGGTCGTAGTATTTCTTGTTGGGGGCGTCGGGTCCCTTGGGATTTCCGATCTGGCCCTGGAGATAGTCGTGGTTCTTCGCCTCGTATTCGCGCACCCCGTCCCAGAACGCCCACTGGATGTCGGTATCCAGGTTCATCTTAATGGCGCCGTATCGGATGGCTTCGCGGATCTCCTCGCGGGAGGAACCCGAACCGCCGTGGAACACGAAGTTCACCGGTTTGGGTCCGGTGCCGAGGTGTTTCTCGATGTAATCCTGGGAATTCTTGAGGATGGTCGGCTTAAGCTTCACGTTGCCCGGCTTGTAAACGCCGTGCACGTTTCCGAACGCGGCGGCGATCGTGAAATTCGGGCTGATCGCGCTCAGCACCTTGTAGGCTTCGGCGACTTCCTCGGGCTGCGTGTAGAGCTTGGACTCCTCCACGCCCGAGTTATCCACGCCGTCCTCCTCGCCGCCGGTGACGCCGAGTTCAATCTCAAGGGTCATGCCCATCTTGGCCATGCGGGCGAGGTATTTGGCGCAAATCTCCAGGTTCTCGTGGAGGGGTTCCTCCGAGAGATCCAACATGTGGGAGCTGTAGAGGGGTTTGCCGGTTTTCGCGAAAAGCTCCTCGCTGGCTGCCAGCATCCCGTCCACCCAAGGAAGAAGTTTTTTGGCGCAGTGATCCGTGTTGAGGATGACCGGAACGCCGTAGGCTTTCGCGGCGATATCCACATACTGGGCTCCCGCAATGCCGCCTTGGATCGGGCCGAACTGGTTTTCCTTGGAGACGGTTTTGCCGACGAAGAACTGGGCGCCCCCGTTGGAGAACTGGATCATCGTGGGCGAGTTGACCTCGCGCGCGGCGGCCAGCGAGGCGTTCACAGAGTCCGTCCCGATGCAGTTAATCGCGGGCAATGCGAACTCGTTGGCTTTGGCGTAATCGAGGAGTTCCTTGACTTCATCTCCAAAGAGCACGCCGGGACGGAAACGTTTTGATGCGGTCATGGGGGGAGGCTTTTAGCAGAGTGCGGGGAAGGGACAACCGAGAAGTCTTCCCGAGGCGCAAATCGGGGGCCGCTTGGTGAAAACACCGGGAGACCTGCAAGCCTTGCCTCTCGCGTCGACACCCGCGTTTGGGGCGCCATGATCCTCCCCCGAATGCGCCCCGGATTGCTCTTCGCTCTTATGATGCCCGCTCTCGCCCTCGCCCAGCCCGTTTCCTACCCCGAAACCCGCAAAGACCAAAGCCTCGTCGAGGACTACCACGGCACAAAGGTGGCCGACCCGTATCGCTGGCTCGAAGACGACCGCAGCGAGGAAACCCAGGCCTGGGTCAAGGCGCAGAACTCGGTGACGTTCGGCTTTCTCAACGCCATTCCCCTGCGCGACCAGATCCGGGACCGGCTGAAAAAAGCGTGGAACTACGAACGGACGGGTGTCCCCTTTGAACACGGCGGGCGCTGGTTTTTCACCCGCAACTCCGGGCTGCAAAACCAGAGCGTGCTGTATGAAGCGGACGCGCCCGACGCGGATCCGCGGGTCCTGCTCGATCCGAACACGCTCTCCGAGGACGGCACGACCTCCCTCACGGAGGTCGCGCCCAGCGAGGACGGACGCCTGCTGGTGTACGGGGTGTCCAAAGCCGGAAGCGACTGGCAGGAGTTCCGGGTCCGGGACATCACGAAGGGAAAAGACACGGGGGACGTGGTGGAATGGGTCAAGTTTAGCGACGCCGCGTGGGCGAAGGACGGGAGCGGCTTTTATTACAGCCGGTACCCCAAACCGGAGGAGGGCGCGGCCCTCACCGGAGCCAACAAAAATCACACGGTGTATTTCCATCAACTCGGCACGCCCCAGAGCGCGGACCGCCTGGTTTACGCCCGTCCGGATCAGCCGGACTGGGGAATCCACGCCGGGGTGAGCGACGATGGAACGTATCTGCTCTTCACCGTCACCCACGGCACCGACCCGAAAAAGCGGTTCTTTTACCGGGATCTCCGGCAGCCGGACGCGCCGGTGGTGGAGCTGCTCAACGCCTTCGACGCGGACTACAGTTTCATCGAGAACGTCGGCACGACCTTTTATTTCCACACCAACCTCGACGCGCCGCGCTACCGCGTGGTCGCCGTGGATGTGAACCGTCCCGGGCGGGAGAACTGGAGGGAGGTGATCCCCGAGGGCGCTCACAAGCTGGAGCGGGTGCACTGTGTCGGCAACCAGCTTCTGTGCGAACGGCTCCAGGACGCCCGCTCGGCAATGACCGCCCACGACATGGAGGGGCGGCTGATTCGTAATATCGAGCTGCCGGGCATCGGCACGGTGGGCGGGTTCCGCGGCCGACGGAAGGACCCGGTCACGCATTATTCGTTCACCAGCTTCACCACTCCGGGAGCGATTTACCGCTACGACGTGGCCACGGGCGCGAGCAAACTCTGGAAACAGCCCCGGGTCGATTTCGACGGCGCCCCCTACGAAACCCGACAGGTGTTCATCCAAAGCAAAGACGGCACCCGTGTGCCGATGTTCCTAGTCCACCGCAAGGGACTCCCGCTCGACGGGAACAACCCCACGCTGCTCTACGGCTACGGCGGATTCGACGTCAGCCTCACCCCGGGGTTCTCGATCAGCCGCGCGGTCTGGCTGGAGATGGGCGGCGTCTTCGCGCTGGCCAACCTGCGAGGGGGCGGCGAGTACGGGGCGGAATGGCATCTGGCTGGGACAAAACTCCGCAAGCAGAACGTTTTTGACGACTTTATCGCCTGCGCGGAATGGCTTCAGGCGGAGGGCTACACGTCCCCCGCGAAGCTGGCGATCATGGGGGGCAGCAACGGCGGGCTGCTGGTGGGCGCCTGTATGACACAGCGCCCCGAACTCTTCGGCGCGGCGCTTCCGGCCGTCGGCGTGATGGACATGTTGCGCTTCCACAAGTTCACCATCGGCTGGGCGTGGAAAAGCGACTACGGCAGCAGCGAGGACGCCGCTGAGTTCAAGGCGCTCCGCGCCTATTCGCCCCTCCACAACCTGAGCGAGGGAACCCGCTACCCGGCAACCCTGGTCACCACCGCCGACCACGACGACCGGGTGGTGCCCGCCCACAGTTTCAAGTTCGCCGCGCGCCTCCAGGCCTGCCAGGCCAAGCAGGGCCCGCCCGTCCTGATCCGGATCGAAACCAGCGCCGGACACGGCGCAGGCACCGCACTAACCAAGGTCATTGAACAAACCGCCGATGAATGGGCGTTTCTGAGCCAAGTCCTTGGCATGCAGTCCCCTGCCCCCAGAAAATAGGAATCCGGCGCTCGGCCGGCCGGCCCAGCGCCAGAGGCCGTCGATTAACGCGCGCGGCGGAAAACCAGGGCCAGCCATCCCCCCAGGAGACCGAGCCCGCCCAGGGGCGTGATCGCGCCGAGCACCCGCACGTTGCTGAGTGCCAACGCGTAGAGGCTCCCGCTAAACACCAGGATCCCGGCAAAGAACAGCCACCACGCCCGATGCGCCCAGGGTTTCCCCTCGGGAAACTGCCCGGCCACCATCAGCGACACCGCGGCATGGACCAAATGATAGAGGGCCGCCGTCTCCCAAATCTCCGTGGTGCCGTTGCGCTGGAGGATGTCCTTGAGGCCGTGCGCTCCAAACGCGCCCAGCGCCACGGCGAGAAAACCCAGCCCTGCCGAGATCCGATAAGCGGTGATGGCATTCATAACCGTCGTTTCCTAACGGATCCGCCCGGGCGATGCACCGGGATTTTACGCGGGCCGGGGGGACGCCCCAATTGCGTCCCCCCAGGCCCAACCCAAACTAAAGTGCGACAACGGCACCGGCCCGGTGCGACTCCAGTGCGGCGGCGAATATCTCGTGGGTTTGCACCGCTTCCTCCGGCGTCGCGCAGCCGAACCGACCATTCAGCAGGCCCTCGCGTTCCATGAGGTAAGCGGCCCACATCTGCTGGATCACGTCTGGGAACCCGGGCTCGAAAATGCCGCCGGTGACCGTCTTAAACGGCATCCCAAAGCCGAGATCCGTGCGTTTCCACGATTGCTCGGCGCCGCGCTCGAACGTCCAGAGGCTCTTGGGTTCGGCCGTGGAAAACCGCACGCCGCCCTCGGTTCCCAGAACCTCAATGAACCAGGTGTTGGTGGCGCCGGGGGCCAACCTTTTCATTTCCAGGCGCAGCGGCACTTGCTCGCCGCCCACCGTCGTCCAGGCATGGACCATCGCGTTATCCCAGGTGTCGCATTGCGCCACGCCGCCTTTGCCATCGGGCCGCTGCGGGTAGCCCTTCTGGAGCTGGGCGAAAAGCCGCTCCGGCGCCCAGCCCAGGCGCAACGGCACATGACAGGCGTGCATGCCCAGATCATTCAACACCCCGCCCTCGCCGCAAACGGCGCTGAACCGCTTCCAATGCGCGGGCTTTTTCGGGTCCAGGTCGCTGCTGTGATGGAATCCGGAGACCACCTGCAGGACTCGCCCGATGCCTCCGTTTCGGGCGATCTCAAAAGCCCGTTGCGCCCCCGGAAAAAAGGGCATCTCGGAGCTGCACCGCACGAACCGCCCGCTTTGTTTGCAGGCGTCCAGGATCCGCCGGGCCGAGCCGAGATCGATCCCGAAAGGTTTCTCAGCGAAAAGATCTTTGCCGGCCGCCAAGACGTCGCAATAGAGCTTTTCATGGAGATGATGAGGCACGGCCACGTAAACCACATCCACATCGGGGCTTCCGAGAAGCGCCTGGTAGTCGGTGGTCTTCAGGGTGCAAGACGGAATGCAATCGAACCATTCGAGGGTTGCCGGATTTAAATCCGCAACCGCCGTGAGCACGGGACGCACGGCGACGTCGGTGAGGGCGCACCAGCGGGCAAACGCGCTGGCCATTTCGCGGCCCATCAGACCGCCGCCGATGATGCCGATATGGATGTCTTTCATGGTTTTTTAGTGGGAATCCGGGAGGTAAGGAATGGTGAGCGGGCCCTGGGGCAGCACGGCGATCCGGCTGTCCGGGCGGGCCTTGGCGCGGATGGTGGCGGCGATGTCGCGGCAGGGAATCAGGTGAGCCGCGCGCACCTCCGCATCACCGAGAGCGCTGTGGAGATGCACCTCGGCGCGCCGTTGGATCAGCGCCTGGATCTGGCCCTGCCATTGTTCGGGCCAAACAAACCCGGGCTCGGCGAGCTTTTCCAGAAGCGCCTCGCCGTCGGGCACGCTGCGCAGGAGCCGCTCGTGGGGGCTGCCGAGGGGCACCCCCTCGCTGCATTCGGCGGCGAGGATGACCGTGCCGCCGTCGCGCACAATGAGCTCCGCCGCGCGCATGCCCTTCACCGCCTGGTAAAGGTTCATGTCCAGCGGGTAACCGCTGTTGGTGGTGACCACGATGTCGAACGGCTCGGCCACCGGCTGCATCGCGCTGGCCCGCACAAACTTGATTCCCTCCGCGTGCGCCTCCACGAGGTCGCCCGCGAAAACGCCGGTGATCTCCCGGGACTCGTTGAGGGTGACGTTGATGAGGAAACACGGACCGGGGCGGCGCGCGATGTCCCGCATCTCCTCCCAGATCGGGTTGCCAGCGGTCACGCCGAAGGTCGCCCGTCGGTCGCCGATGTGGGCGTAGCCGTGGTTGCTCATCACGGTTTTGAGCGCCGCCACCCCGGGCATGATCCCCTTGGGGCCCCCGCTAAACCCGGCGAAGAAATGGGGCTCGATGAACCCGGTGACAATGCGCACGTCGGCGTCCGCGAAGTGCCGGTTGATCAAGGCCGGGACACCGCCCCGGGTGACGCCGAACTGGAGATGCGCCCCATCGTTCTCGGGCTTGTGGTTAATACAGCGGTAGTTCTCAACCACCTCCGGAGTGAGCATCGCCTCGAGCTCCTCTCGCGTGTTGGGCCGGTGCGTGCCCAGCGCGTTGAGAAGGGTGATGTTCTCCCGGCGCGCACCGGCCGACTCAAGATACGCGAGAAGCCACGGCAGGAGCCGTTCGTTGGGGGTGGCGCGCGTGATGTCGGTGTGGACAATCGTGATCCTGGAATCCGGCCCGACCTGGTCGCGCAACGGGAGCGCGGCGACGGGCGCGTTGAGAGCCGCGAGAAGGCCCGCGCGTTCATCAGCCAGCCCGCGCTGGCGGGCGGGCTCGATGAGCGTGGTAAGCGCATCGGGAAACTCCGCCGAGAGATGGCCCCGGCCGTAGGCGAGATCAACGCGCATATCCGGCGGGCTACGCGTTGATCTGCGCGAGGGCCCCGTCCACCGTGGCGCCGTCGTGCACCATCGCCATGAGCGCCCGGACGATGCCGGCCGGGTTCGCGTGCTGGATGATGTTGCGCCCGTAAACGATCCCGTGCGCCCCCTGCGCGAGCAGCCCCGCGGTGCGCTCAAGAATCTCGCGGTCGCCCACCTTGCCCCCGCCCCGGACCAGCACTGGGATGCCGCTCGCGGCCTCGATCACCTTGTGATAGCGGGACACGTCGTCGGTCGGATCCGCCTTGAGCACGTCGGCCCCGAGCTCCACGGCTTGCCGGACCAGGTGGACAATCTTGGTTTCGTCTCCGTCCACCATGTATCCGCCCGCTTCGGCGTTGGGCCGGAACACCAGCGGCTCCACCATCATAGGCATCGCGTAGTGGTCACTCTGCACCTTGAGCCGGTGAATGTTTTCGATGCACTGCTGAGTGACATCGGGGGCGCCGGGAATTTGGAAGAGGTTGACGCACACACAGGAGGCGTCGAGGCGCACGGCCTGCAGCATGGCCTCCTCGATCATGCTGCTGTATCGCGCGGCGGGCAGCTCCCTCCCATAGACGTTGGCGACGTCCACGCGGAGCACCAGGCGCGGCTTGATGTGGCCCGCGATGTCCTGGAGATGCCGGGCTTGGCCCGTGGTGAGCTGGATGGCGTCCGGGCCCGCATCGGCCAGGGTGCGCACGGTCGCGCGGATGTCCTCGATGCCCTGGAGGAACCCGGGCTGGTTGAAGAATCCATGGTCCACGGCCACATCGAAGCAGCGGCCTGACTTGGCGTTGAAGAGACGGTTGAGACGGAAGCGTTTCATGGGTGTGAGGAGTTAACGAACGCCCATGAGGTGCTCCAGAATGAAAAGCTCGAGCCCTTCATAGTCGCGAGCGTCGATGAACTGACGCTCAACTGCGCGGTCCAGGGTCCGCACCTTGTTCACCAGATGCAGAAAGACACTCCGGCTATTGGCCAGATGCGAGGTCACGGGCATCCCCTGCTGGGTGCGCATGGCTTTGACGTCCAACCCGATAAACTCGCCCCGCGCACCGTAGCCCGCCTCCTCGAGCACGCGCACCTGGTTAAAAGCGGCGCGGAGATTCGCCGAGCCGAAATTCTTGTCCTGGTCGTATTTCAAGCCGTTCTGGTCGTTGAGATGCACACTCGCGAGTTTGTCGTGGGCGAGCGCGAACGCCATTTCATCGGAGGGATCGAGCCCCGCGAGCAGCGCATGCGCGGTTTCCAGGAGGCCCTTGACCCGGCCGGGACTTTCCGAGGCGAACGCCAGCGCCAAGGCGTGGCCCATGGTGGGAACGTAGGCGTGATCGGTGGGTTCGTTCGGCTTCGGCTCGATCCAGATCTCGATCTCCGGGTCGTGAGCCAGCATCCGGTTGATTGCCTCCAGCAGACGCTGGTAGGCGATCCGGGCGTTTTTGGCCTCCCTCAAGTAGGTGCCCTCGCGGGCCAGCCAGAGCACCACGGCCTTGCTCCCGATCTCCCGGGCGATGTCGATCGTCTGCAACGAGCGGTCGATCGCGTATTGCCGGTCGGCGGCGGAGTTGGACGTGTAGCCCCCGTCAACGGTGCGCGCATCAAACCAGAGGCGAGGCGCCACGAACTCCGGGGTGAGCCCCTGGCTTCCAAGCATCTTGGACACCTTGGCCGCGGCGCCGAGAACCTGGGGGGCGCTCATGGTCTCGAGTCCCGGCACCACGTCGTCATCGTGGAATTGCACCCCCTCAAAACCAAGGGGCCGGAACAGTGCATATTTGGCCTCGTCGGGAAACGCGGGGCGAACGGCGGGACCGAAAGGGTCGGCGCCTTCGCTGATGTTCCAGGGACCAAATGAGAAGCGGTAGGGAGTGGGGTTGCTCATGGTGCTATTCATACGGGGAAGCCGAAAAACCCTCTACGCCTCCGCTCTCAAGACCTGCGCTGATTGTCTCACGCGGTTTGCCATGAGGAACGATCGGCGCTATGAAAGTCCTCATGCGAGGCGAACGTGAGCACATCAAAATCCCCTCCGGACATTCGTTCCGGGTTCTCCGCTGGGAACGGTCCGTGGAGGAAGTCGAGTGCGTCGTGGCGCCCGGCTGCTCGGTGGTCACGCACGGGGAAGGCGCCCACTGGCATTTTCATGTGGAGATGGAGCTCACCCTTTTCACCAGCGGCGAAGGCACGCGGTTTGTGGGCGATCACATCGGCCCGTTTGCCGCCGGGGACATGGTGTTGTTGGGAGAAAACCTGCCCCATTACTGGCACACCCGGGGCCGGTCCAGCGGGATCTCGGTGCAATGGCATTTCCCCCAGAGCCATCCTTTTTGGGCATTCCCGGAGACGCTGGGGCTCGGCGAGCTTTTTGACCGGGCAAAACGAGGGCTGCACATCAGCGGCCAGACGGCGCGGGAGGTTGGCGGATTGCTGTTGCAGCTCGCGCGGCGCCAGGGCGCAGAGCAACTCGCCACCCTGCTCCATGCGCTGGGGCGCTTGGCGGCGGTTCCGGACGCCGAGAGCCCCCCGGTGTCCTCGCGCTCGTTTGCCCTGTCTGACGGTCCGCGGCATCAGGAGGCCATCACGCACGCCGTGCGGTATGTGATCGCCCATTTCCGGGAGGAAATCCGCCTGGAATCCCTGCTCAAGCTCACGGGAATGAGCCGGGCGACGTTCTCGCGCCAGTTCAAGATTCATGCGGGCCGCACGTTCAGCGAGTTTCTCAACCGGCTCCGGCTCCAAACGGCCTGCCGCGAATTGGAGGAAAGCGAGCGGGGCGTCCTCGAGATCGCGCTGGCCAGCGGGTTCACCCAGGTGTCGTTCTTCAACCGGATCTTTCGGCGCCAGCACCGGTGCAGCCCCACAGAATACCGAGACCGGCAACGGAAGAAACTCCGCCGACAGCGGGAAAAGCCGGGTCCGACAAAATGAGAAAAACCCAAGCGCGACGCTGGTTGATTGGGACGCGGGCTGCGTAAGCTGGATGGAAATGGACTGGTCTTCTTGGACGCCGCGCGAGCGGGCGAACCTTTGTTTCATCCTCAAAAATCGGCAGCTGCTGCTCATCCGCAAGAAACGCGGGTTGGGGGCGGGCAAGATCAACGCGCCCGGGGGCAAGATTGAACCGGGTGAGACCGCGCTCGAATCGGCGATCCGCGAAACGCAGGAGGAGGTGGGAGTGACGCCGCTGGGCGTGGAGAAATCCGGGGAGCTGTTTTTCCAGTTTGCGGACGGATACAGCCTGCACTGCACGGTGTTTCTCGCATCGGACCTGGAGGGCGACCCGGTGGAGACGGACGAGGCCGATCCGTTCTGGGTGCACTGCGAGGCGGTCCCCTACGAGGAGATGTGGGAAGACGACCAGTACTGGCTGCCGGCGATGTTGGAAGGCAAAAACTTCGTGGGTTACTTCACATTCGACGGAGACCGGATGCTGAGCCGGGATGTCCGGTTTGAGTCCCGGGAGGCGGCGCCGGGCGGGGCGCCGGACGGGGCATTGGGCGCCGCCTAACGGACCAGCTCGGAGGGTTCGTGGAACTCCATGCCGTGAGCGTCGGCCACCCCGCGGCAGGTGACTTGGCCGTGCATGAGGTTCAGGCCGCCCAGGAGGTGGGGATCCCGCCGGAAAGCGCCGGGCACGCCGTGGTCGGCGAGAAGTTCAACGTAGCGGTAGGTCACGTTGGTGAGCGCCTGTGTGGCGGTGCGCGCGTAAGCGGCGGGCATGTTGGCAACGCAATAGTGGGTCACGCCCTCCTCGACAAACGTCGGGTCGTGATGGGTTGTGGGCCGGGAAGTCTCCGCGCAACCGCCCTGGTCGATCGCGATGTCCACCAGGACGCTGCCCGGTTTCATTTTCTGGAGCATCGCGCGGCTGATGAGCTTGGGGGCTTTCGCGCCCGGCACGAGCACCGCGCCGATGAGCAGGTCCACCTGCGGCAGGAGCTCCTCGAGGTGGGCTGAGCTGGAGTAAAGCGTGTGGGCCGCGTGCATGGTGATGTCCAGAAACCGCATCCGCTCGATGTCCACCTCCAGGATCGTGGTGTCGGCCCCGAGGCCTGTGGCCATCCGGGCCGCGTTCACCCCGGAGGTGCCGCCTCCGAGCACCACCACCCGGCCGGGCAGAACGCCGGGTACACCGCCCAAAAGCACGCCTTTTCCGCCGCAATGTTTGGCGAGGAAATAACCGCCCATGATAATCGACATCCGGCCGGCAATCTCGCTCATGGGCTCCAGCAGAGGCAGCCGCCGGTTGACCTCCACCGTCTCGTAGGCGATGGCCGTGGCGCCGGACTTTTGAAGGGCCTCGGTGAGCGCGCGGTTGGCCGCAAGATGCAGGTAGGTAAAAAGGATCTGCGAGGGCCGCAGCAGACCGTATTCGGCCGCCAACGGCTCCTTCACCTTCACGATGAGCTCGGCCTGCCCGAAAATTTCGCCCGGCGCATCCCACAGCTCGGCGCCCGCCGCCGCGTAGGCCTCGTCGGAATAACCCGACCCGACTCCGGCGCCTTTTTCCACCAGAACCCGGTGGTGGCGGCGGACGAGTTGAAAAACACCCGAGGGCAGCAACGCCACCCGGTTCTCCTGCTGTTTAATTTCTTTGGGAACGCCGATGATCATAGGGAGAGAGGTTGAGGGAAATACCCTGGATTGCCCGGCCGTGACTCCCGTTAATGTAGCGCATTTCGGGCCAGCGCTCGACCCGTTTTATCCAAACCCGCCGGAGGCTGCGGGTCGCCCCAAGAGCCCCCCGAAGAGCCCC
>CAMARB010000070.1 GCA_945860355.1 Chthoniobacter flavus | reverse complement strand
TGCCCGGGGCGGAGCCGTGTTTTCGGGGTATTGGAATCTGCCTGAAAAAACCGCGCAGGCGTTGGATTCGGGGGGATGGTTCCACACGGGAGACTTGGGCTTTTTTGACGTCGGCAGGGAACTGCATCTTACCGGCCGAATCTCGTCGCTGATTGTAACGGAGGGCGGTGAAAAGATTCAGCCTGAGGATTTGGAGGCGGTTTACGCGGAGTGTCCCGGGATTCGGGAGATCGGGTTGCTGCAATGGAATGGAAAACTGGTGGCGCTGGTCGTGCCGGACGGGGCAGCGGAGGCGGCCGGGATTGAAATTCGCGGGGCGTTGCAGAGCATTTACAGGGGGCTGCCCAGCTACCAGCGATTGAGCCGCGTGGTGATGACGCTGGAGCCTTTGGAGCGCACGGCGTTGGGCAAAATCCGAAGGCACCGTCTGCTCTCCCGGTATGCGCAATGGGTGCAGAAAGGGGAAGAGCGTTCGCAGGAGGCGTTCACGGAGGCGGATCTCGTGTTACTCAATGAGCCCGTCGCAAAACGGGCCTGGGAATACTTTGGCGAGCGGTATCCGAACAGGGCGCTCACTCTGGGGATGAGTCTTGGCGCTGATTTAGGCGTGGATTCCATGGAGTGGCTGGAGTTGACCCTGGAGTTTCGGCAGCGGCTGGACACGGATCTGAGCGAGGGGGCGATTGCCCGCATCGAGACCCTGCGGGATTTGCTCCGGGAATTGGTGTCGGCGGGTCGTGCGGTTTCAACGGCTTCGTGGTGGGAGGACCCGGAAAGTGTTTTGGCGGAGAACCAGCGCTGCTGGTTGAATCCTCAAGGATTGCTGCTGAGGGGAACGGCCCGGATCCTGTATGAGATCGAGCGTTTTGTGGTTCGGAGACGGTTCCGGCTCCGAGTGGAAGGCGCGGAGCATTTGCCGGAGTCGGAGGCGGTGGTTTTTGTGCCCAACCACCTGAGTTATTTGGATCCGCCGGTGCTGGCGGCGGCGCTGGGGTACCGACGGATGAGGGAAACGTATTGGGGTGGTTGGACGGGTGTGATGACAACCCACTGGTGGAACCGTGCTTTGAGTCGGCTTGCGCAGGTGGTTCCGATCGATCCGGACAACGCGTTGATTTCGAGCGTGGCGTTTGGAGCGGCGGCGCTCAGGCTTCGCAAGAATTTGGTGTGGTTTCCCGAAGGTGGCGTGTCCCGCAGCGGGCAATTGCAGGCATTCAAGCCCGGGGTGGGTTTGTTGTTGGAACACTCCCAGATGTTGGCTGTGCCGGTGGCAATCGCGGGTACGGAGCTTGCCCTGCCTCCGGGGCGATGGTGGCCGCTTCGGGAGGCGGTGAGCGTGAAATTCGGGACTCCTGTGGGGCGGGGCGAATTGGAGTCGCAGGGAAATGGGCGGACCGTCTCTGAGCGGATCGCCGATGGCTTGCGGCAGCGAGTGTCTGCGCTTCAGAAAGAGTCGGGCTGACCTGGGGTGAGGTGATGAGTCGCTGGGTTAGGAGAGGCCGACAAGCGTTTCAGCGGACCGGTTTTGCGGCTGTGCGCTGTGTTTTGCCTGCGTCGCCAACCCGGCAAAATGAAAGAAGGGCCTATTGCCTTTCGCTCATGGGGAAAAGCGGATGCTCTGTGGGCGGGATCCCGAGGCGGGCGGGCCGGGCGCTGTGAACCGCAGCGCAATCGAATCCAAAGAAGCCGCGCTCCAATCAAGGCAACGTCCGATTTTTTGGGAGAAATCGAAGCATGAACCCAACCGCAAAAAGAGAGAGATGAGGGAGGATGCGGAGCTCGCGCATCGGGGATGGAAGAGCCGGGGAGGGCTTTTAGGGTTGCCGCTCAGTGAAGGCTTGTTTGAGAGGTGGGACGTGGGCCGAGCCCCCCAAATCTCTGAGTGAGCGGCAGCCCAGAGGGGCGTGTTCCCGGAGATGTTCCTGGAGGTTTTACCGGAGGTTTTACCGGAGGTTTTTCCGGAGGGAACAGAGGTGCTACCCAACATCTGAGGTGAACCGCACAAGCTGTTTTTGATAAAAAGAGATCATTTTTCAGGCGGCGGGAAGGAGGTCCGGGAGGGGTGCTTTGCGTTCACACAGGTGCGTAAGATAGAGGGCGTCGTCGTAGGTTTTGCTGTCTCGCAAGCAGCGGTTGAGCGCAGCGACACCACCGGAACGCGGTTCAAAAAAAAAACCACCCCGCAGAGGGGGGAGCGGAGGATCTGTTCCCCGGGTTGTCTCTTGCAACGCCGCCTCCGCATGCGCAAGGCGGGGCTTTTTCGGTGGGATCGATTCGCTCAACTGCCGGCCTCCCTATGAGATGCTTTCGGCATCAAAGCGCGCATGGCAACGGACCGGCAAAACGGCACTCGCTCTGAGGTGCAGCGAGCCAGTAGCCGTCAAAAGTCGATGTTGCGCGCCGAAGATCCGCGGGTCCTGAGATTCAATCCCAGCCGATCTTCCGTCTCAACGCAGCGCCCTGGGAAGACTGCGCGTGATGTTCCCAACGGGGTTAGCTTCTCGTGTTGTCACGACGATGACCCTCCAGGGGGCCGAGATTCTCCTCTCCGGGGCACGCCGATTGTCTTCGGCCTGCGATGTCGGCCTGGAGGCCGCGATGTTCCTCTGAGGGCCGTGAGGCAGGGCTGAGCTAGGTCGGCCTCGGGGTCGAAGCCCCCTCCCGGGGCAACCCGGACTGAAGGGCCCCAAAACAGCTCTCGATCCCCCTCACCCCCAGCAGCAAACTCGCTCCCAAGCCCCTCGTCTCTGTCTAACCCGAACTCCGAAGCTTCAGAGACGGAATTTTCCCACGCGGAGACGCGGAGGGCGCGGAGAACGGATTGTAAATGAAAGAAAACAAGGGCTTTGTGCTTTCGCGTGCGCAGCCGTTCGGCTGGAACTTCCGTTTTCGGGGCTAACGCGGCTCGGTTTAACGCGCCGCGGTTTAACGCGCCGCGGTTTTCCTCGCGGTTTTCGCGAAGAACGGCTCGATCACTTTTTCTAGATCGGCACTTTTACACTTTGGACAGTGCATTTTTTTCGTCTCGTGTTCCTTGACGCTCAGCACTTCGGCGAACGGATGGTTGCATTTGCGGCAGACGTATTCGTAAAGCGGCATATTTTTTGCGGATGCCCCGCTTTTGACCGGAGCTTCGTTTGTGAATCTCCCGGGCGGCGCTCCTTGATTCTCCCTCTCCCTTTGTGAATCGGAAAAGGGCCTCCGGGCTGGTCGCTTGGAAATTCTTCGACGAGCTCATTGGCTCGGTGGCTGCGGCCGGATTCACTGTCCTAACCCAATATTCCAGGCTTTGCGGGCCTGGCTTACGGCGAGACAGCTGGGTTGCCGGGCAACCCGATCTGGCGACCTTTTGTCCCGAGGTCCAGGCGTGCCGCGGCCGAGTTAGACGGGATGAGGCGGGCGGGGGATGACGCGGCTGCTGGTGGGCGCGGTCCACAGGTAGTTTTCATAGATGGCCACGGTGCCTTCGACGCAGGGGATCCGTTGCCGTTGGATGAGCCATTCCTTCCATGCGATTTCTTTTTCGAAGAATTTTTCGCCCCGGACGTAGATCACGGTGATTGGCCTGGGGCATTGGGTGACGGACCGGCGGAGGTTCTCGAAGACCCGGGCGAGGATCTCCCCGTCAAACGGGTTGAAGAAAAAAAACACATTGGCCGAGTTCGGGATGGGCCAGGTGGTGGCGTCGGCGAGTTGCAAGTCGATGTCGGGACAGGCCCGGCGGGTCTGAACGGTGCGGACGTTCTCCAGGGCCGCTTCATGGAGCATTTCGGAGAACTCGACTCCGATGACTTTGGCAAAGGAATAAGCCGCGGCCTCGATGACAATCCGGCCTTTGCCCGAGCCGTAATCCACGAACACGTCGCGTCCCGGGTCCACGGTGACGTGCGTCATGGCCGTGTGGAACGTTTTATAGTCGGTCGCGGCATACCAGTGGTATTGGGGGTTGGTGATGCCCAGCTCCTTGTCCTTGGAGACGCGGCTCGTGGAGACGCCCCGCCGCAGGTCCTCGCGATAGGAACGGACCAGTCCGATGCTTCGGCGGGCGATCAGGAGGAAGGTTTCAGAGGGGCCCTGGGTTCTGAGCCGGTGGATGACTTTTTCGAACAGGGATTTTTGATCGAACGAGAGCATAATTTCCCCCTAAATCGCCGCGCTGTTGCGGCCGTGCCGGGAATATCGCGGCGCGGTTGCCCCGTTGGAGGCATCGGGCCAACCCGCGCCGGAAACGGCTTTTGATCCCGTGTGGATCGCGCCCGCCGAATGCCGTTGTTTTGGTGGTGGAATGAAAAACGCGAGGCCGCCGTGCTCCAGGCCCGGCGATTGGGGTTGCAGCGCCCTGAGGTTCTTCTGAGGGTTTGCGGATGGATTTAAACGAGCCGATCGACATGCATGTGCACCTGGTGGGCAACGGGCTGGGCGGCAGCGGTTGCTGGTTGCGAGTCAAGCGCTGGCAGCGGCCGTTTGCGGGGTGGATGGCCCGGCAGATCGGTTTGTCCATTGCGTTGAACGATCCGGACTGGGACCGGTTGTTTCCGGCGCATCTCGCGGGACTCATCCGGGAGTCTTCCTTGGCGGGGGCGATGGTGCTCGCTCAGGACGCTGTGTACGACGCGAGCGGCCATCGCCGCACGGACGCCGGTTCGTTCTACGTTCCCAACGAGTATGTCTTTGAGGTGTGCCGACAGTATCCGGAGTTTCTGCCGGCCTGTTCCATCCATCCGGCCCGGCCGGACGCGCTGGAGGAGCTGGAGCGGTGTTTGGAAAGGGGCGCGGTCGCCATGAAATGCCTGCCCAACTGCCACAACATCGACTGCAACGACCGGCGGTACCGGCGGTTTTGGCAGCGGATGGCGGACGCGGGGTTGCCGCTTCTGGCCCACACGGGCGGGGAACACACCGTGCCTGTGATCGAGCCGCGGTATGCCGATCCGCGCGTGCTCCGGCAGCCGTTGGAGTGCGGGGTGAAGGTGATTGCGGCGCATTGCGGCACCAAAAGCGGGCTTTTTGACCCGGAATATTTCTTTGTCCTGCTGGGGATGTTTGGGGAGCACCCGAATTTGTACGGGGACACGAGCGCGCTCAACGTGCCGTTGCGTGGCCGGCACGTGAGGCGTTGCCTGAACCCGGACGTGGCGGGGCGTTTGGTTCATGGCAGCGATTTTCCGGTGCCCGTGTCCGGGTATCGGCACTGGATGGGGGGGCTTCTGAGCACTCAAGATCTGCGGCGCTGCCAAAAAATCTCCAACGTGATCGAGCGCGATTACCAGTTGAAGGTGGCCTGCGGTTTTGGGCCGGAGCATTTCACCCGGATTCATTCCCTGCTGCGTCGCATGTCCTGAGATCCATCGCCCCGCGGGTCGCCCGTGCGCCGGAGCGGTCTCCCTCCTGCCGATCTGCCCGGGGAAAGAGGCTTTTTCCCGGGCGTAACGCCTCCCGGCGATGCGCAGAGGATCGGGTTCGACAAAAACGATCCGGGTTTGCAGCATTCGCCTCCTTTTTTCTCATGCGCGAATATCTCGATCTCCTCCGTCTTGTTTTGGAACGGGGCACATTTAAGTCGGATCGGACCGGCACGGGGACGTACTCGATTTTCGGCGCTCAAACCCGGTTTGATCTCGGCAAGGGATTCCCCCTGCTGACGACCAAGAAGGTGCATCTGCGTTCGATCATCCACGAGCTGCTGTGGTTCTTGAGAGGGGAGACGAACGTGGCCTATCTGCGCGAGAACGGGGTGACGATCTGGGATGAGTGGGCGGATGCGGAGGGGAACCTGGGGCGGGTGTATGGCGCCCAATGGTGCGATTGGCAGACGGCGGACGGGCGTTCGATCCACCAGATCGACGCGGTGATTGCCCAGATCAAAGCCAATCCCGACAGCCGACGGCTGATTGTCAGCGCGTGGAATGTCGGGGAGATTGAAAAAATGGCGTTGCCGCCCTGTCACGCCCTCTTTCAGTTCTACGTGGCGGAGGGCCGGTTGAGCTGCCAGCTTTACCAGCGCAGCGCGGATATTTTCCTCGGGGTGCCGTTCAACATCGCCAGTTACGCGCTGCTCACCCTGATGGTGGCCCAGGTTTGCGGGCTGCAGCCCGGCGACTTTGTGCATTCGTTCGGGGACCTGCATCTGTATGCCAACCACGTGGAGCAGGCGCGTTTGCAGCTGAGCCGCGAACCGCGTCCGTTGCCGGTGATGAAACTCAACCCGGCGGTGCGCGACATTCACGCGTTCTGTTATGAGGACTTTGAGCTGAGCGGATACGATCCGCATCCTGGCATCAAGGCGCCGATCGCCGTATGAGCACACGCGACGCGCCCCGTGTTTTTCACGCGGAAGGGCCGAGAACGCGGAGAAAGTTCTGTAATTCGCTGAACCCAATGACCTTTCACCTCATCGCTCCCAGCAAATCCGGTTCAACGTCCGGTCGTGCTTTTAGCGGACCCACTTTATGAAAGCCATCGCCGCAATGTCTTTAAACCGCGTCATCGGGGCTGCGGGCGGGATCCCGTGGCATCTGCCCGAGGATTTTAAGTGGTTTAAGCGGATGACGACGGGGAAGGTGGTTTTGATGGGCCGCAGGACGTTCGAGTCTTTGGGGCGGCCGTTGCCCAATCGCACCAACGTGGTGGTGAGCCGGACCCTGGCGCCCCGGGAGGGGGTTTTGGTGTTGCCGCGTCTCGAGGACTTTGAACCCGGGCGGTTTTCGGAGGAGGTTTTTGTGATCGGCGGGGCGCAAATCTATGAGCAGCTGCTGCCGGGCTGCACGGATCTCTACCTGAGCGTGGTGGAGCGGACGGTGGAGGGAGACGCCTTTTTTCCGCCGTTTGAGGAGGGATTTGAGAGTTGCGGGGTGGTGCTCCGGCAGCCGGAGTTCCAGGTGATCCACTACCGCAACCGGAAGACGCCCGGGGCTTGACGCGTTGGGCGAGCCTGGGCCAGGGAGGCGCAAAGTGACGGGAGGCGGAACCGGAGAAGTTGACGGGGGTACCGGCTGTGAATACACATCTTGGCCGCTTCCGATGGCTGCCAATTGTCGTTTCGCTCTTGCGGTGCATCTCCTCCCTCCCCAGACCTGCGCTCCCGGTGCATTGGGAAACGCGGTCGCGCAGCGTGCAGCCGAACCCGTCGGTGTCTGGTACTGCCTTAGCCAAGAGCCCCACTCTGCAGGGCCGGATGCTGGATCACCCGTGGCGCGGTCCCGGGACTTTGTCTGAGCCCGTTTTTCCCGAGATCTTTTAAGACCCCCTCCTCAACCTTATTTCCTATGTTCACCGACACCGCCCATGTGGATCCCCCGGCCGCCGCGCGCATCCTGCCCGAGCCGCAAGGCCGGCAGCTGCCCAGTCACCGGGACCTGCGCCACGACGAGTTCTGGCGGGAGATTCCGGGCTACGCCGGGGTGAGCGCGGCCGAGTTTCGCTCCCATCTTTTCCAGCAAAAACAAGCCGTCACCAACGTGCGGCAGCTCCGCGACACGCTTCAAGGGCTTGTCGCGGATTCTTTTTACGAGGACCTCGCCGCCGGCATGAGCCATGCGCCGATGGCCCTGCGGATTTCCCCGTATCTTCTGAGTCTCATCAACTGGCGCGACCCGGTGGGCGACCCCATCCGCACCCAGTTCATCCCGCTGCGTTCGCAGCAGACGCCCGATCACCCCATGCTCCGCCTGGACTCGCTCAACGAGCAGGGCGATTCGCCCGTGCCCGGGCTCACCCATCGTTACCGGGACAAGGCGCTGTTTTTGCCGATTGATTCCTGCCCGGTTTACTGCCGGTTTTGCACCCGCAGCTACGCCGTGGGTTCGGACACGGACGCCGTTTCCGAGAAGCTCAAGCTTCACGCCAACCTCGCCCGCTGGGAGCAGGCGTTCGCCTACATGGAGTCCAGGCCCGAGCTGGAGGACATCGTGGTCAGCGGGGGCGACACCTTCAACCTGCGCGCCGAGCATCTGAGGATGATCGGGGAACGGCTTTTGCGGATGCCGAATATCCGGCGGCTGCGGTTTGCGACCAAGGGGCTGTGTGTGATGCCGCAGAAGATCCTCAGCGACGAGGCGTGGCTCGACGCGCTGACGCGTGTGGTGGAGCTGAGCCGGGCTTTGCATAAAGACGTCGTGGTTCACACGCATTTTAATCATCCCAACGAGATGACCGGGATCACCCAGGCGGCGATGAACCGGCTCACTGAGCGGGGTATTCACGTGCGTTGCCAGACCGTGCTCCAACGGACGGTCAACGATTCCGCAGCCGTGATGCAGCTCCACGTGCGGCGGCTGAGTTATCTCAACGTGCATCCCTACTACGTGTTTTTTCACGACATGGTTCCCGGCGTGGAGGATCTCCGGACAACACTGGCCGCCGGGTTGGAGCTCGAAAAGAGGGTGCGCGGTCACACGGCCGGGTTCAACACGCCCGCGTTCGTGGTGGACACCCTCGGCGGCGGCGGCAAACGCGACGCGCATTCCTACGAATCCTACAACCAGGCAACGGGGATCGCGGTGTTTACGAGTCCGGCGGTGCGGCCGGGGAAAAAATTCCTGTATTTCGATCCCCTGGCCGCGCTCGACGAGGAGCATCAATGGCGCTGGAGCCAGCCCTCGGAGCGGCGCGCCATGGTTGAGGAGGCGCTCGGCGAATAGACTTGGCTGGGGGGCGGGGGCCTCCGAGCCACCGGCCGCCCTTGGATTCCCAGTCGTCCCTTAGCGGGAGCGGACGGCTGCGCCCGGATATGCGACTCGCGGCGCGCTCCGGCGCCTGGAAACAAATCAACCGGCGTTGCCGGGTTTCTCCGCGGTGAACGTGTAGTAGTTTCCCGAGGCGAAAAAAGCGCCCGCTTCGTGGCGGGCCAGCAGTTCCTGTGTCCACGCCCGGCCTTCCTCCTCGGGCAGGATGCCGAGGGCGGGGATCAGCTTTTCAAAACCCCGGACGCTGGAGAGCCAGAAGTCGCCGTGCCCGGCCTCAGCGATCACGTGCGGGCGGAAGTCGGTGAGTTTGAGCCCGGCGCCCGCGATCAACCCGGGGAGTTGCCTGCACACGTCGAGATGGGCGACGATCGCCGAGAAGAGTTTGAGATCGAGCTGCCGACCGCGCTCAAAGTCGGCGAGCCCGAATGTGGCGGAGGCGTAGTCGGCGTCGAAAATCACCGCGCGCCCTCCGGGCCGCAGCACCCGATGCACCTCCCTCAACACCGCTCCGGGCTCCGGCACATGGCTCATGAGCGTGTGGAGAATCGCGAGGTCCGCGGAGTTGTCCTCCATTGGAAGCGCGTCGGCCGAGGCGCAACACCACTCGATCCGCTCGGCTCGGGCCAGCCCGCGCGCCGCTTCGAGCAGTTTTTCGCTGAGATCCACGCCCAGCACCCGCGTCGCCGAACCGGCCTGCCGGGCCAATAGCCGGGTCACCACCCCGGTTCCGCAACCCAAATCCACAGCCTGGTGGACGGCGTCCCAGCGGATGGCGCTGAGGTATTCCTCAATGAACCCCCGGAACATCGGGTGTTCTCCGCGGCTTTCGAGCCGGGCGATCATTGCTCCAAGAACGGCTTCGGGTTGGTGATCGACGGCTTGGTAGGGATCCATGGGTTTTCTCGTGCGGGGCGGGCTCAACGCGCGTTTTTCCGGAACCGCGCTCTCACGGAGCCAACGGCTTCAACTCCCGTTTGATCTCCTCATACAACGCTCCCGTCCAAGCGGGGGCGCCCGGGGGAATCTCGAAGCCCGGGTTTTTGCGGAAATCCGTCGGGGTGAAGATGAGAGTGACGTTGCTGGCTCCGGTGAGCGCGGCGAGCACAAAGAGATCTTCTGCGGCCCGATCGCCCATGGCCAGGCACCCGATGGATGCGGCGCCTCCGTGGATCATGATGTCGGATCCGAGATTGCCGCGGTTTTCCTCGCGGGCCCGCCGCCGGTCCTGCGGGTTCGGGTAGTTGACCCGGAGGGCGAGATGAAACCGGCTGTTGGGGTTGAGGTTTTCAACGGCGTAAACGCCCTCGGGCACCTGGAGATCGCCTTCCCGCAGTTTTGGTCCCGGACCGCCGCTGGCGCCGAGCACGGGGTAGGAGCAGACGGCAACGGGACGGCCGCCTGCTTGCGTGGCATACACTTCCACGCTCTTTTGATCCTTGATCGCGACCAGTGTGATCGCCGCGGGCGGGTAGGCGATGCCCGACCGTTCAAACGCCGGGAGAAGCCGCGCACGGACAGCGTCCCCGAATTGAGCCACCCTTGAGGCCACCGTATGCGGGGGCGCGGCTTGGCGGTTGGTGAAAATGAAGCGCGCGGTTCCGGCAGCCGCCGCCACAAGAATGAGGATAGAAGAAAGTCGGCTCAGACTCATGGGTGGAAATACAAACCCAGAGACGTCCGGAGAGCGCAAGTGCCATTGTCCTTCAGAACGCGGCTCACGGTTCGCTGTCGGCGATTCCCCTCCGCCCGAGCGGGCTCCGGGAGTGGATCGAAGCCGGAGAGAGGGGCGGGGGAGGGCGCAGTGGATGACGATGGCGAAATTCCTGGAGCGCTGGGGTTCGCTTCTTAGCGCGGGATGAAGACAGAGGATTTCCCGCAAAACCTCAAATCTTAGAATAGAGCTTTGACTCGCATGAGTTTTGCGGTGTTTGGGCGAAATGAAGTCTTGGGTCCTCACTTTCACGCAGTCCACCGGGCAGTGCGAGCGCACCCTGGGGGAGGGAGCGCACCTGTTGGGGGCTGGGCCCGGGGTTGGAACCGTGATTGAAGGCGAGGGAGTGGCCGCGGTGCATGCGCGGATCGCCATTTCGGCCGGGGGTGTGACGTTGGAAAATTTGGCCGGGCCTCTGGGTTTATGGCTCAACGGGCAGCGCCTGGAGGGTGTCGCCGCAGTGTCCGGCGCGGCGCTGATCCGCCTCGGCGACGCGCTTCTGCTTCTCCAGGAGGAGTCGGAGGATCCCGCAGCGCGGCAATGGGGCGCTGCGCTGGCGGCCACCATTCCTCTTCTGGGCCGGTCGACCGCTTCGGGCTCCCCGTCGTTGCCGGAGCTCGGGGGCGATGTCATGGATGCGGGGAGACCCTTGAGCGAGGCCGAAAAAAGCGCTGCGGGAGCGCTCGAGAGCGGTCCCGAGGCGCCTTTGAGCGGGAGCTACCGGCTGGGGGACGAGATTGCGCGGGGCGGGATGGGGGTGATTTTCAGCGCCCAGGACGCGCGTCTGAGGCGCGAGGTTGCGATCAAGGTGAGCAGCGTCGGGTTTCATGGGGAAGACCCGCGTTTTGTTCGCGAGGCGGAGATCTTGGCGCGTTTGGCGCATCCCAACATTGTGCCGATCTACAACCTTGGCGTGGACGAGCTGGGGAGGCCCTTTTACAGCATGAAGCTGATCCGGGGCAGGACGCTGCAAGCCGTGGTGCGGGCGCTGCGCGAGGGGGACCTGGAGGCGATGAGGGAGTATAGCCGCGATCGGCTGCTGACGGTGTTTCGGAAGGTGTGTGACGCCGTGGCGTTCGCGCACAGCCGAGGGGTGCTGCATCGGGATTTGAAGCCCGAAAACGTGATGGTCGGCGAGTATGGCGAGGTGCTGGTGATGGATTGGGGATTGGCCAAGGTTCTGGGCGAGGCGGGGGATTCTGCGACACGTTCGCCCGAGCGGGCCGCTCCTCCGGGCTCGGATGTGTCGGATGGTGCGCTCATGAGTATGGAGGGGGAGGTGATGGGCACCCCGCATTACATGTCTCCGGAGCAGGCGGAGGGGCGGTTGTCCGAGTTGGATGCGCGTTCCGACGTTTACAGCCTGGGCGCGTTGCTTTTTGCCATCCTCACCCTGCGTGCGCCGGTGGAGGGCCAGACGGTGGAGGAGGTCCTCGACCGGGTCAAACGGGGGGAAGTGGCGTCCATGGTTGGCGGGCCGCGGGCCGAGGAGGGGGAGGTGGTGCCTTCGGCAAGGAGCGGAAAACGTGGGGGGGTGCCTGAGGCGCTCATGGCAGTGGTGCGCCGTGCCATGGCGAGGGAGCCGGCCGGGCGGTATGCGAGTGCCGCGGAGCTTTCCGCAGACATCGAGGCGTATCAGAGCGGGTTTGCGACGCGTGCGGAACGGGCGGGAGCGCTCCGCCAGGTGGTGCTGCTGATGCTCCGCCACAAGGGGGTTTCGAGCCTTCTGGTGCTGCTTGTTTCGGCGGGTTTGGCATTTGCCGTGCGTCTGGCCGAGAGCGAAAGCCAGGCGCGAAAAAGCGAGGCGCAGGCACGGGCAAGCCAGATCCTGGCGGTCAATGAGCAGGCGGAGACGCGCAAAGCCCTTGCGAAATCTCAAGTCGCCCTCGCCGAGGCCGCCTACCAGGATGAACATGGCGCCAAGGCCCGCAACATCTTGGAACGGGTGCCCGAAGATCTGAGGGACTCCGACTGGCGCTACCTCTTTGCTCACTCCGACACGTCCATGGATCTGCCGGGTTGGGATGGGCCCCTCCGATTTACCAGCGCGGCTCCGCATCCGAAGCGCCCCGGAGTTTTCGCCGTTGTTCCCCGATCGGGCGACGATGTCCGGCTGTTGGATGTGGTAGCCGGCAAACGGCTGCAGGGATTTCATGTCGATCTGCATCCTTCATCCCGCAAACAGGTGGATCCAGCCGTCCTGAGTTTTTCCCCGGATGGCGAGCGTCTGGCTGTTGGTTGGCGGGCGAGCCCCGGGGTGAGTATTTACGCAACCAAGAGGGGGGCGCTGATCCGCTCTTTGGATACGCTTGCAACGGCCTGCCTGGAGTTTTCTCCGGACGGTGAGCGCCTTCTTCATCGTGAATTGGGCAAAGGCGAAGAGGGCCGCCTCAGGCTTTGGAGGGTCGCCGATGGAAAGCCCGTCTGGGAGCGGCCCGGTTCGATCGATGCGGGAAGGGTTTTCCCCGCGTGTTTTGTTCCTGGAAGAAACTCCATTTTGGTCGCGGAACCCGAGGATCGGCTGGAGTTGGTGTCTGTGACCGATGGCTCGACCCTGCGCCGATTTCCTTCGGTGCACTCTGGCGTGACCGCCCTGGCGGTTCATCCCAACGGGCGCGAGGCGCTGGCCGGGGAGGCCAACGGATTTGTGCGCGCATTGGACATTGAGGAGGGCAGGGTGCTTTTTGAGCACCGGGCCAACTCGGACGCGGTGCGCGGTGTCGCTTACCTGCCGGAGGGCGATCGGTTTGCGACGCTTGGATTCGAGGGAGACGGCCGCGCATCCCTCCGATTGTGGGATGCGTCCAGCGGCTACATGCTGCAAGCGCTCCTTGGATTGGCGGGGCAAGACCGTTTCCGGGGCGCCTTGGTGGTGCATCCCCTCTCCGGGGAGTTTGTTGGCCGCCGCGGGGGATTCAGCGAAGGTTTGGAGGGTTCCTCGCAACCGGGAAATCTGGAGGCAGGTTCGGACGACCGGTGTTTCCCGGGCTTTCTTCTTCGGGTCAGACGACCGGGTGCTTACCCAGTCGCAACGGGACCCGGACGGACAGAATCTGCTGCCATACGACTTGGGGTTATGGGATGTGGGCGGTGACGGGCGGGCTCCGAAGGAGATCTGGAGTAATCCAAAGGGCCGTTATCTTGGCGTGAGCGTGAGCCCCAATGGGGGGCGAGCGGCCTTGGTCTCCCATGATATTCCGCACCAAGTGTTGATCCTTCGCCGAGAGGGGCCGGGGGTGGCGGTGGCCGCATCTTTCAGGTCGGGGGCGTTTATCAAAAACATCTTGGAACTGAGTCCGTCCGGGGAACGCCTTTGGACCGGCAAAGAGGTGGTGGAGACCCGCCAGGGCAGGTCCCTGTGCAAAATGGAGCGGAAAGGCGTGGGCGAACGCTTCTTTCCCTCCGTCTGGATCGACGAGAAGCGGCTGGTGGAGGCAGTCGAGGTTTCAGGGGCGGACGGGGCCGTGTGTTTGCTGCAGGTGTGGGACACCGACACCGGCAGTTTACTTCGCAAATTGCCGATGCCCGCGGACGTGACTCTCAAGGCGCTTGCCGTTTCACGCGACGGTCGACGGTTGGCGGAGGGCGGTTCCGACCTGAAGATCCGCATCCGCGACACGGCGACGATGAACGTGCTGCAGGAATTCCGGGCGCACGACCAAGACATCACAGCGCTGGCCTGGGATGCGACGACGGGCCTGCTCGCCAGCGGCTCGGCGGATCTCACGGTGCGGATCTGGGATGTCAGCGGCGCGGAGCCCAAGCAATGGAGGGAGTTTCGCGGACCCACCAATGTGCCTAAAAGCCTGGCGTTCAGCCCGTCCGGCAGCCGCCTGCTCTGCCGGGAATCCTCGGCGAGGGAAGGCGTGACGCGGATGTGGGAACTGGGGACGAAGTGACTTCGCCTGGCGTTCGTATCGCGTTTTAACGTCAGGCGAAAGACCCGGGAAAATTAGCCAGAAAACGGCGTTTTTCCCAACGGCGCTTCTGGCGGCCGAACTGCGCTCCGGGAGAAGCTGCCTCACCAGGATTTGAACCTAGACAAAGTGATTCAGAGTCACTTGTGCTACCGTTACACCATGAGGCAAAGAGGGACGCGAAAGTTACGGCGCGAGCTGCCAATGTAAATGATTTTTTACGGCCTTTTGAGGCTTCGCTGTGTTCGCCCGGTTGAGGGACCGGCTTCGATGGGCCCCAGGGCGGGGCTTTCAGCCGGGGTGGGGGAGAATTCTTAGGACGCTCGCCCGGAGCAGGTCGGCCGCCCCGGCTGCCGTCACTCGCTGCCGGGCGCAACGGGGCTGGAATCCTCACTCGGGCTGAGTGTTTTCCAGCCGCCGGACGCGAGGAGTACGATCGCGCAGAGGCCGAATCCGAGCGCGCTGCCGATCATCGCGGAGCGCATCCCGGTCCAGTCGGCGAGGCGCGACGTGATCAGTCCGGCAAACGGGAGCACCCCAAAGAAGCTCAGCCCCGCCAGGGCCGAGACGCGGCCGCGGAGGTAATCCGGGGCGCGTTCCTGAACGATGGTGTTGGCGAGGCCGAACAGTGTGGAGGTTCCCAAGGTCATCATCACCATGGCGGGAAGAGCGAGCGGGAGGCCTTTCGCGCCGCCCAGGCAGACCATGGCCAGGGTCACCAGCCCCGCCGCGAGCCGCAGATAAAAGCCGCGCTGGGCCGGGGCAATGGCCATGAGCCGCATGGACCCCAGGAGGGCGCCCGCGCCGGAGGCCCCCATGAGCAAGCCGTGCTGCGCGGCGTCGATGCCGAGCACGTGCCGGGAGTAGAGGGGCATGAGGATCATAAAAAACGGCGAGACAAAGAGGGTCGCCAGCGCAAGCAGCGTCAGCATGGTGCGGGTCGGGCGATCCTTTGCCACGTAACGGATTCCCTCCTTCATCCCGCTTTGCCGGAGTTCCTCCTCCGCGTCGCTCCCGCGCGGCCGGGGGCGGATCGTGACAAGAGCGATCATGAGCGCTGAAAAACTCGCCGCGTTGGCGAAAAACGCGGAGGCGGTGCCGAGCGCACTGATGAGGCAGCCGCCCAGGGCGGGGCCAAGGAGCCGAGTGGCATGGAAAACAGAGCGGTCCACCGCGATGGCGGAACGGATTTGGTCCTTGGCCACCAACTCGGGCACGAGTGCGGCGGCCGCCGGGACCTCGAATGCCGTGGAGATTCCGAGGCAAACCCCCGCGCATGCGATATGCCAGATGGCGATGGACTGAGAGGCGACCAGTGTGCCGATGGCAATGGCGAGCGCGGCCTGGACCAGCATCACGATCCCTAGGATGAGGCGTTTGTCGTGCCGGTCGGCAACAACTCCGCCGAACATGGTGAGGGCGAGCATCGGAATGCCGGAGACGAAGTTGACGAGGCCGAGGGTGGCTGCGTCGGTGGTGAGCCCCGCCAGAACCCAGCCCTGCGCCATCTGTTGCATCCATGTGCCCAACATCGAGATCGTTTCCCCGGCCATATACCGGGAGAACGGCCCGGTGCTGAGCAGTCGGAGACCTTGTTGGGAAGATGGAGGCATGAAACGGCCGCAATCCTCGGCGAAACGGCTCCGAGTGCAACCGTGGAAGCGGCTCAATTCCAGCGCGATGGCCCTCCGCGGGCGGACGGCGGATGCCGGGAGCCGCGAGGCTTGGATCTGGTATGAAAAATGATCCTCTGGGCGGGGAACTTTGGTCTCCCCTTAGAAAACCCTCAATGGCGCTCCCTCTTCATCCCGATGCTCTGCTGTCCGCCATGCTGGCGACTGCGGATGCCGTTTCCGACTGTCTTTTTGTCGTGGGTAGACCGCCCCAGGTGGAGGTTTATGGGAGGTTGAGAGCGGTGGACGTGCCGGAGCTGGGGATTCTTGAGCCGGCGCACATTCAGGCGATTGCGGAGCATGTCGTGGGTGAAAATGCGCGGCTATGGGCGCAGCTGCGGGAGACCGGATCGTGCGACACGAGTTATGCGCTTCTCAATGTCGCGCGGTTCCGCGTGAACGTGTTCCGCCAGAACGGGGCTCTGGCTGCGGTCATGCGCCGGTTGCCCACGCAAATACCGTCCCTTGACGGGCTCCATCTGCCGCCGGTGCTCAAGCAGGTGGTGAAGGAGAAAACGGGGTTGGTTTTTGTCACCGGCGCGACAGGGAACGGCAAAACCACGACGCTCGCGGCCATGCTCAACGAGCTCAACATGACCGAGGATTTGCACGTGGTGACTCTGGAGGATCCCATTGAGTTTTTACACGGGCACCGGCGCAGCACGTTTAGCCAGAGGGAGTTGGGAAAGGATTTTCCCGACTTCGCAAGCGGTTTGCGCGCGGCAATGCGTCAGGCGCCCAAGGTGATTCTGGTGGGGGAAATTCGGGACCGCGAGACGATGGAGATCGCGCTGACGGCGGCTGAAACCGGGCACGTGGTGTATGCGACCCTGCACACCATCAGCGCCGCGCTTTCCGTGAACCGAATCCTCGGGTTTTTTCTCCGGGATGAAGAGGAGCAGATCCGGCAGCGGCTCGCTGATGTGCTGCGGTATATCGTGAGCCAGCGGCTGGTTCCCCGGGTCAACGGCGGGCGGCATCTCGTCACCGAGGTGATGGGAAGCAGTCTGCGGACTCGGGAGGCGATCGAGCTGGGGGAATCCGAGGTGCGCAACCTGCATGAAATCATCGAAGCGAATTCGCCTGCCGGATGGCACAGCTTCGAGCAGTCCCTGCTGGCGGCGTTCAAGGCGGGTAAGGTGACCGAGGAAACCGCCATGCTTTATTGCATCGACAAAAACACGATGCGCCGGGAGTTGGACGCCGCGAAAAAGACCCTGTTTCCTCCCGAGGATTCCGGGACGGGTTTGCGGTTGGATCCCCTTGGGTTGCGCGTCTAGCCCGAAAACTTCACACATTTGAACAGCCAGTGAGGCCGGTTGAGCAGCGGGAGACTCCTCGCACGCCGTTGCCGCCGCCGTTCCTCCGGCCCGGCCCGCCCCTCGCGCAACGCCGCCTCCATCGGATACAACTTCCCGATCTGCCGCAGGATGATCACCGCAAGGCGCGGCGACTCCTCCCTGGACTGGTAAAAACCGCGCCGGGCGTGCGCCCAGCAACCCGCCTGGATCAAACCCGAATGGCGCTAACTTAGGGACCATTTGGGACGATACCGTTCTCCGCAAATCTCGGAGCATGGAGGCTTGGCGAAGGCTCACGCCGCCGGTGGAGCCCAAAGTGGCACAGCCATCCTGGCTGTGACTGTCAAAGATCACAGGCTGGAAGCCTGTGCCACTTTCCCCCACCGAAACACCGCAAACCTCCCAAAGTGAGCTTATCTTAGCGCCATTCGGATCAGACCCCGCTCCTCGGCGAAGCGCTCGTAGACGCCGTAGCCGTCGCTCTGCGCCACGCCCGCGAACGCCTCCGGCACCAGCTCCCGCAGGTAGTCCCCGGCCCGCGACGGCTGCCATTGGTAGAACACGTCGCCCCCGGGCCGCGTCGCGCTCCTTGGCGAGCAGCGCAAGCTGCGCCGCAAGTTCAAATTCGCGTGGAGTCGGGGACGGCCATTCGCCCCTGTTTAACCGCGCGGCCCGCGCCGTCGGCGAGCATCGCGAGGGCCTCCGGGGCGAGGCTCATTTTGCGGGCGTTTGGGTCGCCGGGTTTGGGCCAGGCGAACGTGCCTTTTTCAAGCCGCTTGGCGACCACGAAGAGGCCCGTGCCGTCCCAGTAAAGAATCTTGAGCTGGGTGCGGCGGCGGTTGGTGAAGACAAAAAGCGCGCCCTGCCTGGGATCCTCCCTCAGGTGCTCGCCGACGAGGGCGGAGAGCCCGTTGAAGCTCTTGCGCGTGTCGCAGTGCTCGACGGCGAGGAGCGCCTTGAGGCTGCCGCTGAAGCTCAGCATGGCTTGCGCGCCGAGGCCAGCATCCCGATGAGCTCCGCCACCGCGTGGAGCTGG
>CAMARB010000069.1 GCA_945860355.1 Chthoniobacter flavus | reverse complement strand
TGTCGGCGATGATCCATTCAACTGTCTCGCCTTTGTTAAACTCCATGGCTTGTGCGACGGCAGAGGGGAAGTTGATGTACCACTGCTCGCTGGATTTGCGGTTGATGAGCTGAACTTTGGTTGGGAATCCCATGCAGCGAACGCTAGTTCTATCACTAGAGCACTAAAGCATAAACTACAGGGGATGAAAAAAGAGAGGTGCCAACGGCCGCTATTTATCTAGTCGCGAGCCAAACCCCAGGCACAGGCTTCCAGCCTGTGATCTGTGACAGTCACAGCCAGGATGGCTGTGCCACTTTGGGCTCCACCGGCGGCGTGAGCCTTTGCCAAGCCTCCAAACTCGGAGATTTGCAGAGGACGGTATCGTCCCAAATGGTCCTTAAGTGAGCGCCATTCACCCCTGCCCCCTGACCCCTGACTCCGCCCCTTACCTCGGGGAATTCTTGGGCAGGGTGATGTAGGCGTCCCTGAGATAGATCGGTTCGAGGTTCCCTCGCTGGACAATGCCCGCGTCGCGCGCGGCAAGTCGCGCAAGCCGACGGGCGCACGGGAGCGCCAGCGTCGCCCGGGGAAAAGCGGGCAAGAGCTCGCAGGCGAACACGGGCAGATCCTGCAAGGCCTCCAGCCGTTGCGTGAGCTCCGTCTCCGAGGCCAGCAACGGGCCTTCCTGGCAGACACCGTCACGGACACGGGTGAAATAGAAGGTGTCCCTCCGCGCGTCGCCGATGGCTAGGTATTCAGCCGACTCTGTTTCCAGGGCGGCGACCGAGGGCAGCCCCAGGAGGTCGCTCCCGAGCCCCAGTTCAAACCCCAGCGCGGCGCCGATGGCGATCCGCACCCCGGCGTACGAACCCGGGCCCAGTCCGACCGCAACCCGGTCGATCTGCCGAGCAAATGTCCGCGCCTTCTCCAGGGCGGCAAACAGGGACGCGCTGTGGCTGCGGTCGGCCAGAAAATGCTCCTCGAAAAGGACCGTGGAATCAGCCGAGGCGCGGGTCGGGTCGGGCGGCGTCTCCAGCAGCGACACGCTGCCGCGTTGGGTGGAGGTATCGATGGCGAGGAAAGTCATGGCGGAAGGTGGCTCTTCCATACGGCATCCCGGTTCCGGGGGCGATGCCCGGATGCGGAATCTTTCCGGCTTTGAGTCTTTCCCTCCGGGCCGGCTTCTGAGGAAAAAGAGAGCATGCACTCTGCCATTGGCATCGATTTCGGGGGTACCAGCATCAAATCCGGCCTGGTTCGGGACGGCCGGATCCTCCAGCGCGGCACCCTCATTCACACCCCGCAGTATTCCGGGGCGGAGTCTTTGCTGGAGGCGCTCAAGGAGGTGGTGGCCGAGTTGCGGCGCGCGGATCCGGACGTGCGCGCCCTGGGGATCGGGCTCCCGGGCATTGTGGACAGCGTGAACGGGGTGGTGCACGAGCTCACGAATGTGCCGGGCTGGAACGACGTGCCGTTGCGGGATCGGCTGGAGCGCGACACGGGGCTTTGTGTGACGGTGGAGAACGACGCCAACGCGATGGCTTACGGGGAATGGAAATACGGCGCCGCCAAGGACGGCAGGCACGTGGTGTGTATCACCCTGGGGACAGGCGTCGGCGGCGGGTTGATCCTCAACGGCCAGCTTTACCGGGGTGCTCAGCTGGGGGCGGGCGAGGCGGGCCATATGAGCATTGATTACCGGGGTGTGCCGGGGCCCTACGGAAACTTCGGCGCCTTGGAGCGGTATGTGGGCAACAACCAGATCGCCGGACGCGCCCTGGAACTTTACTCCGCCGCCGGTGTGGAGAAGACCCTCGAACAGTGCGCCCCGGTGGAACTCGCCCAGGCGGCGCGCTCCGGGGACGCGATTGCGCGCGGGGTTTGGGAGGCGGTCGGGGCGGAGGTGGGCGCGGCGCTGGCCAGCGTCGTCTGGCTGCTCAATCCCGACACGATTGTCATCGGGGGCGGCGTGGCCAAGGCGCGGGAGCTCCTCTTCGAGCCCATCCTCAAGTCCCTCCGGGGACGCACATTGTCCATTTTCCATGAGCATCTGCGGGTGGTCGCGGCCACGCTGGACAACGACGCAGGCATCATCGGCAACGCCGCTCTGGCCCTGGATTCCCTCGCTTCCCGGTCGAACAACCCCTGAGAGATTCCCGAAGAATGACGTCGCCCACCCATCCCGCGGCGCCGGAAAACCCGGCCCCGAAACGGCGGTTCCCGCGGGTCGCGCAGCGGGAGCCGGAGCTGCACGAGGACGCCGAGAGCGAGTGGAAACACCAGCTCGCGGCGAGTTTCGCCTGCCTGTGTTTTGCGCTTTTGGGCTGGGCGTTCGCTCCCGGGAACGACGGCCCGCTGTCCTGGGGCGCCCTGGGTTGTTACGTTCTGGCGTATCTGGCCGGGGGCTACCACACCGCGCTGGAGACCTGGGAACGGCTCGTGGAAGGCGCGCTCGACGTGCATTTTCTAATGCTCGCGGTGGCGGCGGGCGCGGCGGCCATCGGCAAATGGGGCGAGGGATCCACCCTGCTCTTCCTCTTTTCGTTCTCGGGCGCGCTGGAGCATTACGCCATGGAACGCACCCAGCATGAGATCCGCTCCCTGTTCCATTCCGCGCCCAAAACCGCCACGGTGCTGGAAGCGGCCGGGGAACGCGTGGTGCCGGTGGAGGGGTTGACGCCCGGGATGCGGCTGCTCATCAAACCCGGGGAACTCTTTCCCGTGGACGCCGAGATTGCCAAGGGCGAGACCGCCTCCGACGAGTCCAACCTCACGGGGGAAGCCACCCCGGTTTCAAAGGCGGAGGGCGACCCGGTGTACGCGGGCACGTTGAACCTGTGGGGGGTGGTGGAGGCGCTGGTGTCCCGGCCCCCGCAGGAAAGCGCCCTGCAGAAGATCATCCGGCTCATCCAGAGCGCGCAGCGCAACAAGGCGCCCGCCCAGCGGTTCACGGACAAGTTCGGCACGGCCTACACGTACGGCATTTTGGTCCTGACGGCGTTGATGTTCCTGCTCTGGTGGATGGTTTGGGGCCACGCGCCGCTTGTGTCCGAGCCCGGCCGGCCCTCGGCGTTTTATCACGCCATGACCCTGCTCGTGGTGGCCTCGCCGTGCGCCCTGGTCCTTTCCATTCCTTCCGCCGTGCTCGCCGCCATCGCGCGGGCCGCCCGCGGCGGGATTCTCTTCCGGGGCGGCGCGGCGGTGGAACAACTCGCCGAGATCCAGGTGGTGGCGATGGACAAAACCGGAACCCTCACCACGGGCGAGTTGCGCGTGGAAAAGGTGGAAAGTTTCCCGGCCGGTCGCGAGCAGGAGGTGACCGCATTGGCGTATTCGCTGGATCGGCATTCCAATCATCCGCTCGCCCGGGCGGTCACCCGGTACGGGAAACGCAACCGGATCAGCCCGCTGGCGCTGGAGGAGTTTCAATCCGCCACAGGGCACGGGATGCAGGCCCGGTTCGAGGGAAAACCGGTGCGTCTCGGCCGGAGGGATTGGGTGAGCGAAAAAGCGGCATCCGTGGCGGCCGCCCAGAAATCCGACGGGGTCGGGGTGTCGGAGGTGTGGCTTTCCTGGGGGGATCTGTTGGGGCGCATGGTGTTGCGGGACGATGTGCGGCCGGAGGCGAGGGCGCTGGTGGAATCCCTGCGTCGGCTCGGGCTGCGATCGGTGGTGCTCACCGGGGATCGCCAGAGCGCGGCGGATCATCTCCGGACGGAGCTTGGGTTGGACGATGTGCGGGGCGAGATGAAGCCCGACCAGAAGCTGGCGACGATCGAGGAGCTCATGCGCGGGGGACAGAAGGTGGCGATGATCGGGGACGGCGTGAACGACGCGCCGAGTATCGCCGCCGCGCATGTGGGGGTGGCCATGGGGGCCCGCGGCAGCGACGCGGCGCTGGAGCAGGCGGCGGTGGTGCTCATGAACGATCGGCTGGAGAATTTCCTGGCCGCGTACGAGCTGAGCCGGATGGCGCGCCGGATTATCCGGCAGAACGTGGCGATTTCGCTGGGGGTGATTGTGCTGCTGGTGGCGCTGGCGTTGATGGAGAAGATCAAGCTCACCCACGGGGTTTTCGGGCACGAGGGCAGCACGCTGCTGGTGGTGAGCAACAGTCTGCGCCTGCTGTTTGCGGGTTCAAAGCCGCGCCCGAACCGGGCCGTTGACTCAAAAGGAAATGGCGCCGGGGAGATTCCGGAGCGGCGGGGGCGTTGACTCAGAAGTCATGGTCCCGTAGTAGGGGCTGTTTGCCCGCATCGAGCGGCGCCGCCTCTCCAGGCGCCGATGCGGCTCAAAGGGGTTCTACTCCGCCCTTCGCCCGCGCCCGGGTCGCCAACCCGGCCGGTTTTGGCGTCCGGCAGCTTGCCGGCGAGTTCGGGGCTGAGGCCCCGTGGTTCGCGGAGTTCGTCAATGAGTTGCGAACGGCCCACGCGACCCCGCCCGATGTGGCGCTCACGCAGGCGCGGTGGCGGTTCTTCGGCAATCTTTCGGCTCATCGGCCTCCCTTTCGGTTGCCGGTGTCGTCCTATCGGAGTCAACAGGATGTTGAAAACAGGCTCGCGCAGCACGCCTCGCACGGACAACTTTTCACGATTCGTTGGAAGCCGAGCTGCCCCGTTCTCAACCAAACTCGCCATGTATATTCACGCCGTATCGCTCCGAAACATTCGGGGCTTTGAGGTACTCGATTTCAACCTCGCTCGTCCCGACGGAAAACATGCCGGCTGGACCGTCTTCACCGGCGACAACGGTTCAGGCAAGAGCACGCTCTTGAAGGCCATTGCGGTGTGCCTGACCGGCAAAGATACCGCTCGCGCGCTCCAACCAAGTTTTCACGGGTGGATTCGTCAAGGTGCCGTGGAGGCCGAATCCTCCATTGAGTTGGAAATTGTCCGCAGCGAGGAAGACGAACGCGCGGGGCAAAGCCCACCTCCGAAGAAGCCGTTTCCCGCCAAGCTGCTGCTACAAAACGGTGGAAGGCACACCACTCTCTCCGCTCCGGCCCACGCAAAAAAAATTCCCGAGCGCACGATCTGGGCGCCCGATCAGACGGGATGGTTCTCATGCGGCTACGGGCCGTTTCGCCGCGTGTTTGGCGCATCATCCGAAGCCACACAGATCATGGTCGCGGCCTCGACCGCACGTTTTGCCACAATGTTTCAAGAGGCAGCCTCTTTGTCCGAGGCTGATCGCTGGCTTCGTGATCTCAATCACAAGCAGTTGGAGAACAAGCAGGCGGAAGGGGAGCAACTGAAAATCCTCCTCGAAATCCTCCAGGACGACTTGATGCCGAATCAACTCACCGTGAAGCGAGTGGACTCCGAGGGACTCTGGCTGGCCGATCGCAAAGGGGTCGAACTGGCGTGGAGCGAAATGAGCGACGGTTACCGGGCCGCCCTTGCCTTGCTCACCGACATCGTCCGCCACCTCATCAATGCCTACGGCGTGGCCGGGTTGACGGAAAGAGATGCGGAAGGACGCTTGTTCATCAAGCGCAGTGGCGTGGTGCTTATCGACGAAATCGACGCGCACCTCCACCCCGAGTGGCAGATGCAAATCGGGTTCTGGCTGAAGCGCCACTTCCCCAACGTTCAGTTTCTCGTCACCACTCACAGCCCGATCATCTGCCAGGCGGCGGACGAAAACGGTCTGTTCGTCCTGCCGGAACCAGGCAGTGGCGCGGAGCCGCGCGCCCTCAGTCACGAAGACTACCAAAAGGTTATCGCTTCGCGCCCCGACACCATTTTGCTCACTCCGGCCTTTGGTTTGCAGAACACCCGATCCCCGAAGGCCGTGGAGGGCCGCGCTGAATATGCGCGCCTCCAAGCAAAGAAGCGCGCCACCGGCAAACTCAGTGCCGACGAGCAGAAGCGCGCCCATCAGCTCGAACTCTTCGCAAAAACCGACGAGGAACCCTGAGCATGCGGCGCATCAAACGACTCCGCCTTTCGGCACGGGCCACAAAGAAGCTACGCGAGGAGCAAACCAACGCGAATACCAAGCGCGCGGACGGAACTCTCAGCGTGGAAGCGGAGTGGAAACGCGCCCGGCAGAACGCGCCGCTCAAGCGCATGGCAGGCCCGCGCGAACGATGCATGTATTGCGGTGATTCTCACGGCACGGATATCGAGCACTACTGGCCAAAAGCCCCTTATCCCGAGAGGATGTTCCGCTGGACGAATATGCTGCTCGGCTGCGCCGACTGCGGGCGGATCAAAGGCGGCAAATTTCCCCTGGTGGCCGGCCAGCGGGCACTCGTCAAACCGACCATTGATGATCCCTGGGAGTTCTTGGATTTCGATCCAGAGACCGGCAACCTTGTTCCCCGCTATCAACCGGCGACCGGCGGCACGACACCCAAGGGCGAGAAGACGGTCGAGGTGCTGCAACTCGACCGCCGCGAAGCCCTAGCAAAGGGCTACCAAAAAAGTTTCCGGCGCATCTGCTCAAAGATCGAAGAGATACTCCCTCACGCGGCGCCAGACGCCGCCGCGCTCGTTCACGCACTGACCGAGGCCGACGATCACGGACTGCTTGGTTGGTGCTTCCGCGGGTTAGGCGTCAACGCTAACCCGCTTGTTGCCCTCCGCCAGCGACATCCCGGAGTGTGGGCGGCTTGCGAACGGGCCTTCCTGCATGTCTAAACCCGGTTGCCGGTTGCCTTCGAAACCCGCAAGCACCCCAACCAAAAAACACCCCTTCCGCTCTTTCCAGAAAAGAGGGGCAGGCCTGCGGTGAACGCAGGCAAGCGGGCCGGAACATCGGTTGCCTGGCTAAAGCAGCTGGTAGGCGTCCACGTCCACCGTGACGATGACGTCACTAGGGAAGGTGAGCTTGTCGAGCACGTCTTTTAACGCCCGGGTCAGCCGCAGGATGTTCCGGGTCCGGAGCATGAGCTGGAAGCGATAATTGCCGTGGGATTTTTCCAGCGGAGCCGGGGCGGGGTCGTTGAGGGTGGTGCCCTCCGGCAGCGCCTCCTTGAGCCGGCGCGCGAGGGTTTGCGCGGAGAACTCCGCCCGGGCCTGGTGCGGGGAGCGGATGGCGATGAGCAGCAGATGGGTGAAGGGCGGGTAATCGAATTGCCGCCGGTGCAGGATTTCCTCCTCCCAGAACCCCTCGAAATCGTGGTGCCGGGCGAACTGGATGGCGGGATGGAACGGCGTGAAGCTCTGGACAAACACCTCGCCTTCCACGTCGCCGCGTCCGGCCCGGCCGGCCACCTGGGTGAGCAGCTGGAAGGTGCGTTCGCCCGCCCGGAAATCGGGCAGGTGCAGCCCCATGTCGGCGTTGATGATGCCCACGAGGGTCACGTTCGGGAAATGCAGGCCTTTGGCGATCATCTGCGTGCCCACGAGGATGTCGATTTTCCCGGTGCGAAACGCCCCCAGCGCCTCTTTGTATGAATCCCGCCGGGTCATGGCGTCGGCGTCCATGCGTTTGACTACCGCCTTGGGGAAAAGTTTCGCCACCAGGTCCTCCACCTTTTCCGTGCCCGTGCCGCTGTAACGGATGTTCGGGTCCCGGCACTCGGGGCATTTGGACGGGGCCACGGCGGTGTGCCCGCAGATGTGGCAGATGATCCGGTTCTGGGCCCGGTGAAACGTGAGCGCCACCGAGCAGTTGGGGCATTCGCAGACGTACCCGCAGGCGGGGCAGATCAACGACGTGGAGAACCCGCGCCGGTTGAGGAAGAGGATGGTCTGCTCTTTTTTGGCGAGCCGGGCGTGGATGGCGGTGATGAGTTTCTCGCTGAGAATGGAGGATTTTTTGGCCGCCTCCATACGCATATCCACAATCCGGATATAGGGCATCTTCTTGTCGTCCACCCGGCCGGTGAGCTTAAGCATCTCGTATTTGCCGTGGATCGCGTTGTGATAGCTCTCCAGGGAGGGCGTGGCGCTTCCGAGCAGGATCGCGCAACGCTCCATCCGGGCCCGGAGCACCGCGACGTCGCGCCCGTGGTACCGCGGGGTTTCCTCCTGTTTGTAGGAGTTCTCGTGCTCCTCATCGACCACGATGAGGCCGAGGTTCCGGCAGGGCGCGAACACGGCGCTGCGGGCGCCGATGACGATCCTGGCCCGGCCATCGCGGATCTTGTGCCATTCGTCGTGGCGTTCCCCCTCGCTGAGATGGGAATGCAGCACGGCCACCTCCTGCTGGGTGGCGGCAAACCGGCTCTTGAACCGCTCCACGGTCTGCGGGGTGAGCGCAATCTCCGGCACCAGCATGATGGCGGACTGGCCCCGCTCGAGCACGGCTTGGATGGCCTGGAGATAAATCTCGGTTTTGCCGCTCCCGGTGACCCCGTGGAGAAGCAGCGGTTTGGGGGCACCTTGTTCCGGGGGCTGTTCAATGGCCCGGAGCACCCGCTCGAAAATCTGGCTCTGCTCGGCGTTGAGCTCGAGGCGGCCCGCGTGCAGGAAGGTTTCGTTCTGAAAGGGATCCCGCTCGACCCGGGTCGATTCGCTGGCGATCAGCCCCTTTTTGACCAGGGCCTGCACGGCCTGGTGCGTGGCGTCGCATTTTTCGGTGAGCTCGGTCACCGGCACGGGTTGGCCCGCCGCCTTGAGATACATAAGGATCCCGGCCTGAATGGGCGCTTTTTTGGCCAGCGCGCCGAGGGCCTCCTGGTCCGGGGTGGTGAGCAGCCGGGCGTAGAGCTGGGTTTTGTGGGTGACCCCGGCTTTGCGGATGACCTGGGGCAGGATGGAGCGCAGGGCGGCCTCCAGGGAGCAGCAGTAGTAGTCGGCGATCCACGCGCCGAGTTCGATGAGTCTGGGGTTGAGCAGGGGCTCGGCGCTGACGACTTCGCTGATGAGTTTCACGCCCTGGGCCTCGGTCGTGTCCCGGATCTCGATGATCGTGCCCAGCGCCGTCCGGGTCCGCATCGGGACGCGCACCCGGGATCCGACGACCAAAGGGACAGACCCCGGCCGGGCGGGAAGCTCGTAGTCGAAGGAGTTCCCGCCCGAGTCGTCCACGAGAACTCGGGCGTATTGAGGCATCCCGGCGAACATGAAAGCCGCGCGGGTTTTGACAACGAAAAAGGCGCCCCCCGGGGCCTGGAGGGCGGCGTGCCTCGGGGGCGAGAATTTCGATCGCTGTTTGCGGGGCGCCGGCGTTTGATTGGGGCGGATGCCGCGATATGTGCGCAATTTGCTGCTGGGTTTGGTGCTGACCACGTCGGTGGCGGCGCCGGTTTGTCTGTTGCCGGACCCCGGCTACGCGCTGGCCGAACGGCTGGGTGGCGGCCGCTACTGGGCATACGACGCGTGGATTGTGCAGGTCGCCCGGAAGCGGAACGTGGATCCGATGCTGATCAAAGCCATTGTTTGGAGGGAAACCGCGTTTCATCCCGACAAAATGGGGACCAGCGGGGAACGGGGGCTGATGCAGGTGGGGGTGGCTGCGGCCACCGATTGGGCGCGCGCGGAAAAGATGGAGACGTTTTTGCCGGAGGACCTGTGGGATCCCAAAACCAACCTGGAGGTGGGCACCTGGTATTTTGCCAAGGCGCTGGAGCGCTGGAAGGCCAAGGCGGATCCGGTGCCTTTCGCGTTGGCGGACTACAACGCGGGCCGGGGCCGGGTGGACCGCTGGATTGCGGCGACGGGCCGGGGGGAGGACGCCCAGGCGGAGGACCTGATGCGGGTCATCGATTTTCCGACGACACGCCGGTACATCGAGGCGATCACGGCGCGGTATCGGTTTTATAAAGAGCGCGGCCGGATGTAGCCGGCTGGGGATGCGCCGGGCGTCCCCGGCGCGGGGGCAAAAAAAGAGCCGGTGGCAGGAGATCCCGCCACCGGCTCACGAAGCTCGGGAAAACTAGTTCCCGCTGAATGGATTTAGACGGCTTTTTCGCCGGTCTCTTCCGTGCGAATCCGCACCGCTTCCTCTACGGGAGCGATGAAGATTTTGCCGTCGCCGATCTTGCCGGTTTTGGCGGCTTTGAGGATGGCGGCTGTGGCGCTTTCCACGAGGGAGTCGGCGAGGACCACCTCGATTTTGATCTTGGGCAGGAAATCCACGGTGTATTCGCTGCCGCGGTAGATTTCCGTGTGGCCTTTCTGACGGCCGAAACCTTTGACCTCGCTGACGGTCATGCCCTCGATGCCGAGGTCGGCGAGAGCGTCTTTTACTTCCTCGAGTTTAAAGGGCTTGATGATCGCTTCGATTTTTTTCATTTGCGTTGGATTTAAAGAATAGTCCGGCCGAACCGCCAAACCAATAACGGTCCGGCCGGAATTTATGCAGCGTTCTCTTTGGAGTGACGACGAATGGCTTCGGGCGGTTTAGAGCACGTAGCCTTCTTCGCTGTGTTCGCTGATGTCCAGACCCGCGGTTTCAACCTCGGCTGTCGGGCGCAGACCGACAACCACCTTCACGATGAAAGCGATGACCACAGTGGCCACGATGGAGATCACCAGGGTGAGCGCCACCGCCTTGAGCTGGACGCCGAGCAGGCCGCCCTCAGCCACAAGTTTGGCAAGGCCGTTGGCCTTGGTGTAGCTGGTCTCGGCGATGTTGGCGTTGACGGTGCTGGTCGCAAGCACGCCGGAGATCACCGCGCCGAGCGTTCCGCCCACGGCGTGCACGCCGAAGGTGTCCAGGGCGTCGTCGTATCCGAGTGCGCCCTTGAGATACATCACCGCGATGTAGGGAATCACAGCCGCCAGGAGGCCGATGATCATCGCGCCGGTGGTGTCCACAAACCCGCAGGCGGGGGTGACGACCACGAGCCCTGCCACGATACCGGAGCAGAAACCGAGGATGGAGGGGTGGCCCTTGAGGACCCACTCCATCATGGCCCACACGAACCCGGCGGTGGCCGCGGCGAGAGTGGTGGTGGTGAAAGCGTTGGCGGCAACCCCGTCAGCGGAGAGAGCCGAGCCGGCGTTGAACCCGTACCAGCCGACCCAGAGCATGCCCGTGCCGACCATACAGAGCACCATGCTGTGAGGCGCCATCTTCTCTTTGCCGAACCCGAGGCGTTTGCCGAGGATCAAGCAGAGCACCAGAGCGGACCATCCGGAGGTCATGTGAACCACCGTGCCGCCGGCGAAGTCGATCGCCGGAATTTTCGCGTCGCCGTTCCAGACGCCGTTCATGAGACCAGTCGCGCCCCAGACCATGTGAGCCATGGGGAAATAAACCAGGAACATCCAGAGAGCGATGAAGAGCAGGACCGCGGAGAACTTCATGCGTTCAGCGATCGCGCCGACGATGAGCGCCGGGGTGATGATCGCGAACATAAGCTGATACATTGAGAACACGTTCTGGGAGACCCAGAAGGTGTAGTTCGTGTTGGGCGCCGAGGTGACGCCTTTCATGAAGAAGAACTCGCTGCCGCCTATGTAGGGGCTGGCGTAGTTCGTGCCGAAGACCAGGCTGTATCCGAAGGCCCACCAGAGGATGGCCACGAGCCCGGAACAGGCAAGGCACTGGGCGCACACGCTGAGCACGTTTTTCTTCCGCACCAAGCCGCCGTAGAAGAGCGCCAGGCCGGGCAGGGTCATGAAGAGCACCAGAGCCGCGCTCACCATCAGGAACCCGTTGTGGCCGGGGCCGGAAACTCCCACCGAAGGCGTCGTCAGGCCTTCGGGCAAGTTGCCTTTATCGTCCTTGAGGGGGGCCGTGGGATCCGTGTTGTTGATGTAGGCTTCCAAACCCGCGATCCGCTGCTCGAGGGTCGGTGCCGGGGTGGCCGGAGCCGCAGGGGCAGGGGCGGGCGCGGCGGTTTCAGCCGCGGGGGCGGCGGCTGGAGCTGCTGCGTCCTGAGCCGAGAGCGGGTTGCTCAGCGTGACCCAGGAGAGGGTCGCCGCCAAGGCAAGCGTAAGAAGGTGAGGCGTTCGTTTCATGCAGTTTAGGGATTGTCTCGTGTTAAGGTGAGGACCCGCCCGGAATCGGCTCCTGGCGCTTTAAACTGCGGCCGGGAACTCCGAAATAGAGTCAGGTGAATTGACGAGCGCCACATAAGCATCCCCTGTGCCAACGACCTAAAACTCTCATTTTACAGAGAACCTCTCAAAATGGCTGAGAGAACGATTGCGCAAAAAAAGCCAAAGCGGGCCGGGGTGTATAGAAATGCGCACAATTGCGGGCTTGGGCGGTTCCAATGCGAGTTGGGAAGTCCCGATGCGGGAATGAAAGAGACAGGCAGTTTTAAAGCGGAGAGCTTTTTGGAAATCACTGAAGGCCCGTTTTTTGATCCCCCTCACACGAGCCGAGGTCGGGCTCTGGGGTCTGTCCTGAATTGCGCTCAGTTTAGCCCACTTTGGGGCGTTTGGACGCGGCGGTGTTTCGGTGTGGGAGGTCGCCCATTTGGCGCCGAGGTCGGGTGAGGCGTCGATGGTTCGTGGGACGCCGTTTTACTGCCCAAGGTTCGGAATGTGGCACAGGCTTCCAGCCTGTGAGCTGTGAGAGTCACAGCCAGGATGGCTGTGCCACTTTGGTCTCCACCGACGGCACGCGCAGAACGGCGCCGGATTTAGAGGGCGTCTTCCCCGGACTCGGCGGTTCGAATGCGCAGGGCGTTATCCATCGCGGATATAAACACACTGTCCTCCCCGGTTTTCCCCGACCGGGTGGCTTTCACGATGGCCTCTGCGGCGATCACCGCGATGGTGTCGCGCACGACCACCTCCACCTTGATTTTCGGGAGCAAATTGAGCGGGTAACCGCTGCCGCGATAGATCCCGATGCGCTCGTTTTGAGTCCCGAACCTTTTGACCTCGCTGACCGTCAACCCCTCAAGGCCCAAAACCCCCAGGGCGTCTTTCACCTCTTCAAGTTTGAAGGGCCGGATGATGGCTTCGATTTTTTTCATGAACCGGCACAGGGAAGAGCGTGAGAGAAAACCGGCGAGAGCCCAACGGCGGCCCGCGCTACTTCGGCGGTTTCCATCAAAGCCGCGCACCTCCTGATGCGTTGCGGGGTGGTTGGGTCAGAGGGATGACCTCGGCGGAAGCCGGGGTGGATGGCAGACTGATGGAACATCCCGTGGACACGGTCGCCGCGAGAGCATCGCCCGTGCCACTGTAAAAACGGCGGATTTTACAGAGAAGCGGTCTTGCGGTGTCGTCAGGAGCGAAGCCGGGAACCGGCCAGCGTGGCCAAAAAGGAACAGTCCCTGCTCGATTTTTTAAAGGCGTGCGATGTATTCATTCCGGGTCGTCCGGGGTCATTTTGGAGCTGCTTTGGCTTCACTTTGACAATTTCCTGACAACTCTTGCGAGTCGCGCCGATTAAGATTTGCGGAACACTCAAAACGACATCCCAGGGGCGCGTGCCGCCGCTCATCCAGCATGAATCGTCGCTCTTTTCTTCCGCCTCCCATGAAGTCCATTCCCGTATCCTTTGTCTGTCTTCTTCTGTTCCTCTGCTCCGCATGGGACGACCTTCGCGCTCAGGGCCTGGTGAGCCCGGAATACCTGGCCGATGCGGTGGTCTTGGATTCCCGGGTCAAACCTGCAGCGGGACCCGCGGGGGCGCAGGTGCAGGAGCGGCTGCTCAAAACCAAGCACAAGTATCCCCTGCTTCGCGTCGAAGAACGCTCCGAGTCGGTGGGAGGCAAACGCTCGGTCGTGAGCCGAACGGCGTCCGTGGCCGACCATCTCATGGTCAAGCCGCGCCCTGGCGCGGCGGAGGCGGAGGTGCTGGCGGATTTGGGAATCCCAGGGGCCAAGGTGCGCAAGAAAATGCCCGCTTCCGGGGTCTGGCTGGTGAGTTTCCCTGTTTCGGGGGTGAACGGGTTGTCGCAGGCCTTGGACACGGGCAAGCGCGCCCGGAAAGCCGTTTTTTACGCGGAGTCGGATGATGTGTTGAGCAAAAATGTGGTTCCGAACGACCCGGGTTTTTCGCAGCTCTGGGGGCTGCGCAACACGGGCCAGAGCGGCGGAGTGGCCGGGGTGGACATTCGCGCCACGAACGCCTGGGCGACCGAAAGTGCCACCGGCAGCCTCACCGTGAAGGTGGGGGTGATCGACACCGGGATTGACCACACCCATCCCGACCTGGCGGAAAACATCTGGGTCAACCCCAACGAGATCCCCGGAAACGGGATCGACGATGACAACAACGGGTATGTGGACGATGTGCGGGGCTGGAATTTCTTTGACGGCACCAACAACGCCATGGACACCGAAGGCCACGGGACGCATGTGGCCGGCACGATCGGAGGACGCGGCAACAACGGAGTGGGGGTGGCCGGCGTGTGCTGGCGGGTTTCGCTGGTCCCCCTGAAGTTCCTGGGCCCGGATGGCGGCTCCCTCTCCGACGCCGTCGAGGCGGTGGCGTACGCCACGAGCATCGGGGTCCATCTCACCAACAACTCCTGGGGCGGGAGCGATTACTCCCAGGCACTCAAGGACGTCATCGACGCCGCCCACGCCGCGGGAATTCTTTTTGTGGCGGCTGCCGGGAATGACTCCAACAACAACGACCTGTCGCCGGCTTACCCGGCAAGCTACACATCCCCGAACATCATCTCGGTGGCCTCCATCACCCGCTCAGGCGGGTTGTCTTGGTTTTCGAACTACGGGTTGACCTCTGTGGACGTGGGTGCCCCGGGCAGCGATATTTACAGCACGGTGCCGGGCGGGGGGTACGCGTCCTACAGCGGCACCTCCATGGCTTCGCCCCATGTGGCCGGGCTCTGCGCCCTGATTAAGTCCCAAAAACCCGCCCTGACCCACCTCCAGATCCGCGAAGCGGTGCTGAGCACCGCCCGGCCTTTGGCGTCGCTCAACGGCAAGACCGCCACGGGCGGCTTCATCGACGCGGAGGCGGCCGTGAATTCAGAACTGATTGTCAGCTATCTGAGCGCTCCGTTCTCCGGCCCGGTGGGGGGGCCGTTCACGCCCGTCGCCCGGACTTTCACCGTGACCAACAACGGCGCTCATTCCATGGTTTGGTCGGTGGACCAGGTCCCGTTATGGCTGGATGTGTCCGCCACCGGCGGAACACTCGCGGTGGGTGCCACCACCACGGTCACCGTGTCCCTCAACTCCCAAGCGGCGGCCCAAAAGCTGGGTAAGACTGTGGCGGAGTTGCGGTTTTTCAACGTCGGTGATGGTGAAACCCGGTTGCGCCAAGTCGGGCTGTTGTGCGGAGGGCCGGAGTTTTTCACGGAACTCTTTGGGTCCGCAGACAACGACACCGACAACGGCAGCTTCAGTTTCCTGCCACAGGACTCCGCCAGCGGTTACACTGTGCGCCGCAGCAACCTCACGAGTTTCCCGGTGGATCCCGCAGGGGGCACGACCCTGGCCCTCGGGAACGACGAATCGGTGAAGGTGGACCTGGCCGACGGCAAACAAGTCCAGCTCTACGGGACGGCGTATTCGAGCTTCTACGTCGGCAGCAACGGCTACATCACCTTCACGGCCGGAGACAGCGAGCCCACTCCCTCTTTTGACGCCCACTTCGCGCTGCCGCGCGTTGCGGCGCTGATGGCCAACTTGGATCCCTCGGCGGGGGGGAGCGTCTCCTGGAAACAAATGCCCGACCGAGCCGTGGTCACGTGGAGCGGGGTGCCAAGTTACGGTTCGTCCGACTCCAACAGCTTCCAGATTGAGCTCTTCTTTGATGGCCGGATCCGGATCACGCTCCTGGCTCTGGGCAACTCGGGCGGTTTGATCGGGCTATCCTTTGGCGGGGGAACCCCTGCCAACCTGGTCGAAAGTAATTTCGCCGCCTATCCCCTCAACCAGCCGCCCACCATCAGCGCGATCCCCAACCAGAGCATCAACGAGGGCACTGCGACGGGGGAACTTTCATTCACCGTTGGGGATAGCGAAACCGCCGCGGCCGCCCTGACGGTCACAGCCGCCGCCCAGAACTCCGCCTTGGTGCCGACGGAAGGTTTGATCCTCGGGGGCGCGGGCGCGAACCGGACTCTGAGGGTGGCGCCTTCGCCCACGGGCACGGGTTCGACCCAGATCCTGGTTTCGGTGGCCGACGAACTCGGCGCCAGCGTCTCGGCGAGTTTCACCCTGACGGTGAATGTGCAGGCGCCGGTGATCAACCCCGTGGCCAACGTGCTTCTGCTTGAAGACGCGCCGATTGCACCCGTGGTCCTAACAGGCATCCGCTCCGGCAACCCCGCGGCGCCCCTGCCGCTGACCGTGACGGCGGCCTCCAGCCGAGCCGATCTCCTCGCCAACCCGGTGGTCCAGTACACAACGGGCGGCACGGAGGCGACCCTGCTGCTCAACCCGACTTTCGCCGGGGCGGGGATCGCGCTGGTCACGGTGACGGTCAGCGACGGCCGGCCTGAGAACGGGGCCACCACCACCACCTTCCAAGTGGAACTCCGGCTGCGCAACTACGCGCCCAGCTTCCGCAGTGGGGGCGACCAGGTGGTGCTCGAGGATTCGGGGTTGCAGAGTGTTTCCCAGTGGGCCACGGAGATCAGCCCCGGCCGGGCGGGTGAGGCGGGGCAGGCGGTGACCTTCGCTCTTTCCCATAATGCCCCCGGCCTCTTCATCGTTGAGCCGGCCCTGAGCTCCAACGGGACGCTCACCTACCAGGCGGCCCCCGACGTGTCGGGCACCGCCACGGTTCAGGTGCGGCTCCGGGACGACGGCGGCACGAGCGACGGCGGGACGGACACCAGCGCGCCGCAGACGCTCCTGATCATCGTCAACCCGGTGAACGACGCTCCGAGTTTCGCGCCGGGTCCCAACGTCAACGTGCCGCTGGGCACCGCCGCGTATTCCCTCCCGGGCTGGGCTCCGCTGGTGCGCGCCGGCCCGCCCGACGAGAGTGGTCAGGGCCTGACGTTTGTGGTTGAGGCGGCGGACAAGAGCCTCTTCTCCGTGCAGCCCGCCGTCTCCTCCGCGGGAACCCTCACGTTCACTCCCGTGCCTAAAGTCAGCGGGGATACGGTGGTTTACATTCGTCTCGAGGACACCGGCGGCACGGACTTTGCCGGGGTCGCCGTCACCAGCACGACCCAGTTCAAAATCGCCATCACGACCAACGCCAATCAGACCGGCGAATTCAACGGGTTGATTGAGCCTCTGGTCCTGCCCGCCACCAGCACCCAGCACTTGGGTCTGGCCAAAATCAGCATCGCGCGCGGCGGCGCTTTCTCCGGGAACCTCAGGCTCGGGGGCGCGAGTTACGCGATCCGCGGAAAATTCGACGAATCCGGGGTCGCCCGGTTCGGTAAGACCAACGAGCCCCAACTCACGATCCTGCGGAAGGGATTGCCCTCCCTGGTTGTGGCGCTCCAAGTCGATGTGGTGAACGGCACCGGCAAGCTTCTGGGCACGATTGCCGAGGGGAGCACCCCCGTGGCGTCGATTGAGACGGACCGCCTGCTTTACACCGCGGCCAAAACGCCCAAATCGCCCTACCGCAGCGTGCCCGCGGACGTGCTCGGCGTTTCGACCGTGGCGTTCGCCCCGGCGGCGTCGCTTCCCCCAACGGCTTTCCCTCAGGGACACGGGATCGGGGTTCTCACGGTGGCGGCCTCCGGAAGAGCCACTCTGGTGGGCAAACTGGCGGACGGCGCCGCGATCAGTTACTCCAACGCGGTGTCGGCCGGGAAAAAGTTCCCCGTCTACTTCACGTATTCCTTGCCCAAGGGTGCGGTGGGAACGCTCTCCGGCTGGGTGCCGCTGGACAATCCGACGGCGCAGGACGATTTCGAGGCCACGCTGCGCTGGCTGCGTCCGGCCACGGCGTCTCCGACTTATCCCGAGGGCTGGCCCACCGGGATCCCGCTTCAGCTCCAGGGTTCGCGCTGGTTGCCGAAGGGCCCATCTGGCCAGCCCATGAGGTTTACCATGCTCAAGCCGGCGAATTTCAGCGGCAACGTCGTGTGCCGATTCACCGAGGGTTTGCTGCCGGGGACGGGGTTCGAGACATCGGCCAATGTGAACCCGTATAATGCGGTGATCCCGGTGGCGTTTAACCCGCAGTCATTGAGCCGCGCGTCGATCGGCGCCACGGGGTTGTTCTCCGGCAGCTTCCTGCACCCTGTGACGGGGCGTAAACCGCGGTTTGAGGCGGTGATCCTTCAAAAGCGCCAACGCGCGGTGGGATTTTTCACCACGCCCGGGGTGAGCGGGCGGGTCGAGGTCGCGCCGCGTTGAAACTTCGCTGACAACGTGGCTCCGGAGCTGCGCCGCGCTCGGAAAAATGTCGCGAGCCGCGGGGGGGGCGGGATGATTCCATTCCGCCGCCCCTTTTTCCCAGGGGCGGCGCTGCATTCTCACGGGTTTCATCCGGGCAAATCCACGGGCCGCCGCCCAATAAATAGAGTAGGGAGGCGCGGTTGGTGAAGCACCGCACGCGCCTCCCCCTCATCGAACCGGACGTGCGGATTTCCCGCATCCGGCTCTCGGAGGCTGTTCGCCGGTTTGCTTCATGGTTTACCGTAGGCAGCATGGTGCGGCATCCGA
>CAMARB010000068.1 GCA_945860355.1 Chthoniobacter flavus | reverse complement strand
TATCGGATGCCGCACCATGCTGCCTACGGTAAACCATGAAGCAAACCGGCGAACAGCCTCCGAGAGCCGGATGCGGGAAATCCGCACGTCCGGTTCGATGAGGGGGAGGCGCGTGTGGTGCTTCACCAACCGCGCCTCCCTACTCTATTGAACCGTAATAGCACCTGATGAGAGCCTTCCGGGGTTGAGTCCCCTCCAATCGTTCACTTCAGGGTATCGCTGAAGGTAGAGGGCGGGGAAGGCTCTTTCTTGCCGACCGACAGGGGGCAACCTTTCCAAGGGGGGCCTTCAACTGGGGCTGGGGTGATCCCTCCGGAATCCAGGCGACGAAAAATCCAGTGCCACCAACAGCACTCCGGCTGATCGGATTCTTTCAGGGCGTCCCGCCGTGTTGCGCGCCTTTGCGGGCGGTCGTGTCGCTCGCTCGTATCCACGCCTCCGGAAAAGTCTGCGGAAGCGTCGCGCACGAATCGGATTCCGTGGGTTTCGTTTTCAACCTCGCCGCCTCGGCCCTCTCCCCCCCTTGAGTCTTCGCTTGCTTCGGAGCGCTTTTAGCCGTTTGGCTAACTAAGAATCCATACGCGTCGTGGGTAGCCTCAAGCGCGGAAATCCACTCCAAAGGATCTTCGCATCCCTGCACCTTTGGTGCTGTTCCCCAGATTGCTTCACTCCTCCGAATGAAATTCAGTTGTTTCCTCCTCTCCGCCCCCTGGGTTGCCGCATCCGGTCTGTTTGCCGCAGAGCCGGGGCTCGTCCCCGCAGACTCAGCTCAGCCAAAAGCGGCTGTCCGGGCTGAGATGCACAGCCGGCACCGGGCGTTTTTGGAGAAAAACTGCCAAGGCTGCCACGGCCCGGAAAAGCAGAAGGGCAAGTTCCGCGTGGACGAACTGCCATTTGGCATTGAGAACCTGCCCACCGCGGAGCGCTGGCAGAAAGTGCTCAACTCCCTCAACGCGGGCGAGATGCCGCCCGAGGACGAAAAACAGCCCGGGAACGCCGAGAAAGCCGATTTTCTGGACGACCTCGCCAACGTCATGGTCGTGGCTCGGAAAGCCCTCAGTGACCAGAAGGGCTCCATCACCATGCGGCGGCTCAACCGGCGCGAATACCGCAACACCCTGCGGGAACTTCTCGGCGCCGACATCAACGTGAGCGAGTTGCCCTCCGACACGGGCACCGGCGGCTTTGACACGGTGGGATCCAACCTCTTCATGTCGGGCAACCAGGTTGAGCAATACCAGGCCCTGGGCCGCGAGGCGCTGACCGAGGCGCTCGAGTGGCAGGCGGCTCGGGGCGTGGAGAAACACCTCCATTACGAGGCCGAAACCACCACCCCCGGAGTGCAGAAATTTGTGGATTATCAGATCGACGCCCGCGAACGCGCCAAGCAATGGGTGATGTCTGTGGAGGCGGCTGCGGCGTTGCCGGAGAATCAGGAGATCGTGGCGCAGATCCGGAAAGAATCCAAAAACGACACGATTTTCCGGCGGTCCTGGGAAAAGATCCCGGGGGCGCCCGATCCGCACGCGTTCGGATTCCAAAAGGCCGGTGGGCCTGTGGTTGGAAATGCGGTGGACTTGGCCCACGACGCCCTTTCGGCGGCTTGGCTTCCTTACCATCAGTATTACCTCCGGCAGCCCGCCGTGGACCGGGGCGCGTATCTCGGGATCCAAACCCGGCATCCGGCCGAGCTCAACGTCAACTACATCGAGCTGTTGGTCCCCCCCAACTGGCCCGTCGGCAATTACGTTGTCCGGGTGCGCGTGGCGGCCGACGAAAACATGCCGGTGGAACGCCGGTTCCTGGATTTTGGTCTGCACGCCCGAACGGGGAAGGTCCTGGCTACCCGCGAGATCACCGGCACGATGGAAGCGCCCCAGGTGGTGGAGTTCCCGCTGACCCTGACCCGGGGCAATATCGATCGGATGAACCGCAGTATTTTTATTCGGGAAAAGGGCAGTTGGGACACCAATGAGGAAGGCATCCGCAAGCGCGCCGAGGCGGTGAAACGCAACGGGATCGGGACGGAGCTCTCGCTCTGGGTGGATTGGATTGAAATTGAGCGTGTGCCGGAAGCCGCGCAGCCCGTCCCCCCTGGGATCGCGGCCCTGGGTGTCCCCCTGAATGACAAAGCGCCCGCTCCCACCGGCGAACAATTACGCGGCGCGTTGGAGCGGTTTTCCCTGGAGGCGTTCCGGGGGGTGGCGGCGCCTGCGGACTACATCGATGCATTGCTCGCCCTGTATGACGTGCGGAGGAAGGCCGGGGACAAACCCGTCGCGGCTTTGAAAGAAACCCTTTCGGTCGTGCTCGCCTCTCCCATGTTCCTTTACCTGGCGGAGCCGACGCCCGACGAAAAACGCAGGCCTCTTTCGGATTTGGAGCTGGCCTCGCGGCTGTCCTACTTCCTTTGGGCGGCCCCTCCAGACGCCGCGCTGCGCGACTTGGCCGCGCGGGGTGAGTTGCACAAGCCCGACGTGCTCGCCGCGCAGACCCAACGGCTCCTGGATGACCCGCGTTCAGAGACTTCGCTCAAGGCGTTTACCCATCAATGGCTGGGCCTGGACCGGATCGATTTTTTCGAGGTGAACCTGGCGAAGTATCCCCGGTTCGACACCGCCACGAAGGTGGCGGCGAAAAACGAGATCTTCGAGACCTTCCAGTATCTCTTCGCGCACAACTCCAGCCTCCGGGACCTGCTCAAGGCCGACTACGTCGTCGTGAACCGCGTGCTTGCCCACTACTACGGAATCACCGGGGTGAAAGGCGACGACTACGAAAAGGTGCCACTTCCCAAGGGCTCGCCCCGGGGCGGTTTATTGGGCATGGCGGCCATCCATTTCATGGGCGGCAACGGGGAACACACCAGCCCGGTGGAACGCGGCGCCTGGGTGTTGCGCAAGTTGCTCCATGATCCGCCTCCGCCCGCGCCGGCAAACGTCCCGGCCATCACGCGGCTGGCGGGCAAAGTGCTCACCACCCGGGAACGGCTGCAGGCCCACCAGGAAGACGCCCAATGCGCCAGCTGCCACCGCAAGATCGATCCCATCGGGTTCGGGCTCGAAAACTTCGACGCCGCCGGCCAGTGGCGCATCGAGGACAGTTATCAGGCCAAAGACGCCGAGGGTAAACCCGACCCCAAAGCCAAAAAAACCTGGGCCATCGAGACCGGCTCGGCCTTCCACAAGGGGCCGACCTTCCGGGACTTCTTTGAGATGCGCGACGTGATCGCCTCCAAGGCCGACGCATTTGCGCGCGGATTCAGCTCGGCGCTGGTGGAATACGCCCTGGGACGCCCATGCGGATTTAGTGACGAGCCGCTGCTCGACAGCATGCAGCTTCAGGCAAAACAAAAGGACTTCGCGGTGCGCGAGTTCATCCACGCTCTGGTCCGCAGCAACGAGTTCCACACAAAGTAAAAATGAACACCTCCCAAACCCGCCGCCATTTCCTGCGCTCCGCCTCCGCTCTCATCGCCCTGCCCGCGCTCGAATCCCTCGGGTTCCGCCGGTTTGCCTCAGCCGCTGCTGCCGGAGCGGGCACGCCGCCCAAACGCCTCATCTTCCTCGGGTTCGGCTGGGGGATCACCACCGAGAGCTGGTTTCCCGACATCAAGACCCCGGGAGCCGGTTATGAACTGCCGGCCGGGCTCGTGCCGCTGGCGCGGCACAAAGCCGATTTCTCCGTCGTCCAGGGGCTTTGCAACAAATACTCCAACGAAGGGCACTGGGGCAGCACCATGTGGCTTACGGGCGCCAACCGGTTCGCTGAGCCGGGCCAAAACTTTCACAACAGCATCTCCGCCGACCAAGTCGCCGCGGCGAAGCTCGGGCTCGAAACCCGGTTTTCATCCCTCCAACTCAACGGGAGTGAAAGCGCCGAGTCCTCCGGACACGGCCCGGGCCTTTCCATGGCGTGGGACATCAGCGGCAAACCCGTGGGCGGACTCAAAGGGCCGGTGGAAGCTTTTCACCGGCTTTTTGCCAAGGACAACACCCCCATCGAGCAGCAGAAAGCCATGCTCGCGCAGAAACGCAGCGTGCTCGACACCGTGCTCGGCAACGCCAAAGCGCTCCAGCGCAACCTCGGCAAGACCGACAAGGCCAAACTCGACGAGTATTTCCAGGGGATCCGCGACATCGAGATCCGCCTGAGCAAGGACGAGAAATGGATCGGTGTGCCTCGTCCCGATGCGCCGATTCCAGAGCCGCAACCGGGGTTAGCCGGGCGGGAGGAGATTGCGATCATGTATGACATCATGCTGGCGGCGATGCAGACCGACAGCACCCGCGTGATGACCTATCGGCAGCCCGTGAGCACGTTGATGACGAGCATCGGCATCAAGGTCGCGCCGCACGACATGAGCCATTACCACTCCACCCTGGGAGAGAAACTCGACGCATCACAGCGCCGCGACCTTGCCCAGAGCGAGCTGCTGGCGGGATTCATCGACAAACTCAAGGCCACCAAGGAGGCCGACGGCTCGCGGCTTTTCGACCACGTCGCACTGGCCTACGGCAGCAACATCCGCACGGAACACAACCTCGACAATTGCCCCACGCTTCTCACCGGGGGCGGAGCGGGCATCAAACTCGGGCATAACATCGTCGCGCCCAAGGACACCCCGCTTTGCAACGCCTGGCTCACCCTGTTGCACGGGATCGGCGTGCCCGCCGAGCGCCACGGCGATAGCAGCGGTTTGCTCAAGGAACTCACCGCTTAACCGCCCGACCCGCGCGCCGGCGCCCCAATCCCGGCTACAGCAGCTTTGCCCTTTTTCATTCCTCTCGGCTGATGGAAAATATCCTTCAGACCGAGATCCCGGCACGGGTCAGAAGTCACCGATGGTTGGTATAACGACGTTCGTTTTTCGTGGATGCCTCCCTGCGCTGCCCGGGCAATCCGGACATGTGCCGACTCTCCCAGGGAAGCGTCGCTAACGCGCTCCTGTCGGGAAAAGCGGGGTCACCACAAAACGCAAACCCCACTCGGGCGCGCCACTGGGGCCCTCCATATAATACCGGCCACCCACCGCGAATTGGACCGGTAAACCCCCGATTTTCACCAGCTGCGCCACCGTCGCATTGACGGGCGCCAGCCACTGGCTTTCGTTCCAGTCATAGGTCGCCTCCGAGTTCACCGTGAACGTGGTCCGCGTCTTGGTGATGTAGCTCACGAACGGCTGCACGAAAGTGGCGTTCACGCTGCGGCGGTCCTCGTTTCCGGCGAAACTCCAGAGGTGATTTGCCAACACGCCGTAGGTCCAGCCGCCGTTCTGCCTGAGGGCGACCGCGGTGGGACCTGCGCCCCATTTCTCCCCGCCGAGCCGATCATCGGTGCCGCTGGGATAAAGGAACGCCGGACCCACTCCGAGGATCGTTCCCGCCACGGGTTTTTTGGGTGAAAAAAAGAACGACTGCACGATGTCTCCCAGACCGTCCTGGTGCCGGTCTGCCGGTGCGCCCGCACCCGGGACGCCGACAACATCCTCCTGCGAAATATAAGGCACGATGGTCCGGACGATCACGTTCCAGTCGGTGCTCAGAGAGAGGGGCACAACCGGCTGGAAATTGAGTTTGAACTGGGTGCCTTGGTTGAGCGGTCCCATGTTGAAATCCCAGTTGAACTGGAAGGGCACGCTGATGAGAGATGCCACGGGATTCGCCAATTTTAATGCCAGTTCGTCCGGGCTGTCCTGGCCGGAGACGGTTGCCGAAAGGCCCAGCAGGGCGGTCGTAAATGAGCGGAAACGGGGTGGGTTCATGGCTTTTGGCGAAACGGGCCCGCGTTCTATCGGGATCGTCCAAAAACAATCAACCCCGGAATGCCACCACGGCAGGGCTCACGCATCTAAAATTGAGCTTCGCGGAGGAAAAGTTCTCAGAGTGCGTGGCAAAGCGGAGGCATTGTTCCCGGAGGGAACAGAGAGAGTGGCCGGGGGTGGAGCGCAGCGATACCCCCGGAACGCGGGCCCAAAAACAGCCCACCCCGCAGAGGGGTGGCAGAGGATTTGTTGCCCGGTTGGTCTCTGGCACGCCCTGCCGGGGTGCGGTCCCTGGGGGGCGGCCTTCCGGCGGTGTGGCTTCGCTCAACCGTCGGCTACTTTCCGGGATGCCTCCGGCATCGGATCAAGCACAGCGGCGGGTTCCTCGCGCTTTTTTAGATGCGTGAGCCATGGCCACCGCGGGTTTTGCGCGGGGGATCGCCGGTGTCACTCCCGGATTGGGCCGGGAGCGGTCGGCAGTCGATCCCCAGTGGGTGCGTGCGAACCGGGAGGCATTGTCTCCGTGGGCTTCAAAAGCCCGAGCGACGCGTCAGCGTGTTTGGAGGGGGGATTCGCGCAATAACTCCGCGGGCGAATGCTCGGGGATGGTGGGCAGAGCTGGATTCGAACCAGCGAAGGCGTAAGCCAGCGGATTTACAGTCCGCCCCGTTTGGCCACTTCGGTATCTACCCTTTTTGAAACGCGGGACCGGCTTTCTACGCTCGGCGCTTTTCCTGTGCAAGGGTTTATCGGAAAATTTGCCACCAACGCCGCACTTTTTGCGGCGGCCCCGGTTTCGCGGGCGCCGTGGGCGGGGGCAACGTCTCCCGGGAAAGGATCTTGACGCTCTGAATTTCGATCCGCTCAAGGGGGTTGTCGTTCGTGTCCACGGACCGCGTGCTCAGCGATTCGAGCACGTCCATGCCGTAGAGCACCTGCCCGAAAACGGTGTATTGGCCGTCGTAGGCGGGCATCGGCGCCAGGCACACGTAGAATTGGCTGCCGTTGGACACCCGCGACGGGTTGATCGTGTCCGGCAAACGGGCCGCGGCCACGGCGCCTTTGCCGTGTTTGCGACGGATCTCCGGCGGCAGGGTGTAGCCAGGCCCGCCCGTGCCCACCTTGGAGCGGTCCTTGCCCTTGGAGAGCGGGTCGCCTGTTTGAACGAGCAGTCGGGGAAACACCCGGTGCAGCGCCAATCCTTTGTAAAAACCTTTCCGGGCCAGTTTCTTGAAGTTCTCCACGTGCCCCGGGGCGTCGGCCGGATAAAACTCCAAGGCCACGCGCTGCGGGTTTTTCGGGTTGCCGGTGTCGAGGGTCAGTAACGCGACTTCGTCCGCCTCAACAAACGGGGCGGCGCAGCACAGGGCGCTCAGGATAAGGACGATCTTTTTCATGGAATCAGGGGCAGTTCTTTGACATCGAGCGGGGTTCCCGGAACGGACTCCGGCGACTCCTGCGGTCCGCGGGCAAAGAGACCTTCCCGGGCGATGCCGCGCTTGAGGTAGCCCAGCGCCACGGGCTTCTCCAAGGCAAAACTCCACGCCGCGCTCGTGATCCTGCCCACGCTAGTCTCGGGCGCGCCCGGGCTGAAAATCTCCTGGCCGCGGCTCAGTGCCGCGCCGCTGGACACAAACCCCACGAGCGATCGGTTGACATGGCCCACGCTCTTGAGCCGGGAGATGACCTCCTGCCCGATGTAGCAGCCCTTGTGGTAGTCGATGTGGGTCCGGTCCAGACCCGCCTCCGGGGGCAGGGTGTTCTCATCCAGTTCGAATCCCCAACGCGGCACCCCGCGTTCGATGCGCAAGCTCTCCAGCAGCGCCTCGGGCAGTTCCGCATACGCGGAGCGCAGGGCTGGCCGAAGGGTTTCCAAAGTGGCCGCGTCCATCCAGACATCCCAGCCCTCGCCGCCCAGCCGTTTGCACCGGTGAACGTTCTCCGGCGCAATCCCCGCCAGCTCGGGGCGGCGTCCCAAAAAATGAACGAGCCGGAGGGTGTCGGTCACGGGTTCCACGGTCACGTCGTCGGCGACAATGTAGCGTTCCAGGCGCAAAGGCAGCGTCTCGCGCAGGCTGGAATCGGCGTCCACAATCAGCGCGTCCGGCAGGGCGGCGACATAGATCTCCGCGCAGAGTTTGCCTTTGGCGGTCGTCACGCAGGCCGCCTGCGTTTCCCCCGCGCCGGGCTGGGGCACACTGCTGGTGATTTGCCCCTTGAGATAACGCACCCGGTCGGCCCCTCGGATCGCGAGGCCGAACCGATGGGGGATCTCGGCGAAACCGCCGCGTTGGATAAAATCACGGAAACATTCGCGCAGCGTGTTCATGGGTCGACTCGGGTGAAATTCGCCTCAGGCCGAAGCGGCGTTCTGGCGCGGCTCGGGGTGGCGTTTGTGAATGACCGCGAAATCCTCGTTGCCGTGTCCGTCCGCCACGGCGTTGGTCATTGCGGTGCGTGTGGTGGCGCAGGCGGGCAGCTCCAGGCCGAGGTTTTCCGCCAGGGCTAACCCGAACTGCACGTCTTTGAGCATGTGTTTGAGCGAGAAGTGCGGCTCGTAATCCGCCTCGAGCATCTTCGGCAGCTTGAGTTCCATGACCCCGGAGCGGCAGCCGTTGAACTCCAGGGCCGACGCCAGAAATTGCGGCGGGATGCCCGATTTCTCCACCAACGCAAGGGCCTCGCTCAGCGCGTGAACACTTACGGCGCTGATCATGTTGGTGGCCACCTTGACCAGGGCGGCGTCGCCGATTTGGCCCATGCGGACGATGGCTTTGCTGGTGGCTTGGAGCACGGTTTTCACCCGCTCGAAGTCCGCCTCCTCCCCGCCCACGTAATACACCAGCTGCCGGTTCTCCGCGGCGGCTTTGCTGCCCGTGAACGGGGCGTCCAGAAACCGCGCCCCGGTTTTTGCCGCCTTCGCGGCCGCTTCCCGCGTGGCGTCCGGCCCGATGGTGGCGCTGCAAACCACGCAATGCTCGGGGGTGAGCGCCTCCGCCATCGCGTCGATCACCTCCAACACCGCCGATCCGTCGGCCACGAAAAGCTGGAGCACTTTGCAGGTCCGGGCCACCTCCGCTGGGGAACCGAGGAAATTGGGGGCGGGGAGCGGGGTGCGGTTCCAGACAAAAACGGGATAACCCTCGGCGCGCAGGGCGGCGGCGGCGCGGGAGCCAATGATGCCGAGGCCGAGGATGCCGACGGGGGATTTTTTACGGGCCATGGGGGTGGGAAAGAAGAAAGGGGAACCCGGCGGAGCGTGCGAAGCGCATGCAGCCGGGTTCCCCCGAAATACTCCAGAGAACGTTCGAAGGGCTAGCCGCCCGGAGAGCGGCGCCCGGAGAGGCTTACGGGTTCGCCGGTTTTGCGGGGGCCGGCTCCGAGGCGGCGGGAGCGGCGGGCGCCGGGGCGGGCAGGTTGATCTTCACCTCCGCCTTGTCGCGGATCTCGCGCACGAGCTTCTCCACTTCCTCCTGTTTTTTGCGCTGTTGCAGGAACGCGGTGAGCTGGGGCTTGGCTTTCTCCAGGGTGATGGTTTCCGCGTCTTTGCGGTCGGTCACTTTGATCACGTGGTAGCCGAACTGGCTGCGCACCGGCTCACTGATGTCGTCCTTTTTCATGCCGAACGCCGCCGTGGAGAATTCCGGGACCATCTGTTCCTTGGAGAAGAAATTGAGGTCGCCGCTGTTCTGCTTGGCGCTCGGGTCCTCGGAGAGTTCCTGGGCGAGTTTGGCGAAGTCTTCGCCTTTTTTGACCCGCTCATAAATGGCCTTCGCCGCCTTTTCCTTCTGCGTGACCACGTCCGGGGTGGCATCGGCCTTCACCGAAACCAGGATGTGGCTGGCGCGCACTTGCTCGGGCGATTTGAACTGTTCCGGGTTCTTTTTGTAGAAATCTTCGGTGTCCGCGTCGGTCACCTCGCTCTTGCCCTTGATCTGATCTTCCACCCAACGCTGCTGGCGCAGGTTGGTGCGGATGGTGGACTTCACCTTGTCGATCGTCTGGCCGCTTTGTTCGATCCGCTTTTTGACTTCCTCGTCGCTGCCCGCGCTGGCCGTGAACCGTTTGAAGGTCGAATCGACGTCTTCATCGGTCACTTTCACCTCGGCCGAGCGTTTGGCGATGAGTTTGTCGATGATCAGGTCGTCGAGGATCATCCGGTAAGCGCCGACGCGTTGTTCAGCCGGAATGTCCGCCACTTTCCCTCCGCGCTGGGCCATCATGCCCGCCAACGCGCTCTCAAGGTCCGCTTTCTTAATCTCTTCGCCTTCCACCACGGCCACCGGATCTTTGATGTCGTCCGCAGCCGGTTTCGCCTCGGGCGCCGCGGCTTGGGCCGCCGGTTTTTCCGCGGCGGGTTTCTTTGTGGATTTCTTCGGGGCGTCCGCTCCGAAGCCCGCTTGTGCGGCGGCCAGCGAAAGAACGACGGAAAGGGTGAGGGAGCTCTTGGATTTCATGGGAAGTCGGGCACGGTGCCACGGGGTTGGCCTGAATGAAAGGGGTATTTCAGGAGGGGTCTCCGGGGCAAAATTCAAGGGGCGCGGCCCTTTCCGGAGACACAGCCGAGGATGAAAGAAACCCGGTTTGCGCCCGGCGCCGCGCCCTGCTCTCTTGGGCGGGCGCCTATGAAGCCCTTTCTATTGAAGTCTTTTCTTCTCCTCGTGTTGCTCTGCGGCCGGGGCCTGCAGCCCGCCGCCCTTGCCGCGGCGGACAAACCCCTCGTGGTGGGCATGGAGCTGGCCTATCCGCCCTTTGAGATGCGCGACGAACGCGGCGAACCCGCCGGGGTGAGCGTGGATCTCGCCCTCGCCCTGGGGCAGGCGCTCGGCCGCCCCGTCCAGATCCAGAACCTGCCGTTTGACGGGCTCATCCCGGCTCTCAAGACCGGCCGGATCGAGCTCATTGTCTCCTCTCTCACCGCCACGCCCGAACGCGCCGCCTCCATTGATTTCTCGGAGCACTACCTCAAAACCGGTCTCTGTCTCTTGGCGGCTTCCCGGAGCGACGTGCAATCCGTCGGCGATCTCTCCAAAGCGGGCCGGACGGTGGTGGTGAAAAAAGGCACGACCGGCCACCTCTATGCCGCCCGGCATCTGACTGGGGCTCGCGTGGTGGTGCTCGACAAGGAAACCACCGCCGCGCTGGAAGTCGCCCAGGGCAAGGCCGATGCCTTTCTCTACGACCAGATGTCCACGTTCAAAAACTGGCGGAAACATCCCGACTCCACCCGGGCCGTTCTTGAGCCGTTCCAAACCGAAAATTGGGCCATGGGCATCCGGAAGGGCAACGAGGCGCTGCGGACCGCCGTCAACGCGTTCCTCTCCGATTACAAGGCGGCGGGCGGGTTCGAGCGGCTCGGCGACAAATGGTTGGCCGAGCAAAAGGCCGAGTTCAAAAAACGCGGAATCCCTTTTTATTTCTGAGCGGGTTCCATCGGGGGGGGCAGCGGGCTCAGGGGGCGAACTGGGAGTTTTGAATCACGCGCCAGTTGTAGAACTGGTCCAGCGGGACGGCCGTGGGGTTGCTGGCGTAATCCGGGATGCTCGTGTCGTTGGCGTCGAGATACCGTTCCAGGGTCGTGAATCCGCGGTATTCCGAGAGAACCACGCCCCGGTTTTCCACCCAGGTATCCTGGGGTTGCTGCGGCGGGACTTTGATGGCTTGCACGGTGTAGTGGACGGTGAACGTGTTGGACTTGGTGGTGACCCTCCCCAGGAGGTTGGCGTAGGGACGCTCGCGCACGTTGTCGCCCACCAGCGCGAAATCGTCCCCGTACCAGCCGGTGCGGGCTTCCGCGTCGGTCTTCCACTGGGTGCCGTTGGGCGGCAGGAAAATGTCGCAGATCTCTGTGCCGGACCGGAACACGTCCCCGGCGGCAAATTTCTCCTCAAACTGGCGCAGCGCCCCGTGGGTTTCATCCAGGGAAATCGGGAGCCGTGCGTTGCTTGTCATGCCCGCCGACGTGCCCGAGTTTCTTTTGTAAACGAAGGCCTGGCTCGACGGAACCTTGGCGACGGACTCCGAGGCGAGCACCGAGCGCAGTGCGGTGTTGCGCTTGATGTATGTGAACGGCTGGATCTGGTAGTTGAGGTTCACCTTCCCGTCGGTCGAGAACGGCTCGCTGATCGCATAAGGCTCCGCCACGGGCATCCAGAAAAGATCCAGAAACAGATGGTCCCGGGGCGAGGTTGCGCCGATGTGGCCGGTCGGCCCGGGCCGGAAGAGCAGGGTTTGCCAAGGCTTGCCACTGATGACCCCGGTTGGCAGGGAACCGAGCATGCCTGCCGAGGGAATCATCCGGTTCGGCGAGAAGAGCGCGCCGGCGATCAGCTTCTGAAGGTGTTCGTTGCCAGCAAAGTAGGGGCCGGCTGGTATGCTCCCGTTTGCCTGCGTCCCTTCATCGGCCTTGTTGATATAGGGGCCGTCCGAGACGCGGCCGAACCCGTTGTCCCAGTCCCCGGGTGTGCTGCCGTTGTTTGCCGCTGTGACCCCGTTGATGCCGGAGGGGACGCTGGGCCAGAGCCCCGTCTCCCAACGCAACCCGTTTGAGGGCAGCGCGATGTTCTTCACCAATCTGCCGTCAAGTTTTGATCGGGTAAAGAAGGCTCCGAATTGCATGTCGAAGGCGCTGCTTGTTCCCGAGGCGACCGCGCTGTGCCGAGTAAACACGGAGCTCGGCACGAGAGGCTTCGAGAGCAGCCGGTAATCACCTGCGATCCCGGCGCCCGTGGGAACCATGCTCCAGAAAGTGTCCTCCGGGGGGGGGGAGGTCGTGCCCGCGACAGCGTCGGCAAAAGTCAGCAGCCCGGCCCGGTCGTTCTGTTTGTCGGCCCAGGGGACGCTCAAAGGCAGTCCAAAGCTGTTGCTTGTGCCGCCCGACAGTGTGGGGATCGGAAGGTTCAGGGGCGCGGGCGCCGACCCGGCGGACTGCGCCAGCGAACTCAGGTCGAGCTGGTAGGTGGATACGAGGTTGTCCGGGGCGAAACCGGCGTCGGGGGCCGCATAAACCTCCAGCGTCACCTGGCTCGAGGAGGAAACAAGCCGCATTTGGCCGGTTTGGGGAAGCGAGAGAATGTTGCTGTAAAAGGGATAGGTCTTATCCACCCCGGTCGGATTTTGCCCGAGCGGAACGTAGGTTAGGGGGCTTGTTTTCCAGCCATTACCGTGATTGAGGAGAAAATCCCGGAAGCCGCGGCTCCCTCCCCAGGCGTGCTGGGCCATGTTGTCCGTCAGATTTTGCCTCCAGTTGCGCACTGCGGCGTCCGATGGCATGGCCAACGGGTAGGTCTGTCCGTCCACCGTCACTTGGAGGCCGTCGAGCCCGCGCACCCGAACCAGAACGCTTTTGCTGATGGCGCCCCAGCCCTGAGCCGGGTCAAAAACTCCAAACACGAAGTAAGCCTGCACCGCCACCCTGCCCGCCGCGGGAACGGAGTTGGCTGTGACATTGGGGCCGGGCGGGAGCCAGAAAACCGGGTCGTTCGGGTTGCCTTTGGCACCCGCTTGTTGCCCATGCACGGCGATTCCCGTTCCACCTGGGGCGGGAGCGCCCTTCCCCAGGGCGACCAACCAAAGTGAAACCTCGCTAATCACCGGGAACCGCCCCAACCCTTGCAGTTTCTGTCCGCTCGTGTTGCCGTTGTCCGTCCAGGTGGGGTGTTTGGCCGGCACGACCACGTTGGAGTCGGGGGTATACCGCTTCGCGGCGTCGAGACCGGCGAAACTCGGGTCCGAAAGGTTGGTCGAGCGGATATAATCAAAAGTCTTCACCAGGATGTCCCGGCGATCCGCAGAATATTTGTTGGCGAAGCTGCCTCCGAATCCCGGAACATTTTTCGACGTGATGCAGTCCAGGTAATCCAGCAGCTCCCGGTTGCGTGCCAGTGAAATGTCCGCCGAACTCGAATTCGGGGTGGACCGCTGGAAATGGTAGTTCTTGCCATTAACCCGCGAGGCGAACGCCAGCAGGCCGTCCGTGGCGGTGCGTCTGGCCGGGTCGCTGTGCACCGGCCACACGCTGACCCGCGGGGTCCCAAAAAGCGTGGTTTCCGGGGAACGACTGTGCGCGGTCAGGAAAAAACGCGCACTCTCCAGCTCCTGCTCTGAGAGCTTGAACGCGGGAACCCCAGCCGGGCTGCGTGTGTCGGCCCGGCTTTGGTCAAAGAGCAATTCACCCACCGCGCTGTAGAGCCGCTCGGTTTTCGCGTCAACGCTCTGAGTGGCGACTTTTGTGCCGTCCTCGGAGCCGCCAAACTTGTAACGCGGCGTGAGGGCCAGAAGCTGCGGACTGCTCAGCAGGGGAAACACTTTGGAAAGGCTGGTCGTCGCCGGGTGGCCCGGATACCGCCGAAACTCTTTTGCTGCCGGCGAAAAAATGCTGCGGTTTATCTCGTCCGGGGCGCGAAACCGGGGCGTGTCCCAGAACGTGGCGGGAGCCTCGGCAGGCGATTTGGGGGCAGCGGCTCCCGCCGCGGTGTTGATGTTCAACCGGCAGGTCTCGTCGTCGGTCCAGAACGCGATCCGGCCCGTGATCGGGTTGTTCGCCCCGGCGCCCGGCACTTGCACGGCGCCCCCGGCGCCGGGTTGGCCGGCGGAAAGCGTGCCGTCGCGCAGCACATACATCCAGCGCACGGGCATCGGCGCCGGTTGGCCCTTGGTCGCTCCGGGCGCGGAGACCAGCTTAAACCCTTCGGTGGGGTTGATTTTCGTCGGGTCGGTCAGGTCGCTCGGATCGCGTGGATCGAGCACCGGGAACCGCGAAACCGTTTGGCCGCCGGGATCCCTGAATGTCACCGGCGCGTTTAGATCCACCCACAGCCCGGGCAGATTGGGCCAATCGTTGGGAGGCAGATCGGTTGCCATCGCCGCGGGGGTGGTTGCCGTGGTCTCCGGGGCGGAATAGAGCCGGTAGATCCGTTCCAGCTTGCCCGACGCGTCAAAAAGCCGGAGTGCGCCCGGCTGGGACGCCCAGGTTTTGTCGGACCCGGCGGACGTGGCGTGGTCGATCTGCCCTTGCACGAAGTTGACCACGGTGTCGGCCAAAACGCGGGCGTTACCCGCCGCCTGCTGCTGGGCGGTGGCCCTGCGCAGGTTGATTGTGCGGGAAAAAAGCCGATCACCACGAGGGCCATCAGCACCAGGAACGCGAGCACCACCACCAGGGCCACGCCGCTGGGGGAACGGCCTGAAGGGGAAAAGGAGTTTTTCATGGCCGATAGAGGGGGGGCGCCCCGTTTCCGGGTTGAGTTGAAGGGTGGCGTAATTGGCGGGGACGCTCCCCTGTTTCCAATTGCGGTCTGCGGCGAGGGTCAGATAGAGCCCGGTGGCCTTGGCGGTTTTGGGAAGTTCCAGCGCCCCGGAGGTCCGCAGCTTGAGGCCTTTGTAGCTGCCTCCCTCCCAGCGGCTCCCGGCCTGCAGGGAATCGCTGCCCTGGGGCATCAAGGCCAGCAGCGGCGAAAGCGCCGGGTCGTCCAAGAGCACCACGCCGTCCGGCAGCGCCATCGGTTTTCCCAGCTCCCCGCCGAGCCGCGTCTGGCGGTATTCGATCCCGGAGTAGTGGGTTGCGCCCTTCGCTTTGAGCAACCGGATTTCGACCGCACCACCGCTCACCTCCGCCTGTTGGCGGGCCGCATCGATCTGATCCAGCATTCCCGTGGCCGCCTCCTTGAGTTTGCCCGCGGCGCCAATCGAACTGAACGCCGGAACCACCAGCAGCGTGACCACCGCCACAATCGCCATCACCGCAAGCAGCTCAATCAGGCTAAACGCACGGTGTTTCATGGGGGGGAATTCCTTCGGCTATTTGCTCCATTTACCCTCCCGGAGGGGCACCGCAGCGCTCAACACCAGGTGCTGGATGCCCTTCATGGCGAACTGCGTCTGAACCGACTGAAGATCCGCCTCGAACTTCGCCGGATCCTCAAACCGCTTCCCCAGCGCGTCCACGATCGCCCCGGGCTCTTCAACCCCGTTCTCAAGCCGGGCCGCCGACGCCTCATCGATCACCACCATCGTGATCTGGATCATGGGCGGCATCTGCGCTTTCTGGATGGGCGTCCCGTTTTTCGAGTCGTAAAGAAAGTTGTCGCTCAACTCGGTCCCCTTTGGATCCTGCGCGACTGGCAGGCGCGGCCAGAGCAGAAGGGCCACCACGTTTTCGGCCAGGGGAAAGGCTCCGGTGGGAGGCGCCAAGTCGGGAAGTTTCCGAAGGTTCTCCGCCCAGTTGGGGGTGGTGGTGTTGAAAACCGAGAGGTTTTCCGTCCTTTCAACCCCCTGCATGAGCCGGTACCGCGCCCGTTGCGATTTCACATGGTCGGGGCGCCATGCGTTGTTGTCGCCGAATGCCACCCAGTAACCGACCGCGTTCAGGAGCCCGGTCGCGCCCCCGCCGTTCCCCCGGGCAAGGGGCGCTTGGAAGTAAACCGACTGCCCCCAGTTGGGCTTCGCGTCCGGGCCCGCGGGCAACGCATCCGGCTTTGCGATCAGGAAATGAAGGTTGGACCGCCGCTCATACTTCAGCGGCGTGTTGGGGTTGTCGTAGTCCCAATACGTGTTGAGCGTCGCTTGAGAGAGCGTGGCTGTCAGCCGGTCAAACCCGGCGCGCGCCGCTCCAAATTGATCAATCTTCGCATCCGCTCGGCTCACCGTCGAAACGCTGAACAGCGTCGCTGATCCGAGCGCCGCCACCAGGATCGACAGCACGGCGGTGGCGACCATCACCTCGAGCAGCGAAAAACCGGGCGCCCGGCGTTCTGTGGCGCGCATGGGCGTTAGTTCCCGGCGCCTTTACTGGTCTGTCGGGCCGACAGCAGGGCGACCTCCTGTGTCCTGCGAAATTTCACATCCGCAAACGCCGGATACGACATCTTCAGCCGCACCCGTTTCGCCGAGTTCTCAAACCCGGCCGGCGTCGCCGGGATGTTGGGCACGTCCACTTCCGCCGAGACAACAAAGTAATGCTTCTGCGTCGCACCGGCGTCCACCCGGATACCTGCCTCGTCGAAATACCAGGGGGTGGTTTCCGACGGCAGGGTTTGACTCAACGTATCGAAAGAGGACTGGTTGAGCTCCGAGCGGACTTTCCCGAGCATCGCGCCCAGAGCCGTTTCCGTGGCCGAATAACGGACCGTGGAGAGCCCCTCGGGGAGGAGAGCCATGAGCGGCAAAAGGGCAAACGAAGCTACCGCCATCGCGAGGCTGACTTCCACCAAAGTGAATCCTCCCGCTCGGCGCATCTTTGCCGCAAGACGGGGCTTCCCGGACTGCGGCGCCGCTTGGGGCGTGCGGCACGAGGTTGCGCGATGAAGGCTCGTCACGGAGGGGGATTCGGGGAGGTTCATGAGGGGAGAGGAAGTGCAGTGGTGATCGGGCGCAGTCCGGCGGCGCTCGACTCAGAGGCTTGAGATCGCAGTGAGTGTTGCTCTGCGGCTCCGCGCCGGATGAACCGGCTCGGAGAGGTGCGCCGCTTCACTTCCACCCAAACGACCCGGGCTCCGCCCGAGTCTTCCTGGGTTTTCGTGGGCAACGCATCGCATGGCGCACACCTTCGCCGAATTCCCGGGCTCCCGGTATTGGCCGATCGGCTAATTCGTTGCTTTGCGGCGCCTTGAGGGGGCAGGCGCGGATTTCCCCTGCTCGACGGCGCTCCGGCGGGGCAGCGAGGGAGAGTCTGGCTGAGGTGGATTCGACGCGGGGCAGCGAGGGGGGGCGTGTCGCGGGCGGCCCGCCACGATTTTTCACAAAAAAGAGGGGGACGCGTCGCAGTGCCCGCCGACGAAACAGAGGTGGGGGGCGGCCGAAAAAGCGGGAACTTGGGGCACGTTGGCGGGGGAAAGAGCCTTGGGGTGAGGTGACACAACGATTGCGGCGGCCGAGAGAGGAGCGACCGAGAGAGAAGCGGATGCGGGCGGAGGAAAAGGGCGCACGAGACGCAGGTTTTCGAGACGGATGACGAAGGGTGCGATGAACCAGGGGATTGAAAAACGCGTGGTGACGGAGTTGGCGCGCAGCGAGGTTTATTGCGTTTTCAAACGGGCATTTGCCCAAGTCACCGGCCTCCGGCTCAGCCTCATGGCTTCGGACGATCCCCAGTGCCCCTCGCGATCCCTCGCCCCCCAGGGCGGCCCGGGATCGGGCGGGGCTTTAGCCGAGCATCGGGAATGCTCGGTGCCCGTGCGCCAGGGCGGGCGCGTTATCGCATACCTGCGCACGGCTGAGCGCGCGTTGCGGAGACCCGCCGGTCAGGGCCGGGCGCGGCGGATCGGGGGGCAAAAGGACGCTCCCCAGTCGAACAAGTCGGGTTCGGCGCCCCAAGTCCGAGGTGGGCCGGGGCCGAGGAGGGACCAGGCCGCGTTCAGGTTGCTGGGCATTTTTTCACGGCACCTGGGTTTGCTCGCAAACGGCTTGGTCCTTCAGCGTGCCCGGGGGGATCCACCCGCAATTGCGCAAGCCCGCGAGTTTATCCAGGCCCATCAATCGGAGCCCCTCTCTTTCCGGGTGGTGGCGCAAGCCGTCCACATGAGCCCCTTTTATTTTTGTAAACAGTTCAAGAAAAACACCGGCTTGAACTTCACCCAATACGTCTGCCGATGCCGCGTGCAGACCGCGCAACGGCTTTTGCTCAATCCGCAAAGCCGGGTTTCGGAGGTGGCCATCGAGGTGGGCTTCCAGTCCATCACCCATTTCAACCGGGTTTTTAAGGGTATCGTCGGCCAATGCCCCTCCCAATACCGGGCCGGGCGGTTGCGGGCGGGTTAAAAACGTTTTGCCCGAAGAAAGGCGCAAACAGAAATGGCGAACATACCCTTGCGACCGTTTCCCCGCTGCGTGTGGGGCGAGGGCGGCACCGGGGGGCACCGGGGGGCACCGGGGGGCACCGGGGGGCACCGGGG
>CAMARB010000067.1 GCA_945860355.1 Chthoniobacter flavus | reverse complement strand
TGGAGGAGTTCGAGGGCCTGGTTCAGCGTGCCCAGTTGTGGAGCGTCTCCGAACGGCGCAGTTTTGTGCTGGCTTGGGAGAGGGACGGTGTCGTCCTGAAGCCTGAGGATCCCCTCGAATCGGAGGCCGGCCGATCGTGGCCCCGCATGGAATTTTTAAAGGGCGAGACCCTCGAGTTGGGGCGTCCCGTTGCTTTGGAGAAAAAGCCCGCCCCCCGCTGGACTTTCTGGCGCAGTGGCACCTGTGAGCCAGTGCAGGTGCGCTACCAGGGCAGGGCGGGTCAATGGCAGGCTGACTACGACCCGTTAACCTGTCGGCGCAGCTCAATGGAGCATAAAATCAACTAACCCGCCGTGCCCGCTTTTCTCTCCATTCCCGCGACCCGGCGCCGTGCCGGTTTCATGCTCGTTGAGGTGATGCTGGCGGTGTTGATCTTCTCCATCGCCGTCATCGGCCTCGGACGTTGTGTGGAAAACTGTATCGCCGCGGATCGCCTCAACGAGGAAAACGTCAAAGCGTGTTTGGCTCTTGAGAACGCGATGGCGGCCGTCGAGGCGGGCGCTGTGCCGCTCGTGGAATCCAACACCGAGGAGCTCAAGGGGCGTTTTTCCGGGATGAAACTCAGGACGGTGCGCACCCCGCTCAAGGAGAAGAACGAAAAGGGCCAGGAGATTTTCGGGCTTTTCGCCGTGACGCTTTCCGTGGAGTGGATGAGCGGTGGCCAGAAGCAGAGCAAAGAGCTTCAGTTCTATCTGTCCCCCCGGCAGCGCTGATCCCATGCCTCTGCGTTTCCCAATCTCAGCGACGCGAGTCGTGTCTTTCAAAGCCGGGCGCTCCGGAGTTCGGACGCGCGCTTTCTCTGCCGATTTCAGGCGGGCGTTCACGCTGCTGGAGGTGATGGTCTCGGTGGCGGTCATCGGCCTCATCACCGTGGCGCTCAATCGTTTTGTCGGCTCCCAGATTTCCGCCCTGCGGGTTTCCGAGGAGGTCAGTCAGGAGCGGCAAGCCCTGGCGGGGGTGGTTCACCTGCTTCAGGAACAGTTGGAAACGCTTCCGCCCGCCGGGCAGGCGGTGATTTCAGGGCAGCCGCACAAGTTCCGGGGCCATTCAAGCGATGTGTTTGAGTGGAGCGCGTTTGCGGGGTCCGGTCTCATGACGGCGGCGGCCCAGGGGGAATACCGGGTGTCCTTGGAGCTCAAACCGACGGCGAAAACCTCTTCGATTTTGGAGTTGGGACTGCGTCGGAGGCCCCTGGACGGCAACCAGAAAGATGAGACTTGGGTGCCGCTGCTTTCGCCCGTTTCGGCCTTGGAGATCCGTTATTTTAACCCGCTCCTGAATGCGAAAGTGGATCGCTGGAACGACGGCTCGTCGCTTCCCGCCTTGGTCTATCTGAGCATCCAACGCCGCCCCGACGAGCTGCCCTACGAGGCGGTGCTGGGAGTGCCGGCATCGAGGGTCCAGCGATGAGCGCGTCCCTCAAAGTTTTTGATCGGGCGCCCCGGCGTTGCGGGCTTGAGGGGCGTGTCCGGCGGGAAACCAGGGCGTCCGCCCTGATACTTGTGCTCTGGGCGGTGATGCTGCTGAGCATGGCGATTTTGGCGTGGGCCCAGTGGATTCAGCACGGAGTGACCCTGTCCGGCGAGGCGAGCGGGAACGCCGATGCGCGCGCGATGTCGCATTCGGGCGCGGCCATGGCTTTGAACCCGGCCGTGGGTGAACGTTCCCCCCAGTTAAACCGCCAGTTCGGGACGCAGTTGGGCTACCGGGTGCGGATGGTGAGTGAGGGCGGTAAGCTCAATTTAAACTGGCTGCTGGCCGGCGAGGACCCCGCCAAACTGCAGATCCTCAAAAAATGGCTCGAATCCATCGGACTCGATTTCCGTCAGCGCGCGGCGCTGGTGGACACCTTGCTGGACTACGTGGATGCGGACAACGTGCGCCGGCTCAATGGTTTGGAGGACGAGGGGGACTATCATCCCGCAAACCGGCCTTTGCTGGATTTGGAGGAGCTCCGGACCATGCGCGGTGTCGAGGACTTGGTGGAGAAGCCGCGCTGGAGGGAGGCCTTGACCCTCTACAGCGCGGGACCGATTGATCTGCTCAGTGCGCCCTTGGAAATTTTGCGCCTTGTGCCCGGGGTGGGGGATGGCAAATGGGCGCGATTCGCGAGTTTTCGCGCCGGCCAGGACGGGGTTTTGGGGACACGGGATGATCCCCCGTTTAAGAGCCTCCGCGACATCCAGCTCTTCCTCGGGATGAGCGACCAGCAGTTCAAGTCTCTCAGCGGACTGGTTGGGATGCGGGATCCCGTGGTGCGGATTCTGGCCGAGGGCCAAGCTGGAAAAGTAATTCGACAAGTGGAGGTGGTTGCACGAAAAGGTGGGCCAAATGCTTCGATCCTATCTTGGAAGGAATGAACAAACCCGGCGTTGAAAAATCACTTCTGACTCCGGGGGCGGCGGGCTGGTTGTTGCACCGTCCCGGGGGAGGCGTTCCGCAGAGTTTTGCCGGCCTGGAGGCGGCGGCCGAGGCCCTTGCTGCGGGTGAGCCTGTGCACCTGGTGGTGCCCGCCCATTTTGTCCTGATCGAGAGGCTCACCCTGCCCTCCGCCGACCCTGGTGAGTTGGCGGGGATGGTCCAGCTCCAGTTGGAGAAAACCCTGCCCTACCCGGTGGAAGAGGCGGTCAGCCACTTCGAGGTGGTTTCTCAGGAAACGCAGGAGTCGGTGGTGGTCTCTTTTGCGGTGCATGTGGCATCCCTTGACGCCCTCTGCGCGCCTCTCCGTGCCAAGGGGAATTTGCCGGTAAAAATCTCTCTGTCCGCCATGCTCACGGCCGCCGCCTGTGATCGGGAGGGGCTCACCCTTTGTATCTGGCCTGAGCTGGGCCAGATCCAGTTGGCCGTTTGCCAGAACGGACGCCTGGAGGCGGTGTATTCCACGCAGGAAGAGGCATCGCTGGCTCAATCCCTCCCTCAAGTGTTGCTCCAGGCAGAAATGGAGGGGGTTCCGGTGGAGTTCCGTACGGTGCGGCTTGATCGCCAGTGCGAGTCGTTGCGAGACAGCGTTTCCGAGGTGTTGGCAATCCCGGTGGATATCGTGGAGGAAGATTTGGGTGGCGCGGAAGGGGCGCCCAACTTGGCGCCGGCCTCTTGGCGGGCCGAGGTTCTCCGGTCGGAGGCGGCCGGTCGACGCCGCCAGCAGCTGCAGATGGCTGCGTTGCTGTATCTGGTGGGGGTGGCGGCCGCCTTTCTCTCCTTGGCTTGGCTCAAGCATCGCCTCAACCAGGTGGAGTCTCAAATCGCAGGGCTCAGGCCGCAGCTGGAGGGGATTCAAGCGCGTCAGATAAGATGGCAGGCGTTGGCTCCGGCGGTGTCCCCGGACCAATCCACTCTGGAAGTCCTCCGCCTAGCGTTCTCCAGCCTGCCCTCGCCGGAGGTCAAAATCACCACCTTCGAGCATGGGCCCGGGCAGTTCCGGATTGAAGGCGAGGCGCCTTCGGCGAACCTGGCGATCGATTTCGTCGACCGGCTCAAAAACGAGGCGGGACTGGGAGACTACCTCATCGAGAGCCCGCCCCCGAGCATTCTCCCGAGCGGGAGCGCGCGGTATAGCGTTTCAGGAAAGTTATGACGGCCAGGGAAAAAAAACTCGTTTGGGTGGTGGGCGGCGTGTTGGCCCTGATGGTCAACTTCATGCTCGTGGAGTTTTTTGTGAAGAACCGGCGTCAATTGCAGGAGGATCTGCGCAAAAAAACGGGCCAGCTGACCCTCGACCGCCAAACGCTCCAAGAGAGAGAGACTTGGGAGCAACGCAGCGCTTGGATGACGGAGCATCAGGCCCGGCTCACCAATGAATCCACCGCCGGGGTGGCATTGCTCGACGCGTTGAAGGAGGTTGCCCAGAAAAACACGGTTTTGATTGAGGCGCCCGCGATTGGCACCCCCGAAAAGCGGCCTTACTGCATCGCGGTGCCGGTGAATTTCGAAACCAAGAGCAGTTGGGCGGGGCTCTGCGGGTTTTTGAGGGAAGCCCAGCAGCCCGAGCAGTTCCTCGCTTTCGAGAAGGCCGTCCTCCAGGTGGATCCCGCTGACAACACGCGAATGCACGCGACTTTCCGCGTGGCGAAATGGTTCGCCCCCAAGTAAACCGACATTGCCCATCGGAGCGCACCCGGAACGCAAACATGTTGCCTCGTTTTTCCCTCAATTTTTCCGCCCGCCGCTGGGTCTTGCTGAGCCTCGGATTCGGGCTGCCGCTCTGGGGGGCCTCGCCGCCTGTTCTTCCCGAGGCTTATCCCGCGGAGCGGTACGAGAAGCTCATTGAAAACTCCCCTTTCGCGGTGGGCACTCCCCAGGAACCCTCGGCGCCCGCGGACGCGCCGGGTTTTGCCACGAATTTGTATGTCATGGGGGTCGCTCAGTTGCGCGATGCGGAGGGAAAAGAGCGCGATTTCGTGACGATCAAGTCGCGGGCCGATCAAACCACTTTCTCCCTCTCGACGGGAGCGGCGCCGAACCGCGAAGGCATTGAGCTGGGCGCGGTGGAATGGTCTCAAAGGGTTGGCAAAAGTAAGGTGACCATTCGCAAGGGCACCGAGACGGCTGTGTTGGAGTTTGACCAGGCCTCTTTGCAGTCAGCACCGCTTTCCGGAGGGCCAGAGGACGCGCCTCAGATCGCCCGGCCCGGGTTTCAGCCACCCGGACAGCGGACTCCCGAAGCTCTGCTCGACATGATGAAACGCAATAAGCCGCAGTCGCCCCGCCCAGGGGTTCCATTCCAGCCTCCCGGAGTGCGTTCCGCTTCGCCGCAATTCCCGGGGGCGCCTCAGCCCTCGCCCCAGCCCGGCGAGCCGCGGCGGCGGGTTCGGGTCATCACGAGCAAACCATAGAACCCGAGGCGGATATAAGCCCCTGGGACTGCCGATTGCTGCCAATCGGGGGGGGGCTTTTTTCTCAACAACAACCGCAGGACGTTCCCGCGTCAGGGGCTCTCTGCTCGATATTAAGAGGGGGATGTCGAAAAGGTTTGTAGAGAGAGCGCGTTCCGCCTTTTTTCACGGAGTGATTTTGGGTGCGCGTTCACAAAATTGCTGGCAGAGGGAGCGCCCTTTGCGATTCTGAACGGCGCACTGCCAATTTTCCGGCCACCACGGCTCGCCTCCGGCTCAAAGTCCCCGGCAGCTCATGGGTGGTCAAAGTTGGGCCCCCCTTTCGCACATCACTGAAACGAAGTATGGATAAAATCGATGAGCTGCTCGACAGCGTGGAGAGCCTCCCCCCGGCTCCGCAGGTGCTTGTGCAACTTCTCAGTCTGCTAGCCAAGACCGAGACGGATCTCAATCGCATCGTCGACCTCATCTCTTTTGATCCGGCGTTGACCGCAAAACTCCTGCAGACGGTCAACAGCGGCATTTTCGGACGTTCCAGCGTGGTCAATGACGTGCCCGAAGCGGTCAACCGCCTCGGTTTTCAGGCGGTTTACCACATCGTGGCCGTCGCCTGCGGCGAGCGTTTTATTCGGCCCACGGATGCCACGGGCATTGATATCGGCAAAATGTGGCGGCACGCTGTGACGGTGGCGTTCGCCTCCCAGTTCGTTTCCGAGCCTCTCGGCAAGGACGGCGGCCTGGCGTTCACGGCCGGGATGCTCCACGACATCGGCAAGGTGGTCATGGGCGAGGCTTTCAAGCTCGAGTACTCCAAGATCATCAACGGCGAACAACTCACCGGGAAAGTCCTGCTCGAGCAGGAACGGATCCGGTTCGGCATGGACCACGCCGAGGTCGGCGCCCGGCTTCTGGAGCGCTGGAAGTTCTCATCCAATTTCGTCGCCGCCGTGCGCTACCATCACGACCCGCTCGGGGCGGGGAACTGTGCGCACTTCGCCGCCGCCATCGATCTGGCCAACGCTCTGGCTCACACCTTCGACGACTATGGGGAAGGCCCCGCCATTTTTGTGGTGGACTCCCAGGCGGCCCTTCAAGTCCTCGGAATCAAATCCAGCGACCTGCTGCGCTACTCGGATCGGATCCGCGAGAACGTGGATTTTGTGGAAGCGATGTGCGCGCTCCGGAGTTAATCCCGAGCCGACCATCCGAGGGAAACGTTGAGCCGTGGCGAGGGCTTTCCTAAGCTGCGCGCCATGAATCAGGCTCATGTGGAGGATTTAACCCGGTTTCTGCGGTTCCCCAGCGTTTCAACGGATCCCGAGCGTCGCCAAGACGTCCGGGCGTGTGCCCAGTGGCTTGCGGGTAAACTCGCCGCGCAGGGGCTTCAAACCCGGTGCGAGGAGACCGGCGGGCATCCGATTGTGGTCGCTCGCAACGAGCATCGCGCGGGGCGCCCGACGGTGATGATTTACGGCCATTACGATGTGCAACCTGTGGACCCGGTTGCGCTCTGGGATTCGCCTCCTTTTGAGCCGCGTATCGAGAACGGAATCGTTTTCGCCCGGGGCGCCGCCGACAACAAAGGCCAGATCCTCGCTCACGTGCTGGGGGTGGGGGAAACACTGGCCGAAAAGGGGGGCCTGCCGGTGAACCTCATCTTTGTTATCGAAGGGGAGGAGGAGGTCGGCAGCACCCATCTGGAGAGTTTCCTCACCGCGCATCGCGACGAGCTGCGATGCGACGTGGTCGCCGTCTCCGACACGGGCATGGTGGCGCCGGGGGTGCCCACTCTCACCTACGGGTTGCGGGGCATCGCGGCCATGGAACTCAAGGTCACGGGGCCAGCCACCGATCTGCATTCCGGGATTTTCGGCGGGGCGGTGGCCAATCCTCTCACCGTCCTCTCGCGGCTTCTGGCTTCGCTCCACGATGCCCAGGGCCGGGTGGCTGTGCCGGGGTTTTACGAGGATGTCGCCCCCCTGGCCGATTGGGAGCGCGAGGCGTGGAGAACACTGCCTTTCGGCGATGCCGAGATTCAGCGTTTGACCGGGGTCCCGGCCCTCCACGGAGAAGCGGGGTTCACCTCCCTGGAACGCTTGTGGGCGCGGCCCACGGCGGAAATCAACGGCGTAGGCGGGGGGTTCCAGGGGCAGGGCAGCAAAACGGTGATTCCCCGGGAGGCGTTCGCCAAACTCACCTTTCGTCTCGTCCCCAACCAGGACCCGCAAAAGATCCTCGCATCGGTTGGCGCATTCCTCCGGGCCCAATGCCCTCCCAGCGTGCGCCTGGAGGTTCTCGACGGGCACTGCGGGGAACCCTATGCGGCCGATCCGCACTCGGCGCACGGCAAGGCGGCGCAGGGCGCGTTGAAGAGCACTTTTGGGCGGCCGGTGGCGTTGATCCGCGAAGGCGGCAGCATCCCCATCGTCAACACGTTCCGCCGCGTGCTCGGCGTGGAGACCCTTCTTCTCGGGCTGGCTTTGCCCGATTGCCGCGCCCACGCTCCCAACGAAAATTTTCCGTTGGAGAACTTTTTTGCGGGGATCCGGCTCAACCGGGCGCTTCTGGAGGAACTCGCCGCGTGTTCCCCGCAGACCGACAGCGCCCGTTGAGCCCTTTTGGGAAACCCCGGATTCCTAAATCCGGATCATGAGTTCCTCCGCAGGAAACCGCACTTTGGCCATGGACGCATATTTGTCTCCGGCGGCGCGGTATCCGGCGGCGGCGGCCACCACGGTGCGGTAGCCGCTCTGGGATAACCCAAGGATCTCATCGTATTTGACCGGGTCGATGCCTTCCATGGGGCAGGTGTCGATGCCGAGCATGGCGGTGGCCGTCAAAAATGTGCCCAGGCTGATGTAGGCCTGGCGGGTTGCCCATTCCTGCTGGATCCGGCTGCGCGGGCCCTCGATGAGGTCGCCCGTGAGCATTTTCCGGAAGAAATCGAGCGACTCCACGGCGACCCCGCGCACCTCGGCGATCCTCGCCAGATAATGGTTCACGTCTTCCTGGGAGACCGTTTCTTTAGCCGCGAACACGAGGTAGTGGGAGCAGTCCGCGGGTTGTTTCTGGTTCCAGGAATGAGGGACGAGTTTTTCCTTCGTGGTCTGGTCGGTGATGACCACGAACCGGAACGGCTGAAACCCGTAGCTGGTGGGGGTGAGAATGAGGGACTGCTCCAAGGCGGCCCAATCTTCGGCCGGGATTTTCCTGCCCGGGTCAAACGCCTTGGTGGCGTAGCGCCAGTGCAACGGGTTCAACAAACTTTCGTGGGAGATGGGGTGCATAAAGGGTGCGTGGGAGTTTAAAACGGCGTGCGGTTACGCGCGGAACTGGAGAAAGAGCCGGTTGGCCTCCTCCAGGGTCTCCTTGCTGCCCACGTCAAACCATGTGCCGGGCACTTGCCAGGTCTGGACCGCGGTTTGTGTGTACAGCCATTGAACAAACCGGCCGGGCTGGTCGGGGTTGTTCCCGGCCGCGATGTATTCCCCGAAACGGGACACGGTGTTCGCCGGGTAATAGTAAAGGGCGATGCCGATCAGGGTGCTCTTGGGGAGCGCCGGTTTTTCCTCAAAACTGCTGATCGCACCGGTCGGGTCCACGGCCACCACGCCGTATTTTTTGGCCTCTTCGAGGCTGCCCACATCGTAAACACCCAGCACGGGCTGGTTTTTTTCCCGGCAAAACCGCCCGAAATCCTCCAGGCTCTCGGAGAAGAGGTTGTCGCCCGCGACGACGATCAAGTCCGAGTCGGCGAGGCCCGCACGTTGGATCACCAGATGGATGTCCCCGATGGCGCCGAGTTTGTCGGCGTCGCTTGTGGACCCGTCATTGATGATCTCAAACTGGAGCTTGGGATGGCTGGTCTGATAGGCGTCCGCCCACGCTTGGAAATCCCCGGCGAACTTGTTGTTGGTGACGATATACACCTTTTCGATCCCCTCGATCGGGGCGAGGTTGTCGATGACCCACTCGGTCATGGGTTTGCCGGCGACATCCAGAAGCGGCTTCGCCTTGGTGAGTGTGAGGGGATAAAGCCGGGTCGCGTAACCAGCGGCCAGAATAAGGATGTTCATGGGGCCGGGATTAGATGGCGGGAGCGCACTTCTGGGAAGTGCAATTTGCCTGATCACGAGCGGTTTGCCCGGCCGGATTGGTCCGGGCCGGACCGCGTGGAAATGAGAAAAGACGGGGTGCCGACGGAGTTTCCCCTTTTCAGGGAGAAAAAATGTGGGAGTGTTCGAGCGAACATGAGCGACGCACTCACCCTCCGCCAGCAACAGGTGCTTGAATACATCGAAGAGCAGCGCACCCGGACCGGGGTGGTGCCCACTTCGCGCGAGATTCAATCGCATTTCGGATTCGCCAGCCAGACGGCCGCGATGAACCACCTCCGGGCTTTGGAGCGCAAGGGGGTGATCCACCGCCAAGCCGGCAAAGCGCGCGCCTTGTCCATCGTGAGCGAGTTGCGCCGCGAATCCATCGTGGATATCCCGCTCTACGGGCAGATTGCGGCGGGCTTGGCCGAGAGCTCCGTGGAGCAGGAGGATTTGGGCGTGGTTTCGGTTGATGCCGCGACCACCGGCATCCGACCCAACGCCCGGGTGTTTGCCCTTAAGGCCCGGGGGGATTCCATGATCGGCGCCCAGATCTGCAGCGGCGACACGGTGATCCTGGAAGTGCGGGAGCCTAGGAACGGGGACATTGTGGCGGCGCTCATTGACGGGGAAACCACTCTGAAACGCTACGTGCTCAAGCAGGGCGTGCCGTATTTGAAGGCGGAGAACCCCGAGTTCCCCGATCTAATTCCCGGGGAGGAACTGCGCGTGCAGGGGGTGATGGTGGCGTTGATCCGCAAACATTCCTAACCGGCAATATGGGCGCGTGGACCGGGCGAAGACGACTGCGGTTCGCCAAAGCCAGCCCGCCGGAGGGAGATGAGGCCTGGATCCGGGTTTTTCAGGAGACCACGCCATGATTTTGCATCTCGACGCGGATGCGTTTTTTGCCTCGGTGGAGCAGGCGGAAGATCCCTCTTTAAAGGGGAAACCGATGGCGGTGGGGGGGCTGCGCCGGGGGATCATCGCCAGCGCCAGTTACCCGGCGCGTCAGCGGGGCGTCTATACGCCGATGCCCACGGTGCAGGCTCTCAAAGTGTGCCCGGAGTTGATCGTGATTCCGGGGAATTTTTCAAAATACCGCCAGTATTCGGACCGGATCTTCGGGTTTGCGGAGGAGTTCACCCCGTGGATCGAGCGGACCTCCATCGACGAGGCCTATCTGGACCTCAGCGGGAACCGGCAAATGCCCCCGGGGCAGGTCGCCCGGGAGCTCAAAGCCAAGATCGTTGGGGAGCTCGGAGTTACCGTCTCCCTGGGTGCGGGCAGCAACAAACTCGTCGCGCAGATCGCCTCCAAGCTGCGCAAACCCGATGCCTTGGTGGAGGTCCCCGCCGGGAGCGAGCGGGAGTTTCTGGCGGAACTGGACTGCGGATGGTTGCCCGGGGTGGGCACAAAGTTGGCCGAGCGCCTCAGGGCGGTGGGTTTGAAGCGGGTGCGGGATATTGCCACGGCTCCGGTGGAGGCGCTCGAGGCCGTGGCGGGCCGGTTTGCCCCTCAGCTTCAGCTCTACGCCCATGGCATCGACGCGCGCCCCCTCAACCTGGATCCCGAAGACGCCAAGTCCTACGGGATGCAGGAGACTTTCGATGACAACGTCACCGCGCCCGAGCCGGTGCTCGCGGTGCTGCGGACCATGGCCGACGAGCTCATGAGCCGGGTGCGCAGGGACTCCCGGGCCGCTCGGACGATCACGGTCCGGCTGCGTTACTCCGACATGAGCGATGCCTCCCATGCGTTCACCCTCCCTCAACCCTCGGACTTGGAGACGGAGATTTATCCCCTTCTGCCTGGGTTGCTGCGCCGGGTTTGGACCCGGGAAACGAGCGTGCGTTTGGTGGGGTTGCGTCTGAGCCATCTTTCGGCGCCCTCGGTTCAGGCCGAACTGGATCTCGACGGTCGCCGGAGCAGCAAGCAGCGGGAGGCGGCTCGCGTGCTCGACGATTTGCGGGCCCGTTCGCTGCCGGTGATGCGCGGCCATTCCCTGCGGCAATTGTGAGTGGCTTGCGCAGGACCCGGGGCCGCGTTCCCTCATCGCGGCTTTTCGGTGAAAGCGCCGGGAACCGGAAATGGGTCGTGAGTTTTGGGGGAAAGCCGCAGACGGTGTCCGGGTGAAACTGCTCCTGATTGACGGCTATTACTACGCATACCGATCGTTCTTCGCGATCCGCGAACTGACCAATTCCCGGGGCGAACCCACCAACGCGATTTACGGTTTCATCAAGGCGGTGCGCCGGATGATCAAGGACCTCAATCCCGATCTGGCCGCGGCGGTTTGGGATCAGGGAATCCCCAAGCGGCGCTTGGAGCTTCAGCCCGCGTACAAGGAGCAGCGCTCGGAAATGCCCGACCTCATGCGCCCTCAAATCGCGCAGATCCAGGAGATTTTGCCGCTCCTGGGGGTCCAGTGTGTGGGGTTGCCTGAAACCGAGGCGGACGATCTGATGGCCAGTTACGCCACGGCGGCAAGGAACCGTTCGGATGCGGTGGTGCTCGCGACCAATGACAAGGACCTCTTCCAGCTCGTGGACGAGACCGTCAAAGTCTATTCCACCGCCAAGACCGATCTTGCGGCGCCCAAAGACACCCACGCATTGCTCGGCCCGGAGACCGTGCGCGCGAAATGGGGGGTGGAGCCGGGGCAGATCGGGGAGGTGCTCAGTTTAATCGGGGATACTTCGGACAACATTCCGGGGGTGAACGGGCTTGGACCCAAGGGCGCGGCGGCTCTGCTCCGGGCCCACGGGAGCCTCGACGCGCTGCTGGCGGCACCGGAAACAATCCAAAGCGAGCGGGTCCGGGAGAAAATCCAGGCCTCGCGGGAGCAGATTTTGTCCAATCGCGAGATGGTCCGCTTGGATTTGGATTTGGAGCTGCCGGTGGCCTTGGACGCCCTGAGGATTCGGCCCCGGTATCCGGAGCTGCTGGCCGCGTTAACCGCCTGCGAATTCAAGACGTTGACGGCGGAAATCCAGGCGGAAGCCGCCCGAGCGGAGGCGGGTCGGCAGGGGGAGTTGTTCTAGGTTTTCCTCCTCGGCGTGCACGAAATACGGGCCCGGGCAAGTTTGAATTGTTCCCGTCCCCCGGGGCTGCTAGCAACCCAAGGTCCCTAATAATTTAATCATTCCTCCATGAGCCAATCGATCGAGTCTCACCTGAACGAAAAGCGGGTTTTCAAGCCGACAAAACAATTCTCCAAGGCCGCCCGGATCCAGAGTCTCGAGCAGTATCGGCAGATGTGGGAGGAATCGATCAAGCGGCCCGACAAGTTCTGGGGCCGGGAGGCGGCGGAGCTCCAATGGCAGAAGAAGTGGACCAAGGTTCTGGATTGGAAAGAGCCCTACGCCCAATGGTTTGTGGGCGGTCAAATCAACGTTTCCGAGAACTGCCTGGACCGGCATCTCAACACGGTCCGCCAAAACAAGGCGGCCATCATCTGGGAGGGTGAACCCGGGGAAAAGCGAGTGCTCACCTACCAGCAGCTCTTCCGGGAGGTGTGCCGGTTCGCCAACGTGCTCAAACGCAACAAGGTCAAAAAGGGGGACCGGGTTCTCATCTACATGCCGATGATCCCGGAGGCGGCTGTGGCCATGCTGGCCTGCGCGCGCATCGGCGCCACGCACTCGGTGGTGTTCGGCGGGTTCAGCTCCGACTCGATCCGGGACCGCATCGCGGACTGCAAGGCCAAGCTGGTGATCACCACCGACGGCGGGTATCGGCGGGGTTCCATCGTGCCGCTGAAAAAGAACGTGGACGACGCGCTGCGCGAAGGCGCGCATGGGGTGCAGAAGGTGATTGTTTACCGGCGCGCCGGCAACGAGGTGCACATCGAGGAGGGGCGCGACGTGTGGTGGCACCGGGAAATGGATTACGTGGACGGGCATTGCCCGGCGGAAGCCCTCGATAGCGAGCATCCCCTTTTCATTCTCTACACCAGCGGATCCACCGGCAAACCGAAGGGCATTCTCCACACAACGGGCGGGTACCTGATGCAGGCCTACGCGACCTCCAAATACGTCTTCGATCTGCGGGATGAAGACGTTTACTGGTGCACGGCCGACATCGGTTGGGTCACCGGGCACAGCTACGTGGTTTACGGGCCGCTGGCCTGCGGGGCCACCTCGCTCATGTACGAGGGCGCGCCCAACTGGCCTGAAAACGACCGGTTCTGGCGGATCATCGAGGAATACAGCGTGTCGGTTTTCTACACCGCACCCACGGCCATCCGGGCCTTCATCCGGTGGGGCGATCAGTGGGTCAAAAAACACGATCTTTCCTCGCTGCGCCTGCTCGGGTCGGTGGGCGAACCCATCAACCCCGAGGCGTGGATGTGGTACCACCAGGTCATCGGCGGCGGCCGTTGCCCGATCGTCGACACCTGGTGGCAGACTGAAACCGGGGCGATCATGATCACCTCGCTGCCGGGCGCCGTGCCCACCAAACCCGGCTCGGCCACACTGCCGTTTTTCGGGGTGGACCCGGCCATTGTGGACGAGAAGGGCCAGGAAGTGGGGCCGAACGTGGGTGGGAAACTGGTGATCCGCAAACCCTGGCCTTCCATGTTGCGGAGCATTTACGGCGACAAGGCGCGGTACAAGAAGACGTACTGGAGCGAGGTCAAGGGCTGCTATTTCGCCGGAGACGGCGCGCGCCGCGACAAGGACGGTTATTTCTGGATCGTGGGCCGGATCGACGACGTGCTCAACGTGGCCGGGCATCGGCTGGGCACCAGCGAGGTGGAAAGCGCCCTGGTGAGTCATCCCGCGGTGGCCGAGGCCGCCGTGGTGGGCCGTCCCGACGAACTTAAGGGGCAGGGGGTGGTGGCGTTTGTGGTGCTCAAGAGCGGGATGATCGTCGAACCCCATCTCCGCGAAGAACTCCGCCAGCATGTCGGCCAAGTCATCGGGCCCATCGCCAAACCCGACGACGTGCGGTTTGCCGATGCGTTGCCCAAGACGCGCAGCGGAAAAATCATGCGCCGACTCCTCAAAGAAATCGCCAGCGGCAAAGCGGTGACGGGCGACACCACCACGCTGGAGGATCTCTCCATCATCGCCCAGCTGACGGCCAACAACGACTAAGTGAATTATTTCAAGCCAGGCTTTCGGGAGATTTCCCGGAAATTTGGCCGGCAACTCACCCGGCTGCAAATCGTTGCCGAGCGCCGTAAGCTTGCCAAAGCCGAGACGGAGCTCGGCTTGTTGGGTTGGCAGCAGGCCGACTTCGACTTGGACACCCAGCGACAGGTCGACAAACTCAAAAACTACGAACGCGAACAGTCCTGCCTCATCAATGAGAGCGCGGCTTTCGGCCAGACAATCCGCAGCCTCCGCGGGAAACGGGAGGCTGCGCGTCGGGCTTTTGAGGAGGAACGTCGCAGGCTTCTGGCCGAGCAGGGGGCTCAGCGGGAGCCTTTGGAGCGGCTCCGAAAACAGCTCCTAGTCTACCGCAAACAGGAGCCCCAATACCAAAAGCGGATTCCGGAGCTGGACAGGGAGTTGCGGGAGGTGCAGCGGCTTTACACGGAGTGTCTCGCTCTGGAGAGCCCCTCCGCCCAGGCCCGCGAGGACCTGGTGCGGCTCCGGGAACGCACGGTGGCCATCCCCAATGAGAAGGCGGACTTGCGCACCCAGCACATGCGGATGGCCAGCGAGATCAAGGCGTTGGAGGCGCAAATCCAGCAAAACAGCGAGCGCGTGGAACAGCTGGAGACCGCCCTCAAGGACCTGGAGACGGCCTTTGAGGCCCAGGACCGGGAGACGGCGACCGAGATTCGCGCCAATGAACGCGGCAAGGCGAAAATCGACCGCGAAATCGACACACTCGACGAGGCCAAGGCCAATCCCTACCGCCAAATCGGCCGCGTCTTGGCCGACAGCGGCTTGGCGCCCATGAACCAGCCCCATGCCCTGGATAAAGTGCGGCGTTATCGCGAGGGGATCGATTTGCTGGACTCCAAAATCCAGATCTCGCTGGGACTTTCTTCCGAGGTCAACCCGGAGCAACTTCAGACCTCCTATCAGGCCTGGGGAATCCTGGGCGCCACTGCGCTTCTCCTTTTGGTTTTGGTTTGGGTTTTACGCTGATCCTCCCGAACCCCTCCTTTTGTCCCGCGCGCATCCCCAATTTGCCCCATGAATTCCACGCATTCCCCTCAGCAATCCCAGGAGTTTTACATGCCTGCCACGGCTTGCCGCCTGGGCTTGGCACTGCTGGCCGGGTTGGCGGGAATCGCAATTTTTGGTTGGGTTTCGCGCGGTCGGGTGGGGGCTTTGGAGCTCTTCGAACAACGCACGGCCGTGGGCGATAGCTCCTATTATGCGGCTTCTCCCGCCGCAGAGGGCCCGGTGCTCCAGTGGGGGGGGATCTCCTACGGGTTGGTGCCCGAGGGCCGGGTCAAAGTGAAGGACACCCGCATGACGCGCGTCTCCCGTGACAACGCCTCGGGGCTTTCCCTTTACGCGTATTCCGGCGAGCCACCCCTCCCATACCCGGCCTCGGAGCGTTATGTGAAAGCGGCCCCCGGCGTTTATTTCCGGCTCAGCCCCCGGTGAACCCGGTGGAACCTAGGCCAAACCGTTGCCGTTTTGCTCATCCCTCGCCCCTGACCCCTTCTCACCCCTCAATTGGGTAGCATCCTGCGGTGCACCCAGACGCTGTTCACCAAGCCCAGCGCGAACATGTTCATCAAAACAAAGGTGCCGCCGTAGCTGATCAGCGGCAGCGGCAGCCCGGTGATGGGCATCAAGGCGATGGTCATCCCCACGTTCTGGTAGATGTGGAAAAAGATCTGCGCAGTGAACCCGATGCTGATCAACAGCCCGAATTCGTCCGCCGCGTAGTAGGCCGTAAACAGACAGCAGATCAGTAACACGCTAAAAAGACCCAGCAACACCACGCCCCCCACAAACCCCCATTGCTCTCCGATCGCTGAGAAAATGTAGTCCGTGTGGACCGTGGTGCCGGGCAGAAAACCCAGTTCGACCATGGAGTTGGGCGCCTTGAATCCTTTCCCTGAGAACCCGCCGGAGCCGATGGCGATCAGCGACTGGTTGATCGCCCAGGACGTGCCCTGGGGGTTGATGGTGGGGTCCATGAACGACACGATCCGGTCCCGTTGGTAGGGCTTGAGCCCGAAGTTGATCGCCAACGGCACCAGGCAAAGGCCGACGAGCACCACGGAAATCATGTAACGCTTCGGGATGCCGCCGACAAAAAGCATGGCCATGATGGCGGGAACCCAGACGAGGGTCATCCCGAAGTCGGGTTGCTTGAGGATCAGCGCCATGGGGCCCCCCACCATGAGCCCCACCAGCGCCAGCTTCTGAAAGGGATGCAGCTTGCGAAAGGTGCTCAGAAAAAAAGCGATGATCACGATCCCCGCGATCAGGCAGAGCTGGGAGGGCTGAAACGTCCCAATGCCCGGCAGGCGCAACCAACATTTGGCGCCGCCGTGCTCCTCGCCGAGGCCCGTGTAGGTGAGGATCACCAGCACGATGCTCACCAGGTAAAGCGGCAGCGCCACCCACTTGATCCAGCGGTAATCCACCAGACTGGTCACCACAAACACCACCGCGCCGATTCCAACCCAGACCGATTGTTTGTGCCAGTAGTCGTCCGTCTTGAAATACGAGGCGCTGTAAACCGCCACCACTCCGAACACCGCCAGCACCATCATCGTGGCAAACAGCACCCAGTTCATCCCGAACAGTTTTCTCAGAAAAGGAGTCACAACAAAGCGTTCAGGCGGCGAGGCGGTTCAGGGTGCGGGTTCAAAAAAGTGGCGGTGGTCGCAAGGTTGGGACGGACCCGCGGAAAAACGAGGCGGTTCCGGGGCGGTTGTTCCGGAGGGCTCTCAGCCGAACGCGGGCACGGCCGCCAGCAGTTTGCGGGTGTATTCATGCTGCGGGTTCTCGTAGATCGCCTCGGCGGGGGCGGACTCCACGATTTTGCCCCGATACATCACCAGCACATGGTCGCTGATGTGCTCCACCACCGCCAAGTCGTGGGCGATGAAGAGGTAGGTGAGCCCCAGCTCCGCCTGCAAATCCTGCAGTAGGTTCACGATCTGGGCTTGGACACTCACGTCCAGCGCGCTCACGGGCTCGTCGCACACGATAAACCGGGGTTTGACCGCCAACGCCCGCGCGATCCCGATCCGCTGGCGCTGGCCGCCGCTAAACTCGTGCGGATACCGGCTCATCATCTCGGGCTTCAAACCCACCTGGCCCAGCAGCTGCGCCACACGTTCCCGGCGCTCGGCGGCTTTCATCTGCGGAAAATGGATCTCCAACGCCTCCCCGACAATTTGCAGGATGGAATGGCGCGGATTCAGGGAGCTGAAGGGGTCCTGGAAAATCATCTGCATCTCCCGACGCAGCGGGCGGAACTCGCTCTCGCTCAGGGGCAACACATCGCGCCCCCCGAAGAACACCTCGCCGCTGGTCGCCGCCGCCAGCTTCAGCAGGGTCTTGCCGATCGTCGACTTGCCGCTGCCGCTCTCGCCCACCAACCCCACCGTGGTTCCCTCCTCCACCGTGAAACTCACGTCGTCCACCGCGCGAATGTCATCCGTGTGCCGCCGGAAAAGCCCGGTTCGAACAGGAAACCACGTCCGCAAATTTTTGACTTCAAGGAGAGGCATGGCGAGTGGAACAAAAAAGCTGCCAGATCAAACACCGCTTCGCTGCCGGGTGCAAAAAAACAACGCCAAAAATCCGTAGATTCGCACCGTGGCGGGCGTCAGAGCGTCTTTAAAAAACCGGTCAACGGGCTGGTCGCGGAGGCGATCGGGAGCACGTCCCCCAGGCCGATCTCATACGCTTCGCGTCCGGCCTCCACCGCCTTTCGAAACGCGCGTCCCATCGCCGCCGGGTCCGCCGCGATGGCAATGGCGGTGTTCACCAACACGGCGGCGGCCCCCATTTCCATGGCCTCCGCCGCCTGGCTGGGCGCTCCGATCCCGGCATCCACCACCACCGGCACGGTGGCCTGCTCGAGGATGATCTCAATTTGCGCCCGGGTTTCGATGCCGCGGTTGCTCCCAATCGGCGACCCGAGCGGCATCACCGTGGCCGTTCCCACATCCTGCAGGCGCCGGGCCAGAACCGGGTCGGCGTTAATATACGGCAGGACGGTAAACCCTTCCCGAACAAGAATCTCCGCCGCCTTGAGGGTCTCAATCGGGTCCGGCAGCAGATACCGCGGGTCCGGGTGAATCTCCAGTTTGATCCAATCCGAGATCCCCGCCGCGCGCGCCAGCCGGGCCAAACGCACGGCTTCCTCCGCGTTGATGGCTCCGCTGGTGTTCGGCAGAAGCAGGTATTTCTTCGGGTCGATGAACTCGAGGATGTTGGCGAACGCATCGCCTTTCCCCGAGAGATCCGCCCGTCGCAACGCCACGGTCACTATTTCGGTGCCGCTGGCCTCCAGCGCGTCGGCCATGGCGGAGTTGGACGCGAATTTCCCCGTCCCGAGCATCAGCCGGGATGAAAACGGGCGACCTGCGATCACGAGCGGTTGGGTAGACATGCCCCGCCACGCTATGAAGTGCCGGGGCGCGATGCAAGCGGGCGGGGCGTCAGGGCGTAGGCATGCGGAAAAGGGGGCGCGCATGTCCACAGGCCGGTCCTATGGGTCCTATGGGTCCTATGGGTCCTATGGGTCCTATGGGTCCTATGGGTCCTATGGGTCCTATG
>CAMARB010000066.1 GCA_945860355.1 Chthoniobacter flavus | reverse complement strand
CCAGGAAGAGCAGGGATGGCAGTTGCGGGGGCATGTCCAGGGGCGGGGCGGCCGCGGTTTATTGGGCGTAAAAGCTGGGCAGATAATAGAACCGGCCGGGCTCAAGTCGGGCGCCGAGCTGCGGGGGCCACTGGACCGACACCTGCGCTTTTTCGGACTGCCCCAGAAGATGGAAGAGTTTCCCCAGGTTGAACCCCGACTCGTATCGGATCACCGCGGCGTCGGGCGCCTCCGCCAGTTCCCGGGCTTTGGCGTACGCGTCCTCGATCAGGCCGAGTTGGTTGACGAGTTTGGCCTCCAGGGCGTCCTTGCCGGAAACCACGCGGCCGTCGGCCACGCCCGCCCGCAGATCGGCTTCGGGCAGCTGCCGTTCCCTGGCGACGATCCCCACGAACTTGCCGTAGGTGTCCATGACCATCTTCTGCACGTAATCGCGCTCCTCCTCGCTCATCGCGCGGGAGCCGCTGAGCATGTCCTTGAACTTGCCGCTTTTGAACGTGACCGACTCGAGTCCCACCTTGCCGAAGAGCTGCTGGTAGTTGAGCGTCTGCATGATCACCCCGATGCTCCCCGTGAACGTCGTCTCGTTGGCGATCACCCAGGAACCCGCGCAGGCCACATAATAACCGCCCGAGGCCGCCATGGAGCCCATTGAGATGACCACCGGTTTGTGCGCGACGTCCCGGATGTTTTTCACCGCGTTGTAAAGGATGTCGGACGCCGTCACTTCGCCCCCGGGCGAGTCGATCTCCACCACCACCGCCTTGACCTTGGGGTCCTCCGCCGCCTGTTTGCACTGGAGCCGCAGGTCGTCCACCATCGTCTGCCCCACCACGCCCGACTCGGCGCCGGTGATCACACCGCGCAGGCTCAGGAGGGCGATTTTGTCGTCGCTGCGCGACTTGGCGGGCAGCAGCACGGACTCGTCAAATTTCGGGCCGTCTCCGAGATGTCCCGCCAGCGACGCGCCGCTCAGCGCCGCCGTGGCGGAGCGGGTGGCGATGAACACCAGGTTGAGCAGCAGGCTTCCGCAGAGCACCACGGCGAGGAAGATCCCAAAACAGCCAAAACGTTTCTCGGACATAATCGGCGAAACTGCCCAAACGGACAGGGCACGGCAAGGTTGAACCCGAACTCGGAGATTGCAGAGAGAGAGCATTTTCACGCGGCGGCGCGGAGAACGCGGAGTGCTTTTTGGAAATCACTCAAGTGGCTCCTGGTCATTGGCTCCGGGTCTGTCCCCGGATGGCACCCCGGATGGCACCGTTGGGCGCCAGATGGCGGCCTTCTTCGCTGCTTGTTATGTGCCTCGCGAGACACTTCTGCTTTGGCTCGCGGAAAAGGTTTACGCGGAACGCGATGAAAACGGAGAAGGTTCGGGAATCACCTTCCGTTATGCGCATGGCAATCCTCCGCGCCCCCCGCGTCTCCGCGTGAACTTCGGTGCGCAGGTTGAAGCGGAGGGGGCGCGGCCGGTGGGCGCCGTGGGCGGAATCCACTGGAGGAGGGGGGGCTCAGGTTGTTTCCCCCGGGGGGACGGCGCTAGCTTTCTGGCAGCGTGGATCTCCTGGGTAAAAGCCTCGTTGTGGTGGGCGGCACTTCCGGTGTGGGGTTGTCGGCGGCAAAAGCGTGCCTGGCGGCAGGCGCAAACTTGGTGGTCGTGGGGTATCCGCGGCCCGGGGTCGAACGCGCCGCGCATCTGCTCGGCCCGGGCGCCGTGGCGGTCTGCGCCGAGCCGGGCGATCCGGCCACGGTGCCGCGCGCGATCGCCGAGGTGCTCAGCGCGTTTGGCCGGTTTGACGGCCTCTACCACGCCATCCAAGGCCCGGCTCACGCCGTCACGGACGGGCCCTTGCATGACGTGGAGGACGAGAGCTGGCGCGCGATCCTCGATCTGCATCTCTGCGCCCTGCGTTATTCCAATCGCGCCGCGATCCGACAGTTCCTCCTCCAGCGAACCGGCGGCGCGATTCTCAACTGGGCCAGCTCGAGTCCGGCCTCGGCCAACCTGGCCCACGCCCAGGCCGCCGCCTACGGCGCGGTCGTCGGTTTGAGCCGCGCCATGGCGTCCTTTTACGCGCCCTATCATATCCGCCTCAATGTCATCGCCTCGGGCGGCGCGGGCAGGCCCGATGAAGCCGCCGGTTTCCAAGCGGCGCATCCGCGGGGGGGCGAGGGGCGGCGCTGGTTTCGCGAGCCCCTCGCCGGAACGTCCACGGACCCGGATCTGGACGCGGCGGCGGTGTTTTTGCTCGGCGACGGCGCGCGGTCCATCACGGGCCAGGTGGTGTCCGTGGAGGAGGGCCAGCCGGTGGGGACGCCTCAGGCGGGATCCGGGCTCTGATGGACGGGATGGACGGGATGGACGGGATGGACGGGATGGACGGGATGGACGGGATGGACGGGATGGACGGGATGGACGGGATGGACGGCTGGGGGGCGGGTCGCCTCGGTGCGCTCGGCCGTGAGAAGAATCCCGGCCGCTTTATCGAGCGTTTCCTGCCATTCGTTCTCTGGCACAGAATCCGCCACAATGCCCGCGCCCACGTGGAAATGGGCCCGGCCTTCCTCCAGCACCACCGTGCGGATGGCGATGTTGAACTGGCTTTCCCCGTTGAACCCAAACCAGCCAATCGCCCCCGTGTAGATGCCGCGCGCGCCGTTCTCCAGCTCGCGGATGATCTCTCGGGCCCTTTTCTTCGGGGCGCCCGTGATGGAGCCGCCTGGAAAACATTCCTGAAGCGCGCTCACGTGATCCACGTCCGCTCGCAGCCTGCCTTCCACGGTGGAGACCAGATGAAACACCTGCTCGAACCGCTCCAGCTTGAGCAGCTCCGTCACCCGCACGGACCCAAACTCGCACACGCGTCCCAGGTCGTTGCGCTCCAGATCCGTGATCATCACCAGCTCGGCGATTTCCTTGGGTGAAGTGATCAGGTCGTATGCCGATTTCTCGTCCGCTTTGGGGTCGGACCGCCGGGGCCGGGTGCCTTTGATGGGCCGGGTGCGGATGGCCTGTCCCGACATCTTGAGAAAACTCTCCGGGGAACTCGATAAAACGGTCCGGTCGCCGAATTGCAGCAGGGCGCCAAAGGGCGCGGGCGAATAATGGCGAAGATCCTCGTAGAACGCGAAGGGGTCCCCCGTCCACGGCGTCTCAAAGCGGTGCGCCAGGTTGACCTGGTAAATGTCGCCCGCGGCGATGTATCGCTGGGCGCTTTCGACCATGGCGCAGTAGGTCGCCCGGTCCAGCTCGGGCTCGAACCGGAGGTTCCGGGACGCCGAGCCAACCGCGCTGGGTTGTCGGCGCGGCTGGGGCGCGGCTAAAGGCGCGTGCGACTCCGTTCCCGGGTCCCGCAGCCGGGTGTGCAGCGTGCCGATGACGTGCCAGCTCTCATCCGCGTGCCGGTAAATCAGGGCTTGGTCATAGATCCCGAAACAAAACTCCCCCTCGTAGTTCACCCAGCCGGCCGCGAATCCGTGAGGCAAACCGTCATCAGGCCCGGCGTGGTTTTGGTGGGTGGCCACTGTTTGCCTCAGTGCGTCCCAGTCCCCGGCGGAGCCGCCTCTCCGGATTTCCCGAGGCAGCGCTGCCACCAGCGAAATCTGCTCCGGATCGCCTGTTTCGAGTGCGCTATCGAAAAAAACCAGTCCATCGAGGTGCCGGCAGCGGGCTGCGACCTCAAGCGGGCTGAGGTCGAGCGGGATCCGCTGGGGTGAAAGGGCGTGCGAGGGCATGGACCGCCTGTGCGCGAGGAGGGCGCGCTTTTCAAACGAATTCTTTGCGCTATCGTCGCGGCCCATTGCGTTTCGCCATGAAAAAACTCTTTCTGCCGCTGACTGCGGCGCTCCTGTCTTTGCCTCCTCTGTTTGCGCAGGACCCGGCTGTCTCGCCCCCGGGCGAGGGCACTCCAAGACCGGTGGCGCCTTCGGAGCCGGGGCGTCTGGAGCTCATTCCCTCGGGGACGCCGCAGTTGTCCGTTCCCTCGCTCCCGGAGCTGCCGCCTCCGATCCAAACTCCCAGACCCGGAGCCAAATCCCAGGGGGCCCGGCCCGAGCCGGGAAAACCTCGTCCAAGCGAGCCCTCCCGGACGGAAGCCGCGGAGGCGGACCTGGAAGAGCGGATCCGGTTTCGGGCGGCGCGGGACAAAGTGCGGCAGGATCCGGCGCTGCAAATGGAATGGGACCGCGCCCAGGCCGCGCGGACGGATTACGAAAAGCGGGAGATCCTTAAGCGGTATTACAGGGAGTTTTACGCCCGCGTGGCCAAGGCCGATCCGGATCCGCGCTTGAAAAAGCTCATCGAACTCAACCGCACCCGGTCGCTGAGGACACTGGAGCAGACCCGGATCCAGCCGACGGAACCGCCTCTGAAGGGGCGGTAGAACGGGTTCCTGGCGGGGAGGCGGGATCGGAAGTGCGGATGGGAGCGGGATGGTCCGCGAACCCGACGCCGGAAAGGCACGACTGCGGGAAAAATCCATTTGTCGGTTGCGGGTGGGTGGGTTAACATCCGCGCCTCTTCTGGAAAACGGCGCATTCGTCTAGAGGCCTAGGACACAGCCCTCTCAAGGCTGGTACACGGGTTCAAATCCCGTATGCGCTACCATTGAGATCCGTGAATGAAATCCCTGGTCTCTTTGAACGACCGGGGTCTGTCCCCAAGGAGGCCCCTCAAAGGGGCACAGCCATCCTGGCTGTGACTGCCACAGATCACAGGCTGGAAGCCTGTGCCACCTTCCGTTGAACCGATCCGGCGGCGCCGCTGGGAGCGGCTGCTTATTTGCTCGCGCTCCGTTGCCGGTCCACCTCCGCCCAGTAATCCCCGACGGCGACGGGGATCGATACCGGATCCACAAAGACCCACTTGAGCTTGGCGTGGTTGCGCAGAGTGTCCGGGAGCCGCGCCTTTTGCGAAATATAAAGCTCCTCCAGCTCTGGCAGATCCGCCAGCGGAGAGAGATCCTTCAATTGGTCGCATCGGTTGATTCGAAGCGTTTTGACCGGCAACCCGCGCAATGCCGCTATGCTGGGGATTTTTGAGTACTCAAGATTGAGATAGACGATGTTTTTGGTCTGCAACACCTCGGTGTTCTGCGGGGTGAGGGTGCGCAGTTTGAGGTGGGTCAGCGGCGCCGCATCCAGTAGGGCAAGGTCGATGATCGCATCGTAACCTCCGAGGGTGAGCTCCTGCAGGGGCATCCCTTGGAGGGGACTAAAATCGCGGATCTTGCAGTTATCAGCGTTCAGCTTTTTGAGTTCCATGCCCCGGAGGGGTTCGAGGCTGGTCACGGGGGTGGAGTGTATGAACAGCTCGCTCAAAGGCATCCCGGCCAGCGGCGTTAAATCCGAGACCTTGCTCTCGTGCAGATCCAGTACGGAGAGCGGCATCCCTCTGAGCGGAGTCAGAACGCTGACGTTTGATCCGTAGAAAGAGAGACTTTGGATGGGCAGGCCTTTCAGCGGGATGAGACTGCGCACCGATGCGGGCAGTTCCACCCGGATGAGGCCCAGTTCATCAGTCTTCACACGCCAACTCTGGTTGGGCCCGAGCCATCTGCCGACGCGATCGCGGATCAGTTTGAATGCGTCTTGGGCATGAGTTTTGAGGTCCGGAAGCAACGCAATACTTTCACCATCGAGACCGAACCGGCGCAGGTCGGTCAACAATTCCTGCCTGTCCGCCGCGCTCCACTGCGGGATCGGCTTTGCGCTCAGGCGCTCGAAAAGCGGCAACAAAGCGTCCGCTTTCGGGTCCTTGAGGGTCGCCTCGCGAAGGAGCTTGGCCGCCGTGGGCATGTCCTTCATGCCCACGTGAATCCACGCTTTGCGGGTGTACGCGGGACCGTAATCGGGATCGAGCGTGATGGCCGCATCCAGTTTTTCAATTGCCGCCGGGAACCGCTGGAACTCCGCCTCTTTGTCGGCCATGGCGCGCAGCGCTGGCGCCATTTCTCTCAGCCTCTTGAGGGCGCCCTCCGCCCGCCGGCCCGTGGTGAACACGTTGGCGCCCAGCCCGCCGCCCACCAGCAGCACGGCGAGGATGCCGAGGCTCGCCACTTTGTTGCGCCGGACCAAAAACACGGCGTCTTTCCAAAGGCTCTTTTGCTCTGCACTGGTCGCGAACCCATTCTGGTAGGCCTCGATGTCCCGCTGCAGATCCGCGACGCTCGCGTAACGATGCGTCCTTTTAAAGGCAATCGCTTTGCGCACCACGGCGCTGAGGGAGTCGGGAATCTTGGCTCCGGGCAGATGGGAGATCTTCCCGGGTTTGGGCGCGGTGATGGGATCGACCTGCCCCGTCCCGACGCGCTCCACGATCTCCGACGCGTTGGCCCCGCTCACAGGGCTGCGCAGACAGAGGATTTCGTAGAGCATGGCCCCCAGGGCGTAAATGTCGCTGCGCGCGTCCAATGTCTCCACCTCGCCCCGTGCCTGCTCCGGACTCATGAATTTGGGCGTCCCCATGATGGTGCCCGCCTCGGTGCCTGAGCCGGACGGATCGCGCCAATCGCGAGAAGCCGCGCCCGAATCCGTCGGCTCGGCGGGGGACTGCGCGCCGAGGGTTTTCGCGAGGCCCCAATCCATCACCAGCACCTCGCCGAAGTCTCCGAGCATGACGTTGTCGGGCTTGAGATCGCGGTGGATCACCCCCTTGGAATGGGCGAAAGCCAAGGCGTCGCAGACCTTCTGGAAGATCGTGAGCAAAACGCCCAGGGAATACTTCCGGAGAGTCGGCTCGGCGCCATCTCTCATCAGCCGCAGCACCTTGTGCAGGGTGATGCCTCGGACCAGCTTCATCGTGTAAAATGCCTGCTCGTTTTCGTCCACGCTCAGCTCATGCACGGGGACGATGTTGGGATGCTCAAGCCGGGCGGTGATTTTCGCCTCGCTGATGAACCGCGCAAGCCCCTGCGGGTCGGACCCGTTGAGCATGACTTTCATGGCGACCTTGCGCTGGATGACCTGTTCCGTCGCATCCAGGATGGCTCCCATCCCGCCTTGGGCAACCATGCCGGAAATCCGGTATTTGCGCTCAGACAAAAGGTCCTCGGGCAGCATTTGCCGGATGCCCGCCGTATTGGGTGCAAACGAGCCGTTGCGACCCGGCGGGCGTTTGATCCGGCGACACTCGATGTTCACGGGGCCGATCTGGATCGTTTGGCCCGGCCAGAGACGGGTGGCGCCCTTGACGGGTTTGCCGTCGACAAACGTGCCCCAGGCGGAGTCGAGATCCTCAATGAGGACGTGATCGTAATTGACCGTCAGTCTCGCGTGCTCGTCGCAAACCAGTTCCGCCTCAAAGGAAAGCTCCGCCTCCGGGGAACGTCCCAGGACGTACTCCCCCGGTCTCAGGGCCCGTTGCAGGAGCAACGTGCCGCGACCGTCGCGGACGGTGATTTCTGTTTCGGGAATCTGCATTGAAAAATTGAAAAATCGGCCCGGGCTGTCACGACCGCGCCTCGTCCCAAGAGCAACAAACGCGCCCGGATCGGCTGTGCCGTGAATTTCGCCACCCTTCTCCGCGGACCGCCTCGCATGTTTATGCGAGGCGAGTAAGGCAAAGAAAACGGGTTCCCTGGGGGTGTTCTCGGAACCCTTCTTATGCGTTTTCCCCAATTCCCCGGTCGGGCACTCCGTTTCAGCCTCTGTGTCGCAGCGTCCCTGGCTCTGATCGCGCCTTGGATCCCTTCGGCCCTGGCGCTCTCCTACGATCCCAAAGTCCTGCCGAAGGGACGCGAGTACTTTCAGCTCCGGGACGGCGTGAACAACGCCCGGGTAAAGTTTGAAAAAGAGAAAACGGGGCGGGTGGCTTTTCTCGGGGGGTCCATCACGGCCGCGCCGGGTTGGCGGTATCCGGTGATGGAGTATCTCCAGAAACGGTTTCCGGAGACGAAATTCGAGTTTATCGGCGCCGGGATCGGTTCTTTGGGGTCGGTTCCGCACGCTTTCCGCCTCGAGCAGGACGTGCTTTCGAAGGGGCCCGTGGACCTGCTTTTTGTGGAAGCCGCCGTCAACGACGCGTCCAATCACCCCGAGTTGCCCAAGCAGATGTTGCGCGGGATGGAGGGGGTGGTGCGCCATGCGCGCATGGCCAATCCGAAGACGGACATTGTGCAGATGCACTTTGTCATGCCCCCGCACATGGAGGACTACAACGCGGGTCGGGTGCCCGAGGTCATCCAGCAGCATGAAAAGGTGGCCGTGGCTTACGGCAACCCTTCCCTGGACCTCGCCCTTGAGGTGACCGAGCGGATCAACGCCGGTGAGTTCACCTGGGCGGACGATTTCAAGGGACTGCATCCCGCGCCTTTTGGCAACCAGCTCTACGCCAACAGCATCTCGCGGATGCTCGAGGCGGCCTGGAGCGGGCCCCTGAAGCCCGTCCAGACCCATCCGTTGCCCGCGAGCCCGGTGGATTCACACAGCTATTTCCGGGGCCGCTTCGGGAAACTCGACGACGTGAAGATCCTCAAAGGATTCGAGCGCATGACGCCGTGGAAACCGGCGGTTGCCGCCAAGACCCACGGTCTGCTCACCAAGGATGCGCCGGCGCTGGTGGCGCTCCAGCCGGGGGCCGAGTTGGAGCTGGCGTTTGAGGGGACTGCCGCCGGATTGCTCATTGGCGCGGGACCCGACACGGGGATCCTGGAGGTCTCATGCGACGGCGGGCCGTCGAGGAAGATCGAGACGTTTACCTCTTGGAGCACGGGACTTTACCTGGCTTGGGCTGTGATGCTGGAGGACGAACTCGCTCCCGGACGCCATGTGCTGCGGGTGAAGGTTTCCGATCAGCACCATCCCAAGAGTGTCGGCACGGGGCTTTACGTGTTCCGGATTCTGGAGAACTGAGGCCTCCACCTGAAAACCGAAGTTCGAGCGGAGTGACTGCGAGCACGGAAGCGCATCACCTTGGCGTTCCGTGACTTTTTAAAAAGCCCTCCGCGCCCCCAGCGTCTCCGCGTGAAAATGATCTCTCGCTGAAATTCCGGGATTCGGGCCGTCATCGGTTAGGGTCGTTTGGCGACCCAGTTTTAGGGACTGGGCGGTTGCCAGAGCTGCCCGCCGCATGGCATTGCTGGGGGCTGATGAGCCCTTTTTATCCCCCTTCTTTCCCGTGCCGCCGGTCCCGAGCGCGCGCGGCTGGGGACGGGGCGAAGGACGCGCCCGGGTGGGATGCCGCAACACGCCGGGCGTGACGTATGGAAAAGCCCGGTTACCGGACGGACATCGATGGGCTGCGGGCTCTGGCAGTGCTCGGCGTGGTGTGGTTCCACGCGTTCCCCAAGGCGTTGCCCGGTGGTTTTACCGGGGTGGACGTTTTTTTCGTGATCTCCGGGTATCTGATCGCCGGGATCCTGTTCCGGGAGCTGGAGGCGGGTGCGTTCCGGTTTGCGGATTTTTACGCGAGGCGCGTGCGACGGCTGGTGCCCGCGCTTCTGGTGCTGGGGGTGTTGGCGCTGGGTTGCGGCAGCTTTCTCCTTCTGCAGGACGAGTTTGAGCAGCTTGGGAAACATTGGGCGGCGAGCACGGTGTTTTTGCAGAACTGGGTGTTCCAGCGGGAGGTGGGTTATTTCGACAAGGCGGCGGAGTCCAAGCCGCTGCTGCACCTCTGGTCTCTGGCGGTGGAGGAACAGTTCTATCTCCTTTTCCCGCCGCTGCTTTTGCTGGCCTGGAAACAGGCCGTGGGCCGGGTGCCGTGGGTTTTGTGGGGGTTGCTCGCGGGTTCCCTCGGGCTGAGTGTCGCCGCGTCCCTGGGTTTGGTCGGCAACGCCTTTTTCCTGCTGCCCTGCCGGGCCTGGGAACTCGCCGCCGGGGCGTTGCTGGCGTGGTATCAGCGCCGGGGCTTGGCCGCCGTCTTCCGGTCGGACGGCCGGGCCCTGTGGGCGGCTGGCACGGGGCTCGCCCTAGTGTGCGGCGGGATGCTGTTTTTCCGCAAGACCGGGGTGTATCCCGGTTGGCGGGCGCTGGTTCCCGTCTTGGGGAGTGTCCTGCTGATCGCCAGCGGCCCGGCGACGCCCGTTCACCGCTGGCTGCTTTCGAACCGAGCGATGGTGTGGGCGGGGTTGTTGAGTTATCCGCTCTATCTGTTTCACTGGCCGCTCCTGGCGTTTGTTCACTTGGTGGATGAAAAAAAGCTCATCCGCTGGCACGTCCTCGCGGCCGTCGCGGTTTCCGCCGTTCTCGCCGCGCTGACCTATTTTTTCATCGAACGACGGCTCCGGCACGCGGCTTCGCGCTGGGTGGTGCCCGGGCTCACCGCCGGGTTCCTGCTCCTGGGAGGCGCGGGGTTCCTGGCGTGGCGGCAAATCGGCCTGAAGACGACCACGGCGGCCGCCATGCAGCGGATCGAACAAGCTGTGAAGGATTCGGACAGCTTTTTTGGTCTCCGGGAGGTCCACCCGGAACGCCTCAAATACGTCAAACACACCGGCGGAGAAGGTCCCCAGACCCTCTTCGTGGGCGACAGCCACATTCAACACATCATCCCCAGGGTGCGAAGGCTTTTACAGGACAGCGGGCCCGCGGGCCGGGGCGCGCTTTTTATCACGCGCGGAGGCACCCCGCCTATGCCCGGAACCGTCTTCAAAGGCGAGCGGCTGCTCACAATCGGCGCGCCGGACGGGTTTTACGCCGAGCTGGAGGAGCTGCTCCGCACCGACACACGGATCGACCGGGTTGTCCTGGGCGCGCGTTGGGGGATGTATTTCGGCTGGTTCGCCCAGGATTACTTTTCCGGCGGGAGCGCCTTTGCGACGGAGTCGGGCAAAGACCACGCGCTTCAAGCCGTCGCGGACCTCCTGGAACGGGTCGGGAAGGACAGGAAGACGTTCCTGGTGTTGGAGTGCCCGAGCAGCCACCTCCTGCACCCGAAGCATTCGAGGGTGGAAAGGACCTTCACCGGGTGCCGGTTGGTCTCGCGCAAAGTGTTCACCCGCGAGCAGTACCTGGCCAAGGAAGGCTGGCTGCGGACCCGGCTCCAGGAAACCGCCCTGCGTTCCCGAACCGCGGTCCTGGATCCTTTGCCCTTGCTGACGGCGGGCGGGGTTTGTCTGGTGGAAAACGAGAACGGCCCGATCCGCTACGACGACACGCATTTCCGCCCGAGTTTCGCCCGGGACAACGCCACGTTCATCGACCCGGCTGTGCTGCCGTAAGCCCGAACTGCGGAATTGCCGAGAGACCATTTTCGCGCGGAGGCGCGGAGAACGCGGAGAGGTTTTTGGAAATCACGGAACGCCAGGGCGCTGAACTTCCGTCTTTTCAGTCATGCCGCCTGAACTTCGGTTTTCAGTAGAAGAACACGGAATGCCCAGGGTCCGCACCACACGGCGCGGGTTTATTTTGCCTCGGCGCAGAGCAACTCGATGAGGGGCGTCGCGTCGGGTAGCCCGTGCGGATGATGATCGCCGCCCTCCTTGGGAAACAGCCGGACTCGGCCGCCGGATTGCTCCCAGAACTTCGCCAAAACGCCGGCGTTGTCCTCATGGGGCACGGTGGCGTCCGCTGTGCCGTACACCGACACCAGCAGCACCCCGGCTTGCACGGCCGGGGCAAGGCCGTCCACGGGACGCAGCGACTTGGCCTCGGCGTCTTCGTCGGCGGAGAACCCGAACTCCGCCTTGTAAAGCGCCCAGTCTTTGGGGCTGCCCTTGCCTTTGGCGGTGAGTTGAATTCCCCCGGGCCAGGACCGGATGTCGCTCACGCCGTTGTCGTGGTAGAGCACGCTGACGCGGTCCGGGTGCAGCCGGGTCCAGGCGTTGACGTAGAGTCCGCCCCGGGAAATGCCCAGCAACGCCGGACGCGCCGACAGCGCGCGTTTTTCGTGGAGCTCCGTGTAGAGCTTTTCCCAGACGGCCATGGCCCCCGGGGACCCGAACTGGTTGCTGAGGTTGACATAGGCCACGTGCCAGCCTTTTTCCACCAGGCCGTCCTCGAGTGTTTTCAGGTGGCCGCCAAACTCGCCCACCCAGAGCCAGGGTTTTCCAGGGGCCGGCTGGTCGGGCACTTTGAGGGTGACTGGTTTGCCGTCGATTGCGAATTTCTCAACCGTGGCCGCGGACGCGAGGTTCGAGACGGCAAGAAGGAGACTCAGGATCAGGGCGCGCATAGGAGGGCCCGCAGTGGAGTGCGCGCCCCGGCGGATTTCAAGGGCGAAAAGGGGGGACGGGCCTCCCGCCCGTCCGACATACCAACGACCATCCGCGGTTCACTAGTCTCGTGCGGCCCAATGAGCGTTGCGTTTGCTACGGTTGAGCTTTGCTCGGGCGCGAGTGACCTTGGCCAGGATGTCCTTGGCTTGTGCCGTCCAAACGGAGGGCTTCGGTTCCCTGTTGTGTTGGAGAAGATACTTCACCAGCGCGGCGATCAGCTCCGGCAGGCTGTGGAAGACCCCACTCCGCAGGGGTGATCTGCCGGGCACAGATCCGAATGGCACTAAGATAAGGATCATTTGGGGCGATACTCTCCTCGGCAAATCTCCGAGTGGGGAGCGTTGGGATCTGCGCGTGCCGTCGGTGGAGACCAAAGTGGCACAGCCATCCTGGCTGTGGCTGTCATAGGTCACAGGCTGGAAGCCTGTGCCACCTTCCGAACCCAGGGCAGTAAAACGGCGTCCCAAGAACCATCAACGCCTCACCCGGCCTCGCCGCCAAACGGGCGATCTCCCCCACCGAAACACCGCCACCTCAAAACGTCCCAAACAGCCCTTATCTTAGCGCCATTCGCGACAGACCCACTGGGATCTCACCGCGTTTTCCTGCGGTTTTCTTAATCGCTGTCCCTATTGGCTCTTCCCCTCGTTGTCACAGCCGCTTCCCTACGCCTACGGCGTTCCCGTCCTCCAGCCCAAGGTTGCGGTCGACAGACCGCTACCTTGGGACCACATCCCACCAAACCTTTCAACCCCAACGGGGTTGCGCCCCATACGCCGTTCTCCCATCCGTCCCGGCCGGAACCGCTTTGCGGTTCAATCGGAGCTCCACTCATTCCCAGGGTAGGCCTCATTCCATTCGACCGACCCTGGGCTGGAGGTCGTAAGCCCTTCGGGCTGGGCGGGAGCCCCCCTTTCCGCCCCCTTGCTTGGGGCTGCTGGGGTGGTGGCTGTGGTTGGGACAGACAAACGAGTCTCGTGCGGCCCAATGAGCGTTGCGTTTGCTACGGTTGAGCTTTGCTCGGGCGCGAGTGACCTTGGCCAGGATGTCCTTGGCTTGTGTCGTCCAAATGGAGGGCTTCGGTTCCCTGTTGTGTTGGAGAAGATACTTTTCCAGCGCGGCGATCAGCTCCGGCAGGCTGTGTAAGCCGCCACTCCGCACGCGCGTGACGGTGAGATCGCGAAAAAAACGCTCCGCCATGTTGAGCCACGAGGCGCTGGTCGGTGTGAAGTGGGGATGGAGACGCGGTGGCGCATGATCCCCAGTGCCGCCGGGATCTGCTCGTTGGTCGCTCCCTCGGTCGCCCGCAGCACGATCTGACATCGCTCCACCAACCGGCGCGTGGTCACCGCGCTGGCTGCTTGCTTGCGTAGCCACGCTTGATCTTCGCCGGACAGCACGGGACGAGGTGTGATGCGCATTCCACTAACTACCCTCAAGCCTGCCCTTCCAGAGGGGATAATGTTCGCTTAACTGCGCTGCACTACACTGGCGCAGCGGCAGAAGCCAAGGGATGAGCAGCACGGTGAGCAGCAGCACGAGCAAGGTGAGAGGGACGCCGATCCGGACGAAATCGCCAAACCGGTATTTGCCCGGGACAAGCACCAGCGTGTTGACCGGCGAGGAGACCGGGGTCATGAACGCCGCCGAGGAGGCGATGGCGACGGTCATGACAAAGGGCTGGGGCGACAGGCCAAGGGTCTGGGCGACCTGGAGCGCGATGGGCGCCATAAGCACGGCGGTGGCTGTGTTGGACACAAACAGGCCGATGACGGCGGTGACCGCGAAAAGCGCGGCCAAAAGCAGCCGGGGTTCGGCCTGGCCAAACACATGCAGGAGCCCGTCGACGGCGAGCTCCACGCCGCCGGTTTTTTGCAGCGCGGTGGAGAAAGGCATCATGCCGACGATGAGGATCAGGCTGGGCCACTGGATGGATTTGTAGGCGCTCTCGAGGGTGACGCAGCGGGTGAGCCCCATGAGCAGGCAACCCAGCAGGGCGGCGATCGCGTTGGGAACCCAGCCGGTGATCATCAGCAGGATCATCACCGCGAGGCTCAGAAGGGCCTGCGGCGCCCGGTTGTCGGCGGGTGCGACCCGGTCGATTTCCGCCGGCAAACTCAGCACCAGGAAGTCGTGTTTGCGTTTCTGGAGTTCCCGGATGTTTTTCCAGCGCCCGATGACGAGCAGCACATCCCCCGCGCGCAGCGGCTCGTCGAGCACACCGCCTTTGTGCGCCTGCTGCGCCCGGCGCAGGCCGATGACGTTGAGCTGGTATTTGCTGCGAAACGCCGTCTCCAGAACGCTGCGGCCGGCCAGCTCGGAGTCGGGCGGCAACAAAACCTCCGCCATGCCCAGGTCGCGGGATTGATCGGTGAAATAGCGGCCGCGCAGGGGCAGCGGCTCCAGGTCGAGCTCCGCGAGCCGTGGGTCGCGGTTTTCGCCCAGCGCCTCGGGAAAATCCACCAGGAGCACGTCGCCGGCGCAGATCTGCGAATCCGAGCGCGGCTCGATCAGCTCCTTCCGCGACCCGCGCGTGCGTTCAATGGCGACGATGTTCGCCATGCTGCGCCGACGCGACCCGAGTTGCTGCAGCGTCTGCCCGGTCAACGGCGAATTGGCGCCCACCCGCACCCGCATCTCGCGCTCCGCCAGGCGGTAATCCCGCACGAAATCCATGAGGTTGCGCCGGGATCTGCGGGGTTTATCCGCGTCCACGCCGGGGTTGAGCCAGCGCCGAGCGACGAGCATGTAGCCGATCCCCGAGACGAGCACGGCCGCGCCGAGGGGGGTGAACGAAAAAAAGCCGAATCCGCCCAGCCCGGCGTGTTGCAGCGCGCTGTCGGCGACCAGATTGGGCGCGGTGCCGACCAGGGTGAGCATGCCGCTGATCAGCGCGGCAATGCTCAGGGGCATCATCAGCCGCGACGGCGAAAGGCGCTGGCGTTCGGCCACACCCAGCACCACGGGGATAAAGATGGCGACCACCCCGGTGGAACTCATCAACGACCCCAGCAACGCCACCGCCCCCATCAAAAGAACCAGCAGCCGCGTTTCGCTGCCTTTGGCGTGGTGGAGCAGGAAATCCCCGATCCGGTTGGCGATGCCGGTGCGCACCAGGCCTTCCCCCACGACAAACAAAGCCGCGATGAGGATGACGTTGGGGTCGCTGAACCCGGCCAGAGCCTCCGGCACACTCAGCAGGCCGGTCAGCGGCAGCAGCGTCATGGCCAAAATCCCCACCACGTCCATGCGCGGTTTGTTCGCGACAAAAAGCGCGACACAAACACCCAGCAGGCTCAGCACAAGAAGGAGTTGGGAATCCACCGGGGTGCGCTTACCACAGGGGTGCCTCGGGCGGCGAGCGGCGGAATCAAAAGAAAGCCGGGGGACGGCCGCAAGCGTATCCCTCCGAGCCTTTTCGCCGGGTTTGCTGTGCGGGTTTGCCCCTGTTAAACCCCGTCGACCCCTCTCTCCCATGAACGTCTCCCGCCGCCAGTTTCTCGCCCGCTCCACTCCCGCGATTGCAGTCGCCGGGTTTCTCCCCGCAAACGCCCAGGCCGATCCCCGGAAAGGCCCGGAAAGCGTGGATCCCGCCTACCGGATCCGCAACCAAGGGGTCCGGCATTCATTGATGGGCTGGTGTTGGAAACCGATGGATCCCGTGGAGTTGGCCCGGCACGCCCGGGAGATGGGGTTGACGGGGATCGAGGGCATTGACCGTAAGTTCTACCCGGCCGTGCGCGCGCTGGGGCTGGAGATCTCGCTGGTGACCGCCCACGGGTTTGCCCAGGGCCCCTGCAACCCGCAGTTCCGGGCGGAGGTGGTGGCCAAACTCGACGACGCCATCGATGTGGCGGCCGAGGTGGGGTGCAAAAAGGTGATCACTTTCACCGGAATGAAGTTCGACGGAATGGATCCGGAACAGGCCGCCAAAGACTGCGTGGACGCCTGGAAAAGTGTGCTCAGCCACGCGGAACGCCGGGGCATCACCCTGGTGCTCGAACATCTCAACTCGCGGGACGCCTCCCACCCCATGAAGGGGCATCCCGGTTATTTCGGGGACGACGTGGATTTCTGCGCGGATCTGGTGCGTCGGGTGGGCAGCCCGAACTTCAAGCTGCTCTTTGACATCTACCATGTCAGCGTCATGAACGGGGACGTGATCCGCCGGTTCCGCGCCTACCGGGACCTGATCGGGCATGTGCACACCGCGGGCAACCCGGGGCGCTGCGAACTCGATGATCAGCAGGAAATCAACTACCCCGCCGTGATGCGCGCGGTGGTGGACGCCGGTTACCACGATTTCGTCGCGCACGAGTTTCTCCCCACCTGGGCCGACCCGATTCTCGCGCTGCGCCACGCGGCGATGGTGTGCGACGTGTGAGCCCCCGCACACCCCGCGGCGCTCCGGGTTAGGCGGTGGCGATCATTTTCGCCCCCGCAATCGCCAGCACCACGGCCAAAAGCCGGCGGATGGTCGGGTTCCCCAGCCGTTTGCTCCCGTATTCGGCGCCGACGAACCCGCCCGCCACGGCCGCGACGCCCCAGAACGGGAGTCCCCCGGGGAGCGGCGGCGCGGCGGCCATGCCCCCGAGCAATCCCGCGATGGAGTTGACCAGGATAAACGCCGCGGCGATCCCGGAGATCACTTTCACCTCAGCCCAGCGGAAAAAAAGGAGCAGGGGACTCAGGAAGATGCCGCCTCCGACGCCGGTCAACCCGGAGAGGAATCCGAGTGCCGCGCCGGCGCCCAAAAGCAGGGGGAGCGGGGGCGGCGTTTGCAGGACCGGGGCGGGATGCCGGGCGGAACGCAACGCGCGCCACGCGGCGGCGATCAGGACGGCGCCCACCAGAGGTTTGTAGACGGAGCCGGGCAAAGTGAGCGCGCCGCCCAGGTAAGCGCAGGGAACGGAGGCCAGGGCGAACGGCCAGAACAATCCCCAGGAAAACGCGCCGACACGGTAAAACTTGGCGGTGGCGACGAGCGCCACCAGGACGTTGAGGATGAGGGCGACGGGGCGCATGACCCCCGGCGCAACCCCCATCAAGGCCATGGCGGCGAGATAGCCCGAGGCGCCCGCGTGGCCCACGGAGGAATACAGCAGCGCCGCCGCCAGGATCAGCGTGGTGAGAATGGCGTCGTCAGCGGGCATGAAGGGCGGGGGGCGATCGTGGGGTTTGTGGGATTTGGAGGCTCGCCTCCTTGAAACACGGCGGGACTGAGCGGCCCCGGCTCTCTGCTATCAGCTTTGGCGAGCGGGAAGGAAGCTTTGCACCCAGGGCATGGCGTTTTCCTTCCCTTGTTCGCTGGAGAACATTTTGAACCCGAACTCCGAAGTTTCAGAGAGAGATCATTTTCATGCGGAGGCGCGGAGCACGCGGGGAGTTTTTGGAAATCACGGAACGCCAGAGTGTTGCGCTTTCGCCATTTCAGTCGCTCCTTTGGAACTTCCATTTTCGGGTTGAACACGCTGGGTAGCCTTCAAGAGCCAACGACCTTTATTGATCCTCTTCCGCGCAATGGGTGCGGCCTCCTTCGACTCGGTGGCTCGGCGGATCCATTGTCAGGAGGTCTCGCGGAAAATATTCCCATCCACCTGCAACCCGCTCTGGGCGAGTGCCCCCAACGTGTCGAGCAGCATCTGGGTGCCCCGAACCTAGCGCGCCAAACTGCCGCAGGGTGCCGGTTTAAGTGGCTCCGCGCCGAGACGTAGACGGTTCGATCGCAAGCAGGAGACCGCGCATCCCAGAGAGCAGGACCTTCCGGGCCTCCTGAACCGTGAACCGGACCTGTTCACCGTCTCCCACCCGCCTCAAGGCGGTCGCCACGGCCTGCGCCCATGAACGGCCCAGGGTGCGCGCGGCTTGCTCCGCCTCCGCCACCCGTTCCAGCCGGTCGTCGTAGAACCCCTCCAGATCCACTAGGCGCCGGGCCATTGCCTGAAGCCCGTTCTGGTTGCCCTTGCGCCGATCGGAGTTCGTGGCGAGCAACACCGGGAGCGCGTTGTCGGGTCAACGCGCATGAGCCGCTACATGAGATCCACATGTTCTTTCGCTCAACCGGATGACCGGCAGCTTGAGGATCACCCGGGCGGGACCGCCCCGTCGATGTTGCCGGGACGCGGATAACTGACCAAGAGCTGACCGTTGCAGAGGGTATCCAACGGCAGTAGTTCCCGGAGTGTGCGCTAACAAAGCGGCCCTCCTGAAAGCCCTGCGCGCGGTCGTCGGGCTGGCCCCGGCTCAAACCCCGGACGAGCCCGATGCGCGCCTCCGTCTGGCTTACGTCGCCGCCGTGCGGTTTTTTGTAACCGCAAGGAGTTGTAACCGCAGGGAACGCAAAAATCGCAAAAAAGGAGGGGCGAAACTCAGAGATTCTCCGCGCTCTTTGAGTTCTTGGCGGTTCATTCTTCCGCGCGAAGAAGGCCGCCGTCTGGGGACCGTCGTCTGGGGACAGACCCGAATGGCACTTAGTTAAGGAGGTGTTTCGTGGAAAATTTCCGCCAACGAAAGGGGGTGAGAAGGGTTGGTGAGGAATGCGATGGAATACCCCGATGTTTGAACCGATGCGCAAGTTGATGGGCCGTTGCCGCGGCA
>CAMARB010000065.1 GCA_945860355.1 Chthoniobacter flavus | reverse complement strand
GTGGTGCGCGAAGCAGGGAGGATCCGTTCGCCCACCTGGTAATACACCGTGCCCATCAACCCGCAGCGCAGCAGCGCCTGGTCGCAGATGTGTTTGATGAGAAAGGTGGTGGTGGTTTTGCCGTTGGTGCCCGTCACCCCGGCCAGCTTGAGGTGGCGCGATGGCTGCTGAAAAAACGCCGCCGCCAAGTCCGCCATCGCGGAGCGCGCGTTGGGCACCACGATGTGGGTGGCCCGGGTCCGGACCTGCGCCGCCTCGCCCACCACCGCCTCCGCGCCGCTGTCCACGGCTTTGGAGATAAACTGCGAGCCGTCCACCTTCTCCCCCTGCAGCGCCACAAAGAGCGAACCGGGCTTCACCCGCCTCGAATCATAGGCAAGCGACGAAATCTCGCGATCAACTGGGCCGTCGACCGAGGTGGTGGGGATGTTTGAAAGGAGTGCCTTTAATTGCATGGAGTCGGTCTAGTCTCGGATCCGGTCGGCTTGGGTAACCACAATGTTGCCGCCGGGCTCTTCGGGAGATGGGGTGAGATTGAGATAACGCGCGGTGCGCTCGCCAATCCGGGAAAAAATCGGGGCCGCGACGAGGCCGCCGTAGTTCTGGTGCGGCGGGGTCTGGGCCTCATCCAACATCACCAAAGCGACGAACTCCGGGGCGTCCGCCGGCATGAATCCCGCGAAGGAAACCACATACTTGCTCTCGTATTTCCCGTTCGCCCCGACTTTCTGGGCGGTCCCGGTTTTGCCGGCCACGGTGTATCCGGGAACATGCGCCAATGCCGCGGTGCCCTTCTTGCTGACCACCTGCACCAAGGCTTCCCGGACGGTTTTAAGGGCCTCGGCGGACGCCACCCGGCGCACTTCAGCCTTTTGAAAGACCTGCACCGGGGTCCCCTCGGGATCGAGGATGGAATGCACGATCTGGGGCATCATCAGGGTGCCGCCATTGGCGATCGCGCCCATGGCCGCAACCACCTGCATGGGCGTCGCGCCGACCTCGTGCCCCATGGGCACGTGCGTGATGGACACCTTGCTCCAGCGATGGGGCGGATGAACGACGCCTGCGATTTCCCCGGGCAAATTGATTCCCGTGCGCTCGCCAAACCCGAACTTGCGAATGGCCTCGTACAGCCGCTGCTCACCGAGCTGGATCCCGAGCTTGGCGACTCCGATGTTGCTCGAGTGGACGAGGATGTCGTGGATGTTCAGGTCGCCGTATCCGCGGTGATCATGCAAAACGCGCCCGCCCCAGCTAAACGCGCCGTTCTCGCAGAAGACGTAGCTGTCGGGCCGGACCAGCTTCTGGGTGAGGGCCGCCGCTGTGGTCACGATTTTGAAGGTCGATCCCGGCTCGACCATGTCCGTGATGGCCCGGTTACGGCGCGCATCCATCGTGCTCTGCTCGATGCTGTTGAGGTCGAAGTTGGGGCGGTTGGCCAGGGCCAGAATCTCCCCGGTCTGCGGCCGCATGAGGATGCAGGTGGCCATCTTCGGGCGGAACTGTTTGACCGCCGCGTCCAGCTCGCTCTCGACGATCTGCTGGATGGCCATGTCGATGGTTAAGCGCACATGATGCCCGTCCCGCGGCGCGCGTTCCTGCCCCCGGTAGGGAACCAGCTCGCGCCCGGTCCGGTCCCGCTCGATGTAGCGGTATCCGTCATGCCCGCGCAGGTACTCCTCGAGATTGCGCTCGATGCCCTCAACCCCCGTGTTGTCGCTGTTGACGTAGCCCACCACGTGGCAAAGCATCTGCCCGTTGGGATACACCCGCTCCGAATCCGGCTCAAACCGCACACCGCGCAGCTTCTGCGCCAGCAGCCCGGTCCGGATCTCCGCCGCCACGCTCTCGGGCACCTTTGTCTTTAAGACGATGTACTGGCAGGGAACCTTTTTGTTCTCCGTCTTGGACTCGCGCTGGGTGGAAAGCTTTTCCGTCAACCGGGCCTCGTCCATGCCCAACGGGCCGGCAAGCAAATGCGCCAGGGCCGCCTTGTCGGAGATGAGGGAGCCGTCGGCGACAACGGTGTGGATGGGCTCGTTCTGGGCCAGCAATTCGCCGTTGAGATCGGTGATGGTGCCGCGTTTCGCGTAAATCGGCACCTTGTCCACGTGTTTCTGGGCGGCCTTGGCCGTGTACTCCTGGCCCATCGTCACCTGGAGATGCACCAGGCGCGCTGAAAACAGCGTGAAACACACAGCCAACCCGCTGCATGCCACCAAAGCACGAACCTTGGCCGAACCGCTCACTCCCTGCCCCTTTCGTTGGAAACAGCCCGCAGTTCGCTCCCCTCTTTTTTCGGAGCGACATCCAAACGCACCAGACGATCGTCGCTGATCGGGGTCAGCTTCACAAAACCCTCGTTCACCCGGCGCTGCAGCGCCGCTCGCGAGGAGAGCAACGCGATCTTGGAACTCACCACCTCGTCCTGGGTTTTGAGGTCCGCCAGGGTCCGCTCCAAACTCTTGATGGTCGCCCCCTTGGTGTGCGCCTGGTTCTTGATGGAGACATACCCCAGACCAGCCCCGCCCAGAAACAGGCAGACCGACACCCAGGTGGCTACGGAAGTGAGGGAAACCGCATTCGCGTGACGACGACGATTGAAAGACATGAGGGTTAGATCCTTTCAACAACCCGCAGTTTCGCGCTGCGGGAACGTGGGTTGGCCCGCTGCTCGGAGGCGTCCGCCACCAGGGCTTTGCGAGTGATTTTTTTGAACAGGTAATCCGGGTTTCGCCGGGGCGCGGGCCACTCCGGTTGATCCAGCCATTCCGACGCCCGGTGCCCGAAAAACGCCTTTACAATCCGGTCCTCAAGGGAATGAAACGTGATCACCGCAAAACGCGCCCCGGGGGCGAGGCGCGCCGAGAACCGCTCCAAGGCATGCTCGAGCACCTCCAGCTCGCGGTTGACGGCGATCCGCAGCGCCTGAAACACGCGCGTCGCGGGATGCGTCCGCCCATGCCGCGGCACCACCCGCTCCACCGCCTGCGCCAGGTCCAAGGTCGTCACAAAAGGCGTCACCATGCGATCCCTCACCAGCCGCGCCGCAATCCGGCGCGCGGCGGGCTCCTCGCCATGACTCCGGAAAATCCGCTCCAACTGCTCGGCGCTCATGGTGTTGACCAGGTCCGCGGCGGAAATGGGGCTGGAAGGGTCCATCCGCATGTCCAGCGGCCCCTCCTGCATGAACGAAAAACCGCGAGCCGCCACGTCGAGCTGATGAGAGGAAACCCCCAAATCCAAGAGCACGCCGTCGACTTTTGACAGACCCGCCGCCTCAAAAACGGAATCCACCTGCGCAAAACTGCTCCTGACCGGGGTGAAAAGCGCCCCGAACCGGGACAATCGCCGCGACGCATGCTCAATGGCGTCCGGATCCTGGTCCACCCCGACCACCCGCGCCCCCGCCTCCAGCAACGCCTCGGAATGCCCGCCCCCACCCAGGGTGCCATCCACAATCACCCGACCCGGCCCGGGCGCGAGCAACTCCACGGTTTCCCGCAAAAGCACGGAGGCATGGTAGTCGGAGGTGGTCACTTGAGGATCAGAGATTTTCCTTGGTGAACTCGGCCGCCGCTCCTCGAAGGACTGAGAGGATTGGGCCAGAGCGATCATAGGCCAAAATCCGCAAGGTGCGGGGTGGCAATTACCTCTGTCTTGGCCTTGGCCTGCTCCCAGGCCGCCGTATTCCAAATCTCAAAAGTCTCAATCGCACCCGCCAGGGTGACTTCGCCGTTTAATTGGAGCGCCTGACAGAACTCCTCGGGCACCACCAACCGGCCCGCCTTATCCAGCCGACACTGCCGGGAGCCCGAACCCAGGGCGCGCAACACCTCAATCCGCTGTGGCCCGGGCAACAAAGCCGCCTGGGCCCGAATCCGGTCGATCTCCTGCCTCGGCATCGCCTTCAGACAGTTGCCGGCGCTGCTGGGCAACAGAAAAAACTCGGCCTCCTCCTCAAACCGCCAGGGGGAAGGAACCGTCAACCGGCTCTTGCCATCGATGGCATGGCGGAACTCGCCCATGAAGAGGGGTGCGGCGGAGTTCGTGGTGGCGGTTGGCATGACAGTGGGCGCATTTTGGGAAATCGTCCCATTTTCTCCCAAAACGCCCCGGTTTATCTATCAGGCCCCCCGAAAGGTCAACGGGATTCAGTGTGTTTCTCCGGTAAAAACCCCCTCCATTTCCCCCGCCAAAACCCGCTCTCAGCCCCCGCCCAACACCCCCGACCTCTCCCCCTTCCAGCCCTCTCCGCTAAACGCCCCCGAGCGGAGCCGCCGATTCCGCCCCGGACTCGGTCAGGCTGGCCGTGCACAACCGGGCATAGACGCCCCCCTCAGCCAACAACTGCGCATGGCTGCCGCGCTCCACAATCCTGCCCCGCTCCAAAACCAAAATCTGATCCGCGTCCCGCACGGTGGAAAGCCGATGCGCGATGACAAAACTGGTGCGTTTGGCCATTAACCGCTCAAGCGCCTCCTGGATGAGCCGCTCGGTTCGGGTGTCCACGCTGGCCGTCGCCTCGTCGAGAATCAGGATGGGGGGATCCTTCAGCAGGGCCCGGGCGATGGCGACCCTCTGTTTTTCGCCGACGCTGAGTTTGACCCCCCGCTCCCCGACCACGGCGTCGAGTCCCTCGGGCAGGCGCTCGACAAATCCCCGCGCATTGGCGGCCTCCAAAGACTCCCAGAGCTGGGTATCCGTCGCATGCGGGTTGCCCAGCCGCAAATTGTCGCGCACGGTCCCGTTAAAGAGGAAACTCTCCTGGGTCACCATGCCGATGGCGCTGCGGAGGGCGCTTTTGGGCCATTGCCGGAGCGGCTGACCGTCGATGAGGATTTCACCCGAATCGAACTCGTAAAACCGGGTCAAAAGCTGGACCAGCGTGGTTTTCCCCGCCCCGGTGGAGCCGACCAGGGCCACCGTTTGACCGGGCTGAGCGTGAAGACTCAGATGCTGAAGCACCGGCAGAGCGGGGGTATAGGCAAAACTCACGTTTTCAAACCGCACATCGCCCTCGATGGACACCGGCTCATCCAGGCCCTCGGCGCCGGGCTCCAAAGGCTCATCGAGGATCTCAAAAACGCGCTCCCCTGCGGCGCGGCCCGATTGCAGCAGCTGATTGAGGCTGTGCAGCTTGCTGATCGGCTCGTACAGAAAACCCACCAGCAGGAGAAACCCCACCAAATCCCCGAGGCTCATGGTGTCGGCGAGCACCGCGCGGCCTCCAAAGCCGATGACCAAAACCAGGCCCAGGGAGTTAAAAAACGCCATGCTCGGCGTGTAAACGGCCCAAACCCGCATCACCACCAGGGTCGCCTCGCGCAACTGCTGGCTGACCCGGTTGAACCGGGCGTGCTCCTCGGTCTCGCGCACGAAGGTCTTAATCTGGCGGATCCCGGCCAGATTATCGTGGAGGAGGGAGTTCATGGCGGACGACGCCTTGTTGCGCAGCCTGTAGCGGCGGTGAGCGGTGGTGGTGTAAATGAGCGCACCCGCCGCCAGAAACGGGAGGGGCACCAGCGCCAAGGCCGCCAACTGGGCGTTGGAATAAAAGAGCAACGCCCCCACCACCAGCACCTGGAGGATCGCCACCACGCCCTGCTCAATCCCGTCGATGAGCACCCGTTCCACGGAGTTCACGTCCTCCATCACGCGCGTCATGATGTCCCCGGTCGCCCGGTTATCGAACCACTTGAGGGGGAGTTGCTGGATGTGCGAGTAGAGCGCGCTCCGCAGATCGAAAATCACCCGCTGCTCAAAGGTGTTGTTGAGCAAAATCCGCAGCGCATTGAAAAAATCGCGCAGGAAAAACGCGCCCAGGGCGATCCCGGAGTAAAAGAGCAGGTTTTCACGGTGCCCGGCGCGGATTTCGTCCACGAGCAACTGGGTGACTTTCGGGAAAACCAGCACCATGAGCGTGCTGACCACCGCGCACCCGAGGGTCCCCGCCGCCATCCAGGGATAACTGCGCAGATAGGCGAACACGCGGAAAATGGTTTTCATCAGGACCCGCTATCTGCCCCACAAACCGCCCGCTGACAAGCGACGGCTCCGCTTTACCCAGGGGTTTGCGGACTGATCGGACTGATCGGACTGATCGGACTGATCGGACTGATCGGTCCCATCGGTCCCATCGGTCCCCTTCCCCGCGCGCGATCAGCCGCCGAACTGGCCTCGCTCCGGGAAAAGCCCCCGCACTTTCACCAGTCCTTGGATCGCGTTTTCTTCAAATCCGACCGGCGCCGTTTGGAATCCAGCATGCGCTGCTTGACACCCCACGGTTTCTTGGCCGTCTGACGCCGCGTCTTCTCCCGGGCATGCCGATCGGCCGCGCGTTTTTCCAGAAGCCGCTTTTCGAGCGAGTCGAGCATGCGCTCCCAGGCGAGCTGCCGGTTCATGGCCTGGGAACGGGTGTCCTGAGCCGTGACGGCCAAGCCGGAGGCCGCGTGGCGGAGGGTGACGGCGGTGGACACCTTGTTCACGTGCTGACCGCCCGGGCCGGACGCGCGCGCGAACCTCTCCTCGAACCCGCCCAAATCCAGGCCGAGTTTGGCGAGCCGGGCCAATTTTCTTGTTTGGAAATCAGAGGAGGGGTTCATTCCGTGGCTCAAATCGAATGGAAGTTATTATTCTCAAAGACGCCCAGGCGCTCGCTCAGCAGGGCGCAGTTTACTTTCAAAACCAGCTCCGCGCCAAGCCCGCCAGCGTGCTGGGGCTCGCCACCGGCTCCACACCGGTGGGGCTTTACCGGGAACTCATCGGGCTTTTCAAGGCGGACCTGATCGATTTCTCGCAGGCCACGTCCTTCAACCTCGACGAATACGCGGGGCTTTCCCCCGAGCACCCGGCCTCCTACCACAGTTTCATGCGCGAAGAGCTCTTTGCGCACATCAACCTGCCCTCCGACCGCCGCCACCTGCCCGACGGCCTCGCGGCCGACGTCCCCGCCCACTGCGCCGCTTACGAGGCCGCCATCCAACACGCGGGCGGCATCGATTTGCAGCTCCTCGGCATCGGCTCCGACGGCCACATCGGCTTTAACGAGCCGAGCTCCTCGCTCCGCTCGCGCACCCGGATGAAAACCCTCACCCCGCGCACTCTCGCCGACAACGCCCGGTTCTTCGGATCCCCCAGCCAAGTCCCGCGCCACGTGATCACCATGGGCGTGGGCACGATCATGGAAGCCCGCCATTGCCTGGTGCTCGCCCTGGGAACGGCCAAGGCCGCCGCCGTGTCCGCCATGGTCGAGGGCCCGGTGACCGCCAACTGTCCCGCCTCGGTGCTCCAGATGCATCCCCAATGCACGCTGCTCATCGACGAAGCCGCCGCCGCCGAGCTGGAACGCCGGGACTATTACCGCTGGGTTTACGAGAATAAACCCGCCTGGCAGCGGATCGCCTGAGCCGCCCACCCCCCGTCCAAACACTCCCCATGATCCTCGCCAACGCACGCCTTGTTTTCCCCGAGCGCATCGCCGCGCGCGGCTTCGTCCGCGTCGTGGACGGCAAAATCGCCGCCGTCTCCGAGCAGGAGCTCCCGCTTGAACCCCGGGAAAAAATCCTCGACGTGCGAGGGAGGTTCCTCAGCCCGGGCTTCATCGACATGCACGTCCACGGTGCCCTGCGCCGCGACACCATGGAGGCCGACCCGGAAGCCTTCGCCGCGATCTGCAAATACCACGCCCGGGGCGGCACCACGTCCCTGGCGCTGACCACCGTCGCAGCGCCCACGGAAAAAATCCTCCGGGTCCTCGACGCCGCCCGCGGCTACCTTAAAAACCCCGACCTCGCCGGGGCGCAACTCCTGGGAATTCATCTCGAAGGCCCGTACTTTTCCCCGGAAAAACCCGGCGCCCATCCGTCGGCGCTCCTGCGTTCGCCCAAGCGCCAAGAATGGCAGCAATTTCTTGCCTACCGCGACGTGCTCACCCAAATGACCCTGGCGCCGGAGCTGCCCGGCGCGCTGGAGCTCATCGAAGCGTTCGCCGAGAAAGGCATCCGCGTCAGCGGCGGCCACACCGACGCGTGGGACGAGGAAGCCGCAGCAGGGTTCGCCCACGGAATGCGCCAGGCCACGCACACCTTCAACTGCATGTCCGGGGCGCGCCGCCGGGGCGCCTACCGGGTGGCGGGTTTTCTGGAATTCGCCCTGAGCGAACCCGAAATCCTCTGCGAACTCATCGCCGACGGACGCCATGTCTCCCCCACCCTGATGCGGATGCTTTACTTGGCGAAAGGCCCGGAGGGCATCGCGCTCATCACCGACGCCACCGGGGGGGCCGGTCTGGACGAGGAAAGCGAGTTTGAACTCGCTGAAATGCGCTGTGTGGTCCGGGACGGCGTAGGGCTGACCGGCGACGGCCAGGCGCTGGCCGGCAGCACCTGCACGATGATGCGCTGCGTGCAAAACATGGTTCAGCTCGTCGGCATCCCCCTCTCCGAGGCGGTGGCGATGGCCACTCGTAACCCGGCGCAAGCCCTGGGGCTCGACTCCCGGAAAGGCGTTCTCGCCCCCGGCACGGACGCGGATCTGGTGGTGTTCAACGAGGCATTCGAGATCTGCCAGACTTTCATCGCCGGCCGGGAAAGCCAGGGGTGAGGAAGCGGGGCCCCACGGGAACCGCCTTGCGCGGGTCCGATCCGCTCGACTCCCGGACTCGAACGCGCGCGACGTTTCAGTGCCCGGGGGGGGGCGGCTTGAGCTTCCCGGCAAATCCCGCTTGCGTCCCTAAAGCGGGCTGCGCGATATTCCGCCCTTTTTTAGCCAACCTCACATGCAGCAATTTGGAATCGGTCTCGCAGGAATGGGCAATGTCGGCGCGGGTGTTTTTAAACACCTGACGCTCAACCGCGCCCTGCTCCGGGAACGCCTCGGATACGAAATGGCGGTCCAACGCATCGCCGTTCGCGATCTGGGCCGGGACCGCGGTGTGGAAGTTCCAAGCCACCTGCTCACCACCAACTGGCGCGAGCTTCTCGAGGATCCCGCCATCCAGATCGTGGTGGAGCTCATGGGGCAGAAACAGGAGAGCCTCGATTTCATCCTGGGCGCCATCGAACGCAAAAAAATCGTGGTCACCGGCAACAAAGCGCTGCTGGCCGAACACGGCAAAGAGATCTTCGAGGCGGCGTTCTCGCACAAAGTGCCCGTGTTCTTCGAGGCGGCGGTCGGCGGCGGCATCCCGATCATCAAAGCCATCCGGGAGGCCTTCGTCGCCAACCACATCCAGTCCATCCACGGGATTGTCAACGGCACGAGCAACTACATCCTCACCCGCATGACGGAGGCCGGGCTGGGTTTCGCCGAGGCCCTGCAGGAAGCCCAGGCCGCCGGTTACGCCGAGGCCGATCCGGCGCTCGACGTCAACGGAGGCGACGCCGCGCACAAGGCCATCATCCTCGCCTCGCTCGCCTACGGATTCTGGGTTCCCCCGGAAAAGGTGTTCGTCGAGGGCATCGAACACCTCACCGCCAACGACATCTGTTTTGCCCGCCAGCTGGGCTACCGCATCAAGCTTCTCGCGATCATCAAAGCCGAGTCGGGCGAGATTGAGGTGCGGGTGCATCCCACGCTGATCCCGGAAAAACACGTGCTGGCCAGCGTCAACGGCGTCTTCAACGCCATGGCCGTCAAAGGCGACATCGTCGGGGAATCCCTCTTTTACGGCCGGGGCGCGGGCCAGGACGCGACAACGAGCGCGGTGCTCAGCGACTTGGCGGAGGCGGCCGACGCCCTCGTGTCGCCCCGGCGCAACCTCGGTTTCATGCCGCACGGCCTCTACGGCACGTGCAAGCCGATGGATCAGATCATCTCGGAGTATTACCTGCGGCTGACCGTGGACGACCGGCCCGGGGTCATCGCGCAGATTGCGGGCATCCTCGGCGAGCTCCAGATCGGGATCTCCTCGATTCTCCAGCCCGAGGCGGCCGAAGGCGAAATTGCGTCGCTGGTGCTGATGATCCACCGGGCGACCAACGCCCAGATCGCGGCGGCCCTGGCCAAGATCAGCGCACTGAGCTGCGTGAAAAAAGCGCCCCGGATGATCCGGGTGGAACACTTCTCATGATTCTGCGACCGCTCAACGACCGCGGGGTCATCGCCCGCTGGCAGCAATACCTGCCCGTCACCGATGCCACCCCCTTTGTTTCGCTCAACGAAGGGTCCACCCCGCTCATCCACTCCCCCAAGCTCAGCCGTCGCTTGGGCCAGGACTGCGAGGTTTACATCAAGTTCGAGGGGCTCAACCCGACGGGCTCGTTCAAGGACCGCGGCATGACCGTGGCGCTCTCCAAAGCCGTGGAAGCCGGGGCCCAGGCCGTCATCTGCGCTTCCACGGGCAACACCTCGGCCGCCGCGGCGGCGTACGCGGCCCGGGCCAGCATCACCTGCGCGGTGCTGCTTCCCGCGGGCAAAATCGCCTTCGGCAAACTGGCTCAGGCGTTCATGTACGGCGCCAAGGTGATCGCGATTGAAGGCAACTTCGACGACGCCCTGCGGTTGGTGCGCGAGATTGGCGAAACCGAGTCCATCGCCATCGTCAACTCCATTAACCCCCACCGGCTCGAGGGACAGAAAACCGCTTCCTTCGAGATCATCGAGGACCTCGGCGACGCGCCCGATTTCCATGTGCTTCCCGTGGGCAACGCCGGCAACATCAGCGCCTACTGGATGGGCTACGAGGAGTTCCATCGCCTCGGCAAATCCACCAAACTCCCCGCCATGATCGGGTTCCAGGCGGCCGGCTCCGCCCCGATTTACCACCGCCGCGTCATCGAGCAGCCGGAAACCGTGGCCAGCGCCATCCGGATCGGCAACCCGGCAAGCTGGGAGTTCGCGAATCGCGCCCTCCACACCAGCGGCGGCGTCATCGACATCGTCACCGACGAGGAGATTTTGGCGGCCCAGCTGTGGCTGGCCTCCAACGAAGGGATTTTTGTGGAACCCGCCAGCGCCGCCAGCATCGCCGGACTCTTCAAATCCCTCGACCCGAAACGCCACTGCGAGCGCAGGCTCCCACCCATTCCGCCCGGAAGCCGGATCGTCTGCACGGTGACGGGACACGGGCTCAAAGACCCGGACGTGGCGCGGGATCAATGCGGCGGCGTCATCCCGGCCCCGGCTGAAAAAGACGCGATCCTGCGCCTCCTCGGGGCCTGACCAGCCTCCCCGGCGAGCGCCCGGTTCTCCGTTGCAGTCCCTGGGAGCGCCTGCCGGCTACAACCGATATTCCCTCCGGAAACAATCCCATCCGGCCTGCTGCGCGCTCAGAGAAATTGTGCGCCCATCTGCGTCCCTCGATCTGCGCCCATCTGCGTTCCTCCGAGTCCCTGCCCGCCTGAAAAAAGCCGCCACCGAACAACATCCAACCTGTCCGCTCAGTTTTAGACACGGGATCCCCAGGGATGTTCCCCCGCGGCCGTTGACATCCCCCCGGCTCCCCACGATGCTGCGCGGCTTTCGTCATGAACCTGACCTATCGCTGGATTGAATGTGCCTCTTGGGAACTCGATTTCTTTGGATTGCCCCACCGCATTCCATGGCCCGCTGACGTGGACGAGGAGGAGGCCAAACGCGAGCCCTTCGAACTGGGGTCGCTCCTCAAAGCCATCGAACTCATGGGACCCGACGCCGGGGCGCCTTGGACCGGGTTCCTGAAGGCCGCCACGCAGTTCGGGGAGCTGACGGAATCCCTGGAGGACTCCGAGATCAGCCGAGCCCGCGAGCTGCTCGTGGACATTGAGCGGCACCATCCCGGCACGTCGTTCCGGATTTTTCACGAGGCCTACGTGGCCCGGCACGAGGGCCGTCTGACCGACGCCATCGCGCTCTACCAACAGGCGGCGGAAAAGACCCCGAGCATTTCGGAGATCTGGAACAACATGGCCATGCTCCTCGCCATGTCCGAGCGGCGCGATGAAGCCGTCAGCGCCTTCCGCAAAGCCCTCGAAAACTCGCCGCAGAACCGGACCGCGCTGGAAGGGCTCGCCCAGATGCGCGAACTCGTGAAGCTCATCCGCGACCCCAACGATCCCAACTCCGCCATGTTCGTGGAAATCCCCACGTTCCGCGACATGGCCACCCAGCAGATCCCCACGCTGGCGGAGAACCCCGAACACCTCATCAATTTCGGCGAGGAACTTTTCCGGGCCGGCATGATTCCCGAGGTGGGCGTCATGGCCCTTGAGAAGGCGCACGAACTGCAGCCGGATCAGCCGCGCAGCATCGTGGCGCTCGCATCGGCCTACCGCCTCATGGGCGAGCTGGACAAGGCCCGCACCCTGATCACCCGGCTCACCGAACTCGCCCCGGACAGCACGGAGGCGTTTTTTCACCTGGCCCAGATCTGCAACGCCATGGGCGATTCCGCGGCCGAACGCGCCGCGCTCCAGCGGGTGCTGGAAATCAACCCCAACCAGCAGGCCGCGCTGGGCATCTGGTTTGAACTCAAGCCCGGCGAACACGATCCCGCCAAGGAGCAGCAGCTCCTGGATTTCTCCGAAAGCCGCAACTCCTGGATGGCGCTGATTCTGGCCAGCGCGCTCTGCCGCGAACGCGCCGATTTCGGCCGGGCCATGCAACTCGCGGAACGGGCCTGCCAGATGGCGCCGGATTCCGAGGAAGCCCTGCTGCATTTCTCCGCGACCATCGGCGACGCCCGGGACGTCACCCGGCTCGCCCGCGACATCAAGCCCAAGGTCGAGAGCGGCAAGTTCTCCAAGCGCCTCGACTGGAACTACGCCCACGTGCTGCATCAGCTCGGGCTCACCAGCGACGCGATCAACGCCCTCAAAAAGGCCGCCTCCGAGGAGAACGCGCCCGACGATTTCAAGGCCGCCTGTTCCACCTCCATCGAGGCCTGGAGCGGCATCCTCACCGGGTCCGGCATCCCGCTCGAAGTCCACTCCTCCGGGGTGCTGCTCCGGGATGTGTTGCTCAAACTCGAGGACGACGACGGCGGCGTGATCCTCAAAGCCGGCTCGCAGCTCCCCGAACAAGGCGTTTTCCCGTGGCGCGCCAACGGGAGCGAAACCAGCGTGATCCTCCAGCAAGGCCAGTCCGGCGGCGTCAATCCCCCGAAAATCCTCGGCGAATTCAAGGTGCGCGGCATCCAAGCGGCGCCGGGCCAGCCCGTCACCATCGAGTGCCATCTGGCCGGGCTTCCGGACGGGGCGCTCCATTTCCGGGCGGCCCAGAACGGGCGTCGCCTGGGCGTGGGCTGGGCTCCGGCCGCCGAACACGCGACCGTTTAAAAACGGCGTCCCGCTGAAAAATGCGCCCCGGGGTTTCCGAACGAAAGTTCGTCGCCCTGCCGCGTTGACAGCGGGACCCCGCGCCGCCAATCATTCCGCCCCTTTTTCCATGGCCCTCATCGTCCAGAAATACGGCGGCACGTCCGTCGGCAATCCCGAGCGCATCCTCAACGTCGCGCGGCGCGTCATCGCCACCCGGGACGCCGGGAACCGCGTGGTGGTGGTCGTGTCCGCCATGAGCGGCGTGACCGATTCCCTGATCAAACTGGCCAAGGAAGTCTCCCCGAATCCGGCGGAGCGCGAAATGGATGTGCTGCTCTCCACCGGGGAACAAACCACCATCGCACTGACCGCCATGGCCATCAACGCGTTGGGCGCCAAGGCGGTGTCCCTCACCGGCGCCCAGGCGGGCATCATCACCGACGAGGTCCACACCAAGGCGCGGATCTCCGATCTTTCCCCGGGCCAAATCCACACGGCTCTTGAGGGAGGCAACATTGTGATTGTCGCGGGGTTCCAGGGGGAAACCAGCGACGGCGAGATCACCACGCTGGGGCGCGGCGGCAGCGATCTCACGGCCATCGCGATCGCGGCGGCCATCAAAGCCGATCTCTGCCAGATTTTCACGGACGTGGACGGCGTTTACACCTGCGATCCGCGGCTGGTCCCGACGGCCCGCAAGATCGAGGAAATCTGCTACGACGAGATGCTGGAGATGGCCTCCAGCGGCTCCAAAGTCATGCAGTCGCGCTCGGTGGAATTCGCGAAAAAATTCGGGGTGATTTTCGAGGTCCGCAGCAGCTTCAACCAGAACCCCGGCACCCTCGTCAAAGAAGAGACTCAGAACATGGAAAACGTCGTCGTTCGCGGCATCAGCGTGGAGAAAAACCAGGCCAAAGTCACCGTCACCAACGTCCCGGACCGGCCCGGCACGGCGGCGAAGATTTTCACGACCCTGGCCACGACCGGCATCATTATCGACATGATCGTGCAGAACGTGAGCACGGCGGGCACGACCGACATTTCTTTCACCCTCAACCGGGACGAACTTCCCAAGGCCCAGGCCGCGCTCCAGGGGGCCATCCGCGAGATCGGCGCCAAGGAGCTCCTCGCCATGGACGGCATCGCCAAACTCAGCGTCGTCGGCATCGGCATGCGGTCCCACAGCGGGGTGGCCGCCAAACTCTTCGAGGCGCTCAGCGGGGCCGGGATCAACATCCAGATGATCTCCACCAGCGAGATCAAAACGGCGGTGATCATCGACGAGACCAAGATCGCCGAAGCCGCCAACGTGGTTCACGAGGCGTTTGGTTTGGGCGCCGGGGCGTGAAGAAGTTCGCGCCCGCTCACGAGGCGCGCCCGGCCGCAGATCCTCGCCCGGCGTCTTTTTCCCAAGGCGCACCCGTCTTTAACGGCGCAGCAGCCAGCTCAGGAGCGTGAGCAGGACGCTGATCAGCACGCACGTGGCCACCGGGAAGTAGAACGTGCTCTCCCCCCTGTGAATCAGGATATCCCCGGGAAGTCGGCCCAGCTTGCCCAGCCATCCCAGGCTACCGCTTTTCCAGATCCAGCCGCCCGCAGCCGCAAGCAGCAGCCCGATCAACACCATGGTTTTTCCAACGTCCTGCATCCGGAAGAACATAACCCGGCCTCGCCCGGTGGCAATCGGGGCGGCGCGGCGTTAGCCCTCGAAACGAACGCCCTCACGCGCCGCTTCACTGGTGCGTTTGATGTGGTTCAACACCCGGCCATGGATCTGGTGGATGATGAAATCGCTCACCGGCCCCCAATACCACTGGGGCGCCAGCGTGTGCGTGTACCACGTGGTCCCCTCTAAAAACACTCCCCCGGCGCGCTCCACCAACCGGAACTGCCCCCGGTGCGAAACCATGTGCCCGTGCAAATGCGGCGCCTCGATGTGTTCGTAGAACGAAAGCTCGCGCATCGGTTCGGGCGATTCCCGCACGTCAAACGCCAGATACGTGGGCTCCTCCCAATGGGTGATCGGCTCCACAAAACTCCCGGTGGAAAAGACGCAGTAACGAATCGCCCCGACGCCCGTTCCCTCGATCCGCGCTTCGATGGGATACGCGATTCCGAGCCGGAAAATTCCGGTGGGCGGTTCCTGGATTTTCGGGAACGCGATCACAGCCCGCCAAACCGTCTCCACGGGGGCATCAACCACCACGCTGGAGCGGACCTCGCGTAGGGGCTCCGGCGATTGGGTGCCGCGGTCAAACGCCACCAAACCCGGAAACAGAAGCGCGGCGAGCAGCGGCGCCACAGCGCGGGCCCCCCGCTTGCAGGCGCGCCCCAACACCCTGCCAAGGGACGCCCCCACCAGACTGATCAACAACGCCAGCGGCAACGCCATCAACAGACAGATCAATCCATCCAGAGCGAGAATCAGAATCAACGCCCCGAGCGCGATAAGACTCGCAACCGAAATCCAGTACACCCTCCGGAACGGAACGTCCCGCTGATAAGCGGTGCAGAACCCGGACAGAAACGACACCAGCACCGGGAGCCCAAGGAACAGGCTCCAGCCGTAGAACTCCGATGCGCGAACACAGAGCGCCGCGAGCCCAAACCCCAGCAGCGCCGGCGCAAGAATCGCAAACCAGGGTCGGTTGATTGTTTGAGAGAGTCCGTTGGGTTTCATCGTTTCAGGGAAAGAAGAGGGACCGCAGGGTCGGCTTGGTTTTGTGATGCCGGAGCATCGGCGGTCCTGCTCAGTTTCTCCCGGCTGGGTTCTCGGGCGTGGATCTGACCCGGGCAGACCAGATCCAATAGATCAGCCCGGTGCACACCAACCACGGCAGCCCACACAGGAGGAGGATCGGAAGGGCGACGCGGTATTCCCCGCCGGAAATCCCCGCGACAGTCAGCTGAACAAACACAGCCAGCGCCGGGGCATAAACGCCGCCAAAACCGACCGGCATCACGCTCGGCGCCACAACGGCCGCTAGCAGAGCCGATCTGCGAAGGGCCTCCTTTCGGCTGCAAGCCGCGCAATCCCGGCGCGAGGCGAGATAAAAACCGACCGCGAGGCCGAACCCGAGCCAAAGCCCGATAAAAACCCAGAACCCGGGCCAGAAAGGGAACTCGTAAACTGGCCAATCGGAGGCGGCGAACAAAGGGGCGGCGAACGGGCAATAAGCGGCGCTCATAAGCTCGGTATGAATGGGATTTTCAGAAAATTTTGAATGAAGTGTTTAAAAAAAGGGGCGGCCCCCTTCTTATTTGGCCAGATACTTCAGAGCCCACGGCAACACGACGCTCTCATCGGAACGCGCCACCCGGCTCAGCACCGCGTCGGCCGTTTCCATGAACTCGCAAAGCGCCTGGGTTTGCTCGCTAAACGCCTTGGCCTCCGGCGATTCAAGCCCTTCCACCCGGTCCACGCAGCCTTTGAGAACGGCGATCGCCGGCTCGATCTCGCGCCGTTTGCGCTCCCGCACGATGGTGCAAAACATCTTCCACACGTCGCGCTCGGCCTCGAAGAACTCCTTGCGTTCCCCCTTGCGGATCACCGAACGCACCAGCCCCCACCCCACTAGGTCGCGCAGATTCATGTGCGCGTTGCCCCGGCTGATCTTGAGCTCCTCCATCACCTCATCGGTGGAGAGCGGCCGGGGCGTGATCATGAGCAGCGCATGGATCTGGGCCATGGTGCGGTTGATGCCCCAGGAACTGCCCATGGCGCCCCACTGCGCGACGAACTCGTCGCGGGCGGCGTCGAGTTGCGCTTGTTCGGATGCCGGGATCTCGCTCACAGAGCTTTCAATACTTACTGAAAGTTCCGAGGACAATGGGATTCTTCGGGAAATATCTTACCCGCCCCCAGCCGAACCGCCCCCCCACGCCCCCTGCTTACGACGCCCCCGCCAGACACGCCGCGCGCGGCTGTTGCGGCACCAAATCCAGCGCCTCCAACAACGAGCGATCCTCGTCCACCCCGGGGTTCTCCGCCGTCAGCAGTTTGTCCCCGTAAAAAATCGAGTTCGCTCCGGCAAAGAAACAAAGGGCCTGTCCCTCCTTGGAAAGCCGGGTCCGGCCCGCGCTCAGACGCACCTTGGCCTTGGGCAGCACGATCCGGGTCACCGCGATGAGCCGGACCAGCTCGAAAATATCCACCGGCGGCTGCGATTCCATCGGCGTGCCCGGCATCGCCATCAGACAGTTGATCGGCACGCTTTCCGGGGCGGGATCGAACCCGGTCAACACCTCCAGCATCCGCAGACGATCCGTCACGGACTCGCCCATACCGAGGATCCCCCCGCAACACACGTCCATCCCCGCCTCCTGCACGGCGGCGATGGTGTTGAGCCGGTCCTGGAAGGTGTGGGTCCGGACCACCTCGGGATAAAACTCGGGAGACGTGTCGATGTTGTGGTTGTAAGCGGTCACCCCCGCGTCCTTGAGCTTCCGCGCCTCGTTCGTCGAAAGCTGGCCGAGTGTCACACACACCTCCATACCCAGCTTGGACACCTCGCGGATCGTCCCGAGCACCTGCTCAAACTTGGCGTCCCCTTCGCGCACGCCTTTCCAAGCCGCGCCCATGCAGAACCGGGTGGACCCGTTCTCCCGGGCCCGCTGGGCGACCTCGAGGATCTGCGCGGTCTCCATGAGTTTGCCCGCCTTCACGTCGGTCTGATACCGGGAGCTCTGGGCGCAATACCCGCAGTCCTCGGAGCAGCCGCCGGTTTTGATGCTCAGCAGGGTGCAGAGCTGGACCTCGCCTCCGCTCCAATGAGCGAGATAGGCGTTGCGCCCCTGCTGGATGAGGTCAAAGAAAGGTTGTTCGTAAAGGGCTTGGAGCTCGGCGAGTTTCATCGGCGCGGAGAGTGAAGAGGGGGAACCGGCCAACTGCAAAGCGAAACTTTCCGCAGCCGGCCCGGGTGGTTTTTTTAACGGGTCCAAGCACCGCCCGGTGTGGAGATGATCGGCAGTTCCTCGGTGAGATACTGGGTCTTGCCCCGCGCGCCAATCATGGGCACGCCCGTGGCCGACCGGAACTTGCGGGTCATACTTTCGCCGCTGTGGCAGCCCCAGCTTTTCACAAAAGCGTCCGCCGTGAAGATGCCCGGCTGGATCTTGCCCAACTCGTCCTCGTGCAACCACGCCTTGGACGCGCTGTCCATGTGGTTGGAGTAATCAAACATCCAGCACGCTTTGTTCGAGTGCCCGAAATATTCCAGGTTCGCGATCTTCACCCGGCTCCGCGGCTGGCCCCCGTTGAGGTAGTCGACGAGCTGCTGGGTGCGATCAAAATAAACCAGTTTCACCCCGAACGCGTCCCGCACGGACTCGATGAGCGGCAGCAGGTTTCGGCCGTCCTGACGGCTCCGGCTCACATACGAGGGTCGAAATACCAGCCACGTCACTTGGGCTCCCGGATTGAGCCCCTGGATCTCCTCGATCCGCAGCCGGGCCGCCCGCACAAAATTCATCCACCAGTTGTCATGCGGCTGCGCCTTGAACTTTTCCCAGGCCCAGAGCGAAACCCCGCCGGTGATCACCACATACTCGCGTCCGGCGACCTCCGCCGCCGCCGCGGACCGCGGGCTCCCCGCCAGCACATAAACCAGAACAAAAACCGCCGCCAAAAATGCTCTCATACGGCGGCAGACGATGGCGGAATTTGGCCCGCTGACAAGCCTGCGGAAACAGGGGGGTCACACGTCGAAACAAGCGGCGGAAACAGTGCTCACCCATCTAAAAATCCGCCAGAGCCCAGCACCAGAGCCCAGCACCAGAGCCCAGCACCAGAGCCCAGCACCAGAGCCCAGCACCAGAGCCCAGCACCAGAGCCCAGCACCAGAGCCAAGCATCAGTAACCCGCGCCAAGGGCTCGCTGGAATGCCGGAGGCATTACAGGAA
>CAMARB010000064.1 GCA_945860355.1 Chthoniobacter flavus | reverse complement strand
GCCCTCCTCTGGGACGGGGCGGATGGGGTGGCAGAAGAGGTTTGATTTCCTCCCACAGCTCATCAGCAACCATCGGCTTCATGGGTTAGCTTACACCCATTTCAGACCTTTTGTTAGAGCCTCTAAGGGCGATGTTGTTTTTTTCCGTGGAAACCCGGACCGGAGTGAGAGATCTCCATGTGCCGGTCTCTGCCGACACGGCCGTGGAGAAGTCCGTTTCCCACGCCTGCTGTCCTGGGGCCAGTTCCGGGCGGTTTTTTCCGAACTCGGATGCGAGCCCGGCGAGTTGCGCGGTCAGCGCGTCGTGCTGTTTTTTCTGTTCCGGGGTGAACACCAGCATTCCGGCTTCACGGGCTCCGATGATGCCCTCCTTGATATCCGCAAAGAACGCGCCCAGCGTGTAGAAGTCCCGTGTGCTAATGGGGTCGAACTTGTGGTCGTGGCATTGGGCGCAACCAATGGTCTGCCCTAGCCAGGCCGTGCCCACGGCGCGAACCCGATCCGTCAGCATCCGGCTCTCGTAGTCTTTCGCCTGGGCGCCGCCCTCCTCGGTGCTCAGGAGAAGCCGGTTGAACGCGGAGCCGATTTTCTGTTCCTGCCCGCTTTCGGGAAGTAGATCCCCGGCAATCTGTTCGAGTGTGAATTGGTCGAAGCGTTTGTTGGAGTTGAACGCGGTGATGACGTAGTCCCGGTAGGGCCAGACGTTGCGGGGGTTGTCGGAGTGGTATCCGATGGTGTCGGCGAAACGAACGACATCGAGCCACGGAATCGCCATGCGTTCCCCGTAATGCGGGGATCCCAGGAGTTTTTCAACCAAACGTTCGTAGGCGCCGGGCGCCGCGTCTGTGATGAACGCGGCATGATCTTCCGGACGCGGTGGCAGCCCCGTGAGATCCAGCGAGAGACGGCGCATCAGCGTGGTCTTGTCGGCCTCCTGAGAGGGTTTCAACCCCTGCTCGGTGAGCCGCGCGCGCACCAGGGCGTCAATGGGATGCTGTCCGGAGGGCAGCGTCGGTTTGCTGGGCGCGATGTAAGCCCAGTGCTCCTGATACTCCGCCCCCTGCTCGACCCATTTGTCCAGGATTGCAATCTGCCGCGCCGTGAGTTTTTTCCCTGAGTCTGCGGGCGGCATTTTCTCGTCCTTGTCGCTGGAGTGGATCCGGACATGGGTGTCACTTTCCAGGAGTTTTCCTGGAACGATGGCCCGGATCCCGTCGTTCTCCGCGAGAGCTCCCTCACGGGTGTCCAAGCGGCGATTGGCCTCGCGCGTTTTTTGGTCGAATCCGTGGCAGTGGAAGCAGTTCTCGGAGAGAATGGGCCGCACGTCGCGGTTGAACTCGATTTTGGCAGGGAGAGGAGCCTCTTCAGCGAGGAGAATGGCGCTGGGGATCAGAATGCCGAGGGAGAGCAGAGGGAAAGGAGAGATGGACATCGGAGGATGGAGAGTGCCAATCAAACAACGTCTTACGACTCCCGAAAATTAGCTGTTTTTTTTATTATTCGGACGTTCGGGGTGCGATAAAAGTGTCGATTGTCGCCGGTGCGGCGTCTTGACTTTGCTGGGGGGCTGGGAAAACTTCCGGCTCTTATGGCGCATCCCAAGGAGTTCGAGAATGTCACGGCTCAGACCAAGGCCAACGTGTATTTTGAGGGTAAGGTGGTCAGTCACACGTTGGTGTTTGCCAATGGGGAGAAAAAGACCCTCGGGCTCATTTATCCGGGCTCGTATCATTTCGGAACAGACAAAGCGGAGCGCATGGAAATTGTTGCCGGTGATTGCGAAGTGACAATGGATGGGCAGACGGGTCGGCAGTCTTATGGGGCGGGAACTGCGTTCGAGGTTCCCTCGAAAAGCGGGTTTGAGATCGTGGTGGCGGCAGGTATTTGCGAATACATCTGCTCGTTTCTGGACTGATCCGTCTCAGCTCGCTGAAGACTGGCGATAGCGCAAAAAATGCCGCGTTTCCCGAGGGAAACGCGGCTGGGTAGAAAGGTTTAAAGCGGCTCGCGTTCGAGCCGACTTGGAATTCCCCTTAACTGAGTGCGTCGAGTTTCGAAAGGAGCGCGGCTTTTCCGGTGCCGGCTCCCACCACTTGGTCCCGAATCTCGCCGTCTTTGACGAAGAGCAGCATGGGGATGGAGCTCACACGGTAACGAGCGGCGAGCTGTTGGCTATCGTCCACGTTGATTTTCCCCACCTTGGCTTTTCCGACACGTTCGTTCGCTATTTCGTCGATGACTGGACCGATGAGGCGGCAGGGACCGCACCAGGGTGCCCAGAAATCCAAGAGCACCGGGACCGATGATTTAAGAACCTCTTGATCGAAGTTTGCGTCGGTGATTGTGAGAACGTTTTCGTTAGCCATGATGGTTTTAGAGTGTGGTCGATGCGCCGCTGAAAGCCACGAAAGTCGCGGCGAGCGCTGCGATCGAAACCACGAGAGCCGCAATTGACATGGCAGTCAGCATGAAATCGTTTGCGGGTTCAGCGGGAGTGATCGCTTGAGTGAGTGAGACCGAAGTCGCGCCCACCGCCGCACGGTTCACTAAAGGCTGAGTCTGCTGGAGCTTCACGGTCGCTTTGGGAAGCGGAGGTTTGGCCGTCTCGTCCGGCAGGGTGATCCGTGCGGTTTCTTTCTTGGGCGCAGCTGCTTTCTGGACGACGGCTTGAACGACTCCCTCTGCGGAAGCGGGAGCGGCGGCTACGGGAGCGGAGGGCTTGAGGGGAACCGTGGGTTTTCCTGCGAGCGAGGGGGGCCTGGGAGGCGGTGTTGAGCCGCCCAATGGCTTAACGGCCGGAACAGAAGGTAAAGAGGGGGCGGAAGGCGCCGCTGGCACGAAGGCTTTGGGGGCCCCGGAGGGTGGCGGAGGCGTCTGGGCGGGGACGCTGATTCGGACGGTCTCGCGCTTGAGGGAGGGTTGCTCGTTTTTGGGCGGCAACGTAATGCGAATGGTTTCGCTTTTAGCAGATCCGGCGGGATCAAAGCTGCCGGACTCGGAGGGGGCGGGGGGGATTTCGTCGGCCATAGTAAGAGAGAGAAACTGCTAGTGCTATCGCAACCAGGGTCGCTGGTGTCAACTCGATACGCCGGGTGGGGCCGGGAACTTTCACTTGCCCGGAATTTTTGCGTCTGCATAGGCTGCCCCATGCACATCCTTGTGACAGGCGGGGCGGGGTTCATTGGGTCGCATTTTGTTGAGAAATGCCTCTCTCTGGGACATCGAGTGGCGGTTTTGGACGACTTTAACAACTTCTATGATCCCGCCATCAAACGCTCCAATCTGGCCGCGTTTGGCCCGGTGGCGGTCCATGAAGTCGATATCAGGGATGAGCGGGGAGTGGGTGCCGTGGTGGAGCAGGGCGGGTTTGACGCGATTGTTCATTTGGCGGCAAGAGCGGGGGTTCGGCCCTCCATCAAGGAACCCAAGCTCTACATCGACACGAACATCTCGGGCACGTTCCATCTCCTGGAGGCGGCCCGCCGAGCCAATGTTCCGCGCTTCATTTGCGCGTCGAGCTCCTCGGTTTACGGCGTGCTCAAAACCGCGCCGTTCCGGGAGGACATGTGCTTGAACCAGACAATTTCTCCGTACGCGGCCACGAAGTTGGCGGCGGAGCAGTTGTGCTCGAACTATTCGCACCTCTACGGGCTGCGAACGATTAACCTGCGGTTTTTCACCGTTTACGGTCCGCGCCAACGGCCGGACTTGGCGATTCACTCCTTCACCCGGGCCATCTGGGAGGGGCGCTCCATCCAGCAGTTTGGAGACGGTTCCACGCGGCGCGACTACACCTACGTCGACGACATTGTGCAGGGAATGCTGGCCTGTCTGACTTACGAGGGGGCGCTCTGCGACGTGTTTAACCTTGGGGAAAGCCAGACCACCACGCTCAGCGAGCTGATTGCCTCCATCGAGAAAGCCCTCGGAAAAACGGCTCTCATTCAGCGGATGCCTGAGCAGCCGGGGGATGTCCCGCTCACCTACGCGGATATCTCCAAGGCGCGTGCTCTCCTGGGATACGACCCACGGACGAAAATTTCCGAGGGGATCCCGCGGTTTGTCGAATGGTTCCATTCTCTCCCGAAACGATCATGATCGCTCCGCGCTCAGTCACCGAGTTGCTTCAGGCGCTTGTCCAGATCCCCAGTGTGAACCCGGCGGGCGACCCCGGAACGCAGGGAGTGGGCGAGGCCCGCATCGCGGAGGTTTTGAGGGAGTATCTGGCGGGACTCGGCGCCCATGCCGAGTTGCGAGAGGTGCATCCCGGGCGGCCCAACGTCGTGGCGCGGTTTCCCAGCGATCAGCCCGGTAAACCGCGTCTGCTTTTTGCCCCGCATACCGACACGGTCAGTGTGGCGGGCATGAGCATCGAGCCCTTTGCAGGCACGCTGAGGGACGGGCGGGTTTGGGGGCGCGGCAGCAGTGATACGAAGGGCCCGATGGCGGCGATGCTTTGGGCGCTCAAGGAATCCGGCGCGACACTCGCCCAGCTGCCTTACGAGATTTGGTTTGCCGGGTTGATGAGCGAGGAAACCGGGCAGTTCGGGGCCAAGGCGCTCGCGACCGAGGAGAAATTCGACTTTGTGGTGGTCGGCGAACCCACGGGGTTGGATGTCGTTCACACGCACAAGGGCGCGCTCTGGCTGACTCTGGTCACCCGCGGCAAGGCCGTGCACGCGTCCGCCCCCGAGCGCGGTTCCAACGCCATCTACAAGATGGCCGACGTGCTCCGGTGCATTCGTGACGAGGTGGCGCCGGGGTTGGCCCGGTATTCCCACCCGGTCCTAGGAAGCCCGACCATCAGCGCCGGGGTTATTCAAGGGGGGAGCAAAACCAACATCGTTCCGGACCTTTGCCGGCTTGAGGTCGATATCCGAACCGTTCCCGGAGCCGACGATCTGCTCGAGCGCGTGAGCCACCAGTTGCGCGCGGTGTGCCCGGACCTGGAAATTGAGCACGTGTTCTCGGCGCCGATGGACACCGACCCCGCGCATCCGGTGGTGGAGGCGTTTTGCGCCTGCGGGGCGCGTCCGGTGGGTGCGCCATGGTTCTGCGACGCGGCGGTGTTTGCGCGAGACGGGGTGCCTGCGGTGGCGATCGGGCCCGGGTCCATCGCACAGGCCCACACCAAGGATGAGTGGATCGAGGTGGTCGAGCTGGAGCGGGGCGTGGCGTTTTTCCGCGAATTTCTCACCCGGCTTTAGCGCAATCGGCTGCTTGCCGATTTTGCGGGGGGCGAATAGTTTCGCGGCCCGTTTTTCCCGCAAACCTATGAGCCAGCCCCAAACCGCTATCAGCCCGCGCCGCGACGAGGATTTTCCCGAGTGGTATCAGCAAGTTGTTCGTGCCGCCGATCTGGCCGAGAACAGCGATGTGCGGGGGTGCATGGTGATCAAGCCCTGGGGTTACGGGCTTTGGGAAAACATGCAACGGATCCTGGATGGCATGTTCAAAGCCACCGGCCACAAGAACGCCTATTTCCCGCTGTTCATCCCCCTGAGTTACCTCGCCAAGGAGGCGCAACACGTGGAGGGGTTCGCCAAGGAATGCGCCGTGGTGACGCATCATCGCCTGGAGGCCGACGGCCGCGGCGGGCTGCGTCCGGCGCCTTCGGCCGAACTCACCGAGCCCCTGGTGGTGCGGCCCACCAGCGAGACCATCATCGGCGCCACCTACGCCAAATGGGTGCAGTCCTACCGCGACCTGCCCATCCTCATCAACCAGTGGGCGAACGTGGTCCGCTGGGAAATGCGGCCCCGGCTCTTCTTGCGGACGGCCGAGTTTCTTTGGCAGGAAGGTCACACGGCCCATGAGACCGAGCGGGAAGCCCGGGAGGAAACCACGCGGATGCTGGAGGTCTACGAGAAGTTCGCCCGGGAACACCTGGCGCTGCCGGTTTACACGGGCGAGAAGAGCGAGGCGGAGCGGTTTCCCGGGGCCGTCCAGACCCTCTGCATCGAGGCCATGGTTCAGGACCGCAAGGCCATCCAGGCGGGCACCTCCCACTTTCTGGGGCAGAACTTCGCCAAAGCCAGCGGGATCCAGTTTCTCTCCCGGACCAACACGCAGGAGTTCGCGTGGACGACCAGCTGGGGGGTCAGCACCCGGCTCATCGGCACGGTGATCATGGCTCATGGAGACGACGACGGGGTTGTCCTGCCTCCCCGCATCGCTCCGGCGCACATCGTTCTCCTGCCCGTAACGCCGAAACCCGAAACGCGCGAAGCCGTGCTCGCCGCCGTCGAGGCCTTGGCGGCTGAACTCCGGGCCCGCACCTACGCCGGGGAACCCATCCGTGTCGAAATCGACCAGCGCGACATCGGCGGCGGAACCAAGAACTGGGAGTGGATCAAAAAAGGAGTCCCCATCCGGGTGGAACTCGGGCCGCGGGATCTGGAGAAGGGCAGTGTCGCTGTGGCGCGCCGGGACCGGGCTCCGAAGGACAAGGCGTTTTTGGCGACCGCGGAATTCGTGGAGGGCGCGGCGGAAATGCTTCAGTCGATCCAGGACGGGTTGCTTGCCCGGGCCACGGCTCTGCGGGACGCGCACACGGTGGTGCTCGATTCCAAGGAAGCGTTCTACGCGTTTTTCACGGCAAAAAACAGCGAGCGTCCGGAGATCCACGGCGGGTTCGCGCTCGCGCACTGGAACGGTTCGCGGGAGGTGGAGGAGCAGATCAAGGCCGACCTGAAGGTCACGATCCGCTGCATTCCCTTCCAGGGCGCCGATGAGCCCGGCACCTGTATCTTTACGGGGCAGCCGAGCCGCCAGCGCGTGCTTTTCGCCAAGTCCTATTAACGCAAAGGGCGTTACTGTCGCCGGGGCCTGACTCCGTCCGGGCCCTCGGGGAGCTTTTCCGCCTTTCCTTCGGGTTCCGGGCCGGTTTTCTGTGGAGCCGTCCGGTGAATCCGCAGCGGGCGCTCTTTATGAAGACGACGACCATTTGGCGGGGCGAACCGTATCCGTTGGGTGCAACGGTGGAGGAAGGCGGCGTGAACTTCGCGTTCTTCTCCGAAAACGCCACGGCGGTGGACCTCTGTCTCTTTGACGACGCGGCCCCCGGCGAAGAGGGGACGCGGGTGCGTTTGGCCGAGCACACCGACCAAGTCTGGCACGGTTTCATCCCGGGGATGAAAGCCGGTCAGCTCTACGGGTACCGCGTGTACGGGCCCTACGACCCGGAGTCCGGGCACCGCTTCAACGGTTCCAAGCTTCTGCTGGATCCGTACGCCAAAGCCATCACGGGGCAGTTCCACTGGGGATCCGAGATGTTTGGATACGAGATGGGCGGGCCGGTGCAGGCCGCGGATCTCTCGCGGGATTACCGGGACAACGCCTGGTGCATGCCCAAATGTGTGGTGGTGGCGGACCAGTTTGACTGGGGCGACGACGCGCCGCCGCGGACGCCGATGGCCGCCTCGGTCATTTACGAGACTCACGTGAAGGGGTTCTCCAAACAGTGCCCGTTTGTGCCCGAATCCATGCGCGGATCGTATGCCGCCCTGGGCAGCCCGTTTGCGATCGAGTATTTCAAGACGCTGGGAATCACCGCCGTGGAGCTCCTGCCGATCCATCAGTTCGTCAACGACGAGTTCCTCGTGCGCAAGGGGCTTTCCAACTATTGGGGCTACAACTCGATTGGTTACTTCGCGCCGCATTCCGCCTACTCCAGCACCGGCGCCCTCGGGCAGCAGGTGGCCGAGTTCAAATCCATGGTCAAGAGCCTGCACGCCGCGGGCATCGAGGTGATTCTCGACGTGGTCTACAACCACACCGGGGAGGGCAATCATCTCGGGCCCACGCTCTGTTTCCGAGGGGCCGACAACAGCGCCTATTACCGGCTGGTGGGGGGCAGCCGCAGGTTTTACATGGATTACACGGGAACCGGGAACACCCTCAACATGATGCATCCCCGGGTCCTCCAGCTCATCATGGATTCGCTGCGGTACTGGGTCACGGAGATGCGCGTGGACGGGTTCCGCTTCGACCTGGCCGCCACGCTGGCGCGCGAGCTGCATGAGGTCAGCCGGCTCTCGGCTTTTTTTGACATCATCCACCAGGACCCCGTGTTGTCCCGGGTGAAGCTCATCGCCGAACCCTGGGACGTCGGCGAGGGCGGTTACCAGGTGGGCAATTTCCCCGTGTTGTGGGCGGAATGGAACGGCAAATACCGCGATTGCGTGCGGAGCCATTGGAAGAGTGATCCCGGGACCACGGCCGAGTTCGCCTGTCGGCTCATGGGCAGCTCCGATCTGTACCAGTGGGACGGCAAGCGGCCCTACGCGAGCGTCAACCTGGTGACCTCCCATGACGGGTTCACGCTGTGGGATCTGGTCAGCTACAACCGCAAACACAACGACGCCAACGGCGAGAAAAACCAGGACGGCCACAACGACAACCGCTCCTGGAACTGCGGCGTGGAAGGGCCCACCGAGGACGCCGCCGTGCTCCGGCTGCGCAGGCGCCAAGTGCGCAATTTTCTCGCCACCCTTCTCATTTCGCAGGGCGTGCCGATGATTTGCGGCGGAGACGAGTTCTCCCGCACCCAGGGCGGAAACAACAACGCCTACTGCCACGACAACGAACTGAGCTGGCTGTCTTGGGAGTGGAACGCGCATCAAAAACAGCTCTGGGAGTTCACCTCTCGCCTCATCCGGTTTCGGCGCGAGCATCCGGTGTTTCGGCGGCCGAAGTTTTTCCAGGGCCGCAAGATCCGCGGACGCAACATCAAGGATGTGATGTGGCTCAACCCGCGGGGCGCGGAGTTGACCGACCATGAGTGGACCTCGGAACGGCTCCGGAGCATCGCCGTGATCCTCTGCGGCGACGAGGGCGATGTGCGCGATTCCCACGGCCAATCCGTTCGCGATGAGACGTTCCTGCTCCTGCTCAACGCCTCCCACGAGCCCGTCCCCTTCCTTTTGGCGGGACAGAAAGCCGTGCGCTGGGAGCTGCTGCTCGACACGGATCTGGAGCGCGGTTTTCTCGATGATCCGCTGCCGTGTTTCGCGGGCCAAGAAATGGTGCTGGTGCAGCGTTCCCTTCGAATTTTGCGGCTTGTGCGGGGGCCGCTGGAAGCTCCCCGGCCACCCGCGCAGGAAAGGGCGGCCGAGAATCCCGCATCGCACGGGGCCGCATCCGGTTCGGGTCGAGACGATGCGGGTTCCGACAGCGAGTCTCTTCCGATTTAGGTTTGCTTTTGTGTGACTGGCTCCGATAGGGACGCCATGCGCAAAACCAAAATCATCTGCACTTTGGGGCCGGCCACCGAATCCGCTGAGGTCTTGCATGAGATGATTGCAGCGGGGGCCAATATCTTCCGGCTCAACATGAGCCACGCCCCCCACGACTGGGTCCGAGTCATTGTTCCGCGGATCCGGGCGATCGCACGGGAGCTCGATGTCGTTGTGGGAATCCTCATGGACACCCAGGGGCCGGCGATCCGCACGGGGGATCTCGCGACCAAGCTCAACCTCAAGCCGGGCGACATTTTCGAGTTCACCGTGCGCGGGGAACGCAGCGAGGAGGAGTTCTCGGTGGATGTGAACTACGACGGGCTCATCGACGACATCGTCGAGGGGGACACGGTGCTGGTGGACAACGGCGTGATCCACATGAAGGTGCTCAGCAAGTCCGGGAACCGGATCCGTTGCGAGTTGTTGACCGAGGGGGTCATGGGGTCGCGCCGGCACATCAACCTGCCCGGGGTCAAAGTCAACCTGCCGCCCTTGACCGAGAAAGACCTGGCCGACGTGGCTTTAGGCGCCGAGATGGGGGTTGATTTTGTGGCTCTGAGTTTCTGTCGCGAGCCGGGCGACATCACCGTGCTGCGGGATGTCTTGCGCGAACACGGCAGCAACGCCCGGATCGTGGCCAAGATCGAGGATCAGATGGCGGTGCGTAACATCAACGGCATCATCGACGCCACCGACGCCGTGATGGTGGCGCGCGGGGATTTGGGCATCGAATGCATGATGGAGGAGTTGCCCATCATCCAGCGCCGGATCATCAAGCGTTGCATTCAAAAGGGGCGTCCCGTGATCGTCGCCACCCACATGCTCGAGTCCATGATCACCAATCCGGTGCCCACACGCGCGGAGATCACCGATGTGGCCAACGCGGTTTTCGAGCAGGCCGACGCCATCATGCTCAGCGGCGAGACCACGGTGGGCAAATATCCCGTCCAGTGCGTGCGCGTTTTTGATCGTGTGGCGCGGCGGATCGAGCGCAGTGGCGGCGCGGGGTATGCCGCCGACGCCATTCTCTGCGAAGACCGCCAGAAAGCCGTGAGCGCGGCTGTGGTGCTCGCCAATTCATTGCCCAAGGCGAAAATCATCGTGTTCACGCGGCGAGGAACCATGGCCGACTACGTCTCCAACCTGCGGCCCGCAATCGCGCCGATCTATGTTTTCGCGCCCACCTACGAGACCTGTCGCCAGGTGCTTCTCAACTGGGGGACGAGCCCTTTCTGCCTGCCGTTTGACCCGAATCCCCTCCGGACTATCGGGGCGGCTCAGAACCTTCTCATGGAGCGCGGACACATCGCCTCGGGGGACCACCTTGTCATCGTGAGTGACCTGCTGGCGGGGTTTGAGAGGTTTGATTCTGTCCAGTTGCGGCTGGTTCCGTAGGGGTGGCCGGAGTCGGAGGAGCGGCTGGTGCCGCCCGGGGCGGTTTTCGGGCAATGGGACTGATGGGACTGATGGGACTGATGGGACTGATGGGACTGCGGAGCCCGGATGCTTTGCGGAGACGCTACCTAATCCTGTGAACCCGCCGAGGAGGCGAGCAGCGGGCCGATGGGTTTTTCCTTTTTCTGAAGCGCCTTGCGCAGCTTGAGCAGCGCGATGTTCTGGAGCTGCCGAATCCGTTCCCGGGTCACCCCGAATTTTTTGCCCACTTCCTCCAGCGTCTTGGCTTTGCCGCCATCCAGGCCGAACCGGGAGAAAATGATCTTTTTTTCCCGGTCATCGAGCACGCCCAGCAAGTCGCCCACCTCATCGAGGAGATTTTGGTCTCGCAGATGCTCAAACGGGGTGAGCGCCTCCATGTCGCCCACGATTTCACCGAACTCGGTGGAGTCATCCTCGCTGATGGGGGCGTCGAGCGAGGCGGGCCGGATGGACACGGTCTTGAGTTGGGAGATCTTTCCGGCGGCGAGGCCCACTTCATCGGCCAGTTCCTGGTCGGTGGGTTCCCGGCCCAGCTCCTCGCTCATCTGGAGCGACACCCGCCGCATTTTGGAGATCTTGTCGACCAAATGCACCGGGAGCCGGATGGTTTTGCTTTGGTTGGCCAGGGCGCGCTTGATGGATTGTTTGATCCACCAGGCGGCGTAGGTGCTCAGTTTGCCGCCCTTGGCGGGGTCGAACCGTTCGACCGCTTTCATCAGCCCGATGTTCCCCTCAGAGATGAGATCCAGCAAGGGCATGCCTAGGTTGCCGTAGTCGTGAGCGATTTTCACCACCAGCCGAAGGTTCGAGCGGATCATCAAGGCCCGCGCTCCGGCGTCGCCTTTTTTGATTTTCGCGGCCAAATCGATCTCCTGCTCGGGTGTCAGCAGGGGGATCTGGCCGATCTCGCGCAGGTAAATTTTGATCCCGGAGTCGGCGTCTTCGCCAGATTGATAGTTCATGGTGGGTGCCTCTGACTTTCTATTGGAGCAAATGGAGCAGTTCTTATGCAGAGAGGGTTACGAACGCCGGAGCCCAAGTGGCCGGGGGGCGCGGACACGGCAGGGGGCGGGTAACCGGGGGCCACGGGAGAGGGAATGGTCTTCGGGATCGGTGGCCGGGTTCATAAACCAGCCGCTGATCTGGTTTATGAACCGGTTGCTGGCCCGAAGAAATTGGAGCTGAACAAACAGCCAAGGGATACACACGGCGACAGGAGTTTGAGGATTGCATTGGCGGGGTTGCGCCCTCCGCAGGAGCGGGTGGTTCACCCCATTTATTCCTTCCCCATCTCCGACAGGCTGGGGGCGGGGGTGTTCAATCCTTTTTGGGCGCCCTTTGAATTCTGCGAAATTTCCCCAAAGCGTGCTCGCGAAGATCTACTCGGCAGCGGTGTTCGGAGTTCAAGGCTTCGAAGTGGAGATCGAGGTCAATGCGGCCGAAACCGGGGAGCCGAAGATTATTGTGGTGGGATTGCCCGACACGGCGGTCAAAGAAAGCCGGGACCGGGTGACAACGGCGATTATCAACAGCGGATTCGCGTGGCCCAAGACGCGGACCACGATCAACCTCGCCCCGGCGGACGTGAAAAAGGAGGGGCCAAGCTTTGATTTGCCGATCGCCCTCGGGATGATCGCCGTGAGCGAGGATTGTCCGCTGCCCGAGAGCGACCGGTTCTGTTTTGTGGGGGAGCTCGCGTTGACCGGCGCCGTCCGGCCCGTGAAAGGCGTTTTGCCCATCGTTTTGGAGGCGCGCGCGCGCGGGCGGACCCGCGTGGTGGTGCCCTCCGCCAATGTCCATGAAGCCGCGATGGTGGAGGGGATCGAGGTTTACGGGGTGCGCCATTTGCGGGAGACCTTTGAGTTTCTCGCCGGCCGCAAGGACCTGCTCCCGGTAAAACAGGATGCAACCGGTTGGCACTCCCCGCCGAGAACCGAGGAGGCCGATTTCTCGGAGGTCCAGGGGCAGAGCCATGTCCGCAGGGCGGTGGAGGTGGCGGTGAGCGGCGGGCATAACCTGCTCATGCTCGGCCCGCCCGGGTCCGGTAAATCGATGATCGCCAAGCGGATCGCCTCGATCATCCCTCCGATGAGCCTGGAGGAGGCTATCGAATCGACCAAAATCCACAGCATCTGCGGGTTGCTGCTCGGGTCCTCGCGCCCCCTGGTGGTCAGCCGCCCGTTTCGCTCCCCCCATCACACCATCTCCGATGTGGGGCTGCTGGGCGGCTCCGCCAACCCGACCCCGGGTGAGGTGAGCATCGCCCACAACGGGGTGCTTTTTTTGGACGAACTCCCCGAGTTCCGCCGGAGCACCCTGGAGGTTCTCAGGCAACCGCTCGAGGACGGCCGGGTCACCATTTCGCGCGCGGCAGGGTCGATGACGTTTCCGGCCGATTTCATGCTGGTCGGGGCCATGAACCCGTGTCCCTGCGGCTACTACGGGGATCCGCGCCGTTCCTGCCGGTGCAGCTCCCTGCAGGTGGAACGGTATCGGGACCGGATCTCGGGGCCGCTTTTGGACCGGATCGACCTGCATTTGGACGTTCCGCCGGTGGCCTATCGGGAGATGGCCAACGGACAACCGGCGGAGAGTTCAGCGGAAATCCGGGCCCGGGTGATCCGGAGCCGCGAATTGCAGGCCCGGCGGTTTTGCGGGTTAAGCGGAGGCAAGGTGCGTTGCAACGCCCGGATGACCAGCAAACAGGTTCGGCGGTTCTGCGTTCTGGACGCGCACGGCGAGGGGCTCATGGAGATGGCCATGAGCGAGCTCAATTTCAGCGCCCGGGCCTATGACCGGATCCTGAAGGTGGCGCGGACGATTGCGGACATGGACGGCCGGGAAACCATCGGCGAGGAGCATCTCTCCGAGGCGATCCAGTACCGGACACTTGACCGGAAGCTGTGGGCGTAGTTGTGCGGTCGCCCGGAACCGCCATAAAACCGGGCGCTGCGCGGGGATTACAGGACGGGGTCTCCGAGCAGGTCGTAAACTTGGGTGCCTGTGATCTGGACCTCGATGAACTCACCGACGGGAGCGGGTTTGCTCAGAAGGATCCGGCCATCGATGTCGGGGGCGTCTCCGGCTGCGCGGGCCACGAGCGGTTGGTCCACCAAGGCGCGCAGCGTTTTGCCCACTTGCGCCTCGGAAATTTCCCGGGCGATCCGCTGCTGCAGTTTCATCGCCTTTTTGTATCGCGCGGTTTTGACCTTGGCCGGCAGCTGGCCCTCCATCTTGGCCGCGCGGGATCCTTCCTCCTGCGAGTAGGTGAAAACGCCGAGCCGCTCGAACCGGGTGCGTCGGATGAAATCCAGCAGGTATTCGAACTCGGCGTCGGTTTCGCCGGGAAACCCGACGATGAAGGTGGTGCGGATGACGATCCCGGGGATCCCGGCCCGGATCCGTGCGATCAGGGACTCGATGTGTTCGCTGCTGGTCTCGCGGCGCATGGTTTCGAGCATGCGCGGGTGGATATGCTGGAGCGGCATATCGATGTAGCGCACCACCTTCTCGCATTCCGCAATGCAGGTGATGAGCTCGTCGCTCCAGTGGGCTGGGTGGGTGTAGAGTAGGCGCAGCCAGAAATCGCCTTCGATCTTGTTGAGCTCGCGCAGCAGTTTGGTCAGCGTCGGGCCCTTCGAGGAGTCCACCTCCGCGCGGGGGCCCGCTTTTTCCTCCCAGAGATCCATCCCGAAATAGGTGGTGTCCTGGCTGATGAGGTTGATCTCTCGGACCCCTTCCGCGACGAGGGCGCGCACCTCGGCGACCACGCTTTCGATGGTGCGGGAGCGGTGTTTGCCGCGCATCTGCGGGATGACGCAGAAGCTGCAGGGATGGTTGCAGCCCTCGGCGATTTTGGTGAATGCGGTGTGGGGCGCGGTGAGCCGGAACCGGGGGGTGTCGTAGTCGGGGATATAAACCGGCTTGCGGGTCACCAGGTTCATGGGCTCCCATTTCTCGTCCACCAAATCGGGGGACATCTCGGAGAGGGACGGCCGTTGGAGGACTTCCTCCACGATTCGGCCGGCCTCGGCGATTTGGTCCAGCCCGATAAACGCGTCCACCTCGGGGAGGTCGCTCACGAGTTCTTTTGAAAAACGTTGGGCCATGCAGCCGCTGACAATGAGTTTCTGGCCCGGTTTTTTGCGCAGTCCGCGGGTCTGATGCGCCTCGAGGATGGCCTCGATGGATTCCTCCTTGGCGGAGTCGATGAAGGCGCACGTGTTGACGATCAACACGTCGGCCTCCTCGGCGTCGCTGGTGATCTCCATGCCTTGGCCGAGAACGCCGCCCAGCATGATTTCAGCGTCGATGAGGTTTTTTGCGCAGCCGAGGCTGATCATCCCGACTTTTTTGACGGGCGCCTGTGGGGTGGGTGGTAAAACAGACATGGGAAGGATTTATTGGATGGCTGCGCCGGGTTCGTAAGAGACGGGTTCGCCATTTTTGCGGACCTCAATGGCGGAGGGATCCCGGGGAGTGATGAAATAGCGACCGGGTTTGAGTTTGAGCGGGGGAGCGCTGGGGTAGAGGTAGTCGGAGAAAAACGGCCGGTTTTTCGCGTCCCCCTTGCTGATTTTTACCCACGTTTTTTTCCGGGCCGACACGGTGAGTTCTTCGGCTGGGGCGGGGGGTAATGCGGAGGGAGAGGGGACCGCCGGGGTGGATGGGGCCTCGGCGAGTGGGGGCTCCGCAGGGCGCGCCACGGGTTCCGCGCGACGCACTTCCGGGGAGGCGTTCTCCGGGTCTTGAGGTGCGGGTTCAGTCGCGGCCACCGCTGGAGCCAAAGGCGCTGTCGGCGCGGCAGGCTCAGGCTCTGCGGCCGGGGCGGGTTCCGGAGCTGAGGGCTCCGGAGCGGGCTGTGCGATGACGGGCGGCTGTTCGGCGAGGCTCGGGGCGGGGTCGAGCCGCCGGGCGGTCTGCATGATATACACACCGAAGCCGCCGCCGATCAGGACGATGGCCACCAAAACCAGCGGGAGCACCGAGGGTTTGTTGGTGGGACGGAAAGGAAAACGCGAGGACCGCTTCGGGGCGGGTTCGGCCGCGTTGTTCAGGTACTGGTAGTCGGAGAGATGGATGCCGGTGGGGGTCTCAAGAAACCGGATTTCCTCCGAGGCGTCCACTTTGAGAAGACGGCTGTAGATGAGCAAAAAACCTTTGGCATACACGTGGTTGCCAAACCGGCTGTAGTCGTCGTTTTCCAGGGCCAGGATTTTGTCTGGCCGCATCCGGGTGGTGTGGGCCACCTCTTCCAAGGAGAGGCCTCGCGCCTGGCGCGCTTTCTGGAGTCGTTTGCCAACGGTTTCCGTCATAAAAAAGGGGAAGGTGAACTCCGGGAAGATTCGGCGGGGAAGGGGGTGGGATCGGTGGATTGGGGTCCGCAGCTTAGCACGGGTCGGTTCAAAGCGCCTCCGTGGACCTGGTCGAGTTTTTTAGCTGTGGCGTCACTCGGCATCCAGGTCCCGGAGAATCTCGCGTGGTTTGGCGCCTTCGCCCGCAGCCACGTAGCCTCTGGCCTCCAAAATATCGAGAATGCGCGCCGCCCGCGTGTATCCCAGGCGGAGCCGCCGCTGAAAGAGCGATGTGGACGCCTTTTTTTCCTGGCGCATGACTTCGATGCATTTTTCCACCAACTCCTCGTCCTCGTCGCTGACCTCCTCCGCGTCGCCGTCTCCGCCCGACTGGAGGCGTTCGTGGATGGATGTTTCAAACGCGGGGCTGCTTTGCTGGGAGGCGTGCTCGACCACCCGCTGCACCTCCTCGTCGGTGACCAAGACGCCCTGGGCGCGCACCATCCGGGAGGTGCCCGGGGGGCGATAAAGCATGTCGCCCTGGCCCAGAAGCCGTTCCGCCCCGTTTTCGTCCAGGATCACCCGGGAATCCAGCGGCGACGACACCTGGAACGCGATCCGGCACGGCACGTTGGCTTTGATGACCCCGGTGATGACATCCGCCCGGGGGGTCTGCGTGGCGATGATCATGTGCAGCCCCGCCGCGCGCGCTTTCTGGGTGATCCGCGCGATGGCGCTTTCCACGTCCGCAGGCGCCGTCTGCATGAGGTCCGCCAGCTCGTCCACGATGATCACGATGTAAGGCATCCGATCCGGGATAATCAGCTCGTCGGCGTCCCGGGGAACCTCGATTTTGGGCTTTGGTTTGGGGACCTTGAATAGGTCCTCGTCGGACATGTCGCTGAAATCGATTTCCTCGGGGGTCGGCTCGGGTGGCGGCTCCGCGGGCTCCGCTTCCCAGGGGGGCGTGTCCAGGGGGAGCGCTTCCTCATCGAGTTGCTTCTGGGACTTTGGCAGGGGCCGGGTGTTGAAGCTGCCGATGTTGCGCACGTTGCATTTGGCGAAGATCGCGTACCGCTTTTCCATCTCATCCACCGCCCAGCGCAGGGCGAGCAGCACCTTCTTCGGGTCGGTCACCACGGGCACAACCAGGTGGGGGAGGGTGTTGTACATCTGCATTTCGACCACCTTGGGGTCGATCATGATCAGGCGCAGATCCTCCGGGGTGAACCGGTAGAGAATGCTGGCGATGATGGCGTTGATGCACACGCTTTTGCCGGACCCCGTGGTGCCGGCCACCAGGCCGTGGGGCATGGCGGCCAGGTCGGCGATCACCGTTTTGCCGTACACATCTTTGCCGAGGGCGATGGGGATTTTGGCTTTGGCCTGGAGAAAATCGTCGCTTTCGAGCAGCTCGCGCAGGGTGACCTTCTGTTTCTTTGAGTTGGCGATCTCGATGCCGACGGTGTCCTTTCCGGGGATCGGCGCGAGGATGTTGATGCGTTCGGCCCGGGTGGCCCGGGCGATGTCCCGCTCGAGGCTGACGATTTTATCCACCCGCACGCCTTTGGCCGGAAACACCTCATACCGGGTGATGGTCGGGCCCCGGGTGATGTCCCCCCGGGAAACCGAAATGCCGAACTGCATCAGGGTCTCGATGATGACGTCCTGGATGGAGAGCAGCTCCTCGGGGTTGGCCGCCTGCCGGCTGGAGTGATCGATCGGGTCGAGCAGATCAAAGTGGGGCAGCTCGTAGTTCTCGCAAGACACCGCGGCCATGGGCTGCAGGGCGTCTTTTTTTGGCTTGTCGGCCTTGGGTTTGCTGGGCGGAGGGGCTGTGCCGTCGATGATCTGCGGGACGGGGCGGGGGGCGGGGTCGTCCTCGGCTTGGAGTTTGAAATCCTCCTCACCTGCCGGGCCCGCATCCGAGGCGTCGGTCGGGGCCGGGTTGGGCACGTTTTTCTCGGTTTTCCGGCGTTCCCGGCTGGATCGGGGGAGGTTGGGGATGGGCAGCTGCTGTTGTTCGAGCCGGTCTTTGGAGAAGGAGTTGCGGTATTTTTCAGCCAGCCACTGGCGGGCTTCTTGGAGGGCTTCAAGGGATTTTCGGAGCAGCTCCACGGGATGCACACCGGTCATGCAAAGCAGGCTCACCAGGTAGAGGGAGCCCAGCACCACTCCGGCGCCCACGGAGCCGAGGGTCGCCTTAAAAATGTATTGGCCCACCCACTGGCCAAGGCAGCCGCCTTCCCCGGCGATATTGAGCCGACCGGCGTCCACCAGTTTGAAGGGCAGCAGGTGAGCGAGGCTGGCGGCGGTGAGCACGAACGCCCCGGCCCAAGCCGCCCGGCGGGTGAGTTGGATGCCGGGCGCGAGCAGCTTTGTCCCCCCGTATCCCAGCATCAAAGCGGGCAGCAGATAGGCGGCGGCTCCGAGCAGCGTGTATGAGAGGCAGCCCAGGATGGAGCCCACGGGCCCGACAAAATTGAGGGTGTGTTTGGCGGGGGTCGCGAACGAATGGAGCGGGAACCACGCGGGCACATCCCGCGGCGTGTAGGAGATGAGCGCCAGGAAATGCAGGGTGCCCAGGCCCAGCAGGGCCACGCCAATGGCTTCGTGAAAAGTCCGGTTTTGTTCCTGAGCGCGCGCCATGAAGGGTCTATACTAATTGGATCCCCTCGGCTTTCAATACGAACGCTTGCGCAGAGCGCGCCTCATCCCGGCGTCCCGGCGAGCCGCGCCCGGTTTCCCAATGCCCCCCGCAATCCTTCTTTTTCTCAAAAACCCGGTGCCCGGCCGGGTGAAAACCCGCCTCGCGGCCACCCTGGGGCCCGAGGCTGCCGCCGCCATCTACCGGCTCCTGGTCCGGCGAGTCTTGGAGAACCTGCCCAGTTCGGCGGAGCTGGTGGTGGTTTTTGATCCCCCGGAGAGCACTCTCGAAGTCGAGGGTTGGATTCGGAGTCTGACCGGGGATCGCCCCGTGAGTTTCTGGGGACAGACCCCAGGCGACTTGGGGGAACGCCTCCAGGCGGCTTTTTCCCGGGCGTTCCGCGCGGGTTATACCCGGGTGGCCGCGGTGGGCAGCGATTGCGTGGAGATCCCGGCCGACTTTTTTGAGGTGGCCTGGCGGAATCTGGAGGCTGCGGACGTGGTTCTGGGGCCCGCCGTCGATGGCGGTTATTACCTGATCGCCCTGAAACGGGATTGCCCCGGGCTTTTCAGCGGAATCCCCTGGAGCAGCGAGCGGGTGTTTGAGCTCACCTGCGCCCGGGCCCGGGCGGCCCTTCTGGGGATTGCCACGTTGTCTC
>CAMARB010000063.1 GCA_945860355.1 Chthoniobacter flavus | reverse complement strand
GACGGCATTTTGCACGGAGGAGCCTCCGACGAGTCCCAAAACTCGGTGCTCCAACGCAAAAACCAAATCGCGATCCTGGAAACCGAGGCCCAGGCCATTCGCGAGACGCTCGAGGCCGTCACCGCCCGCCGGGACGCTGTGCAGGCGGAGCAGGAAGCCACCCAGGGGCGGTTGGAGGAAACCCGGGAGGAGAAACAGAACGCTTCCCTGAGCGTCTCCACCCTGCGCGGCCAACTCGCCGCGCTGGAACGGGAGATTCGCGAGACCGAACGCAAACAGCAATCCCTCGACGGGGAACGCGCCGGCTCCGAGGCGCGCCAGCACGAGGCGGCGTCCCGGCTCGAGACCTTGGAATCGGAGATCGGGTCGCTGCTGGAGCAACTCGACGGGTTTCAGATGCGCCGCAACGAAACCCAAAGCGGGCTGGAATCCCTGCGGGCCCAGGAAAACGAGGTGGCTTCGGAGCTCAACGAACTGCGGATCAAAGTGGCCACCGAACGCCAGCGGCACAGCTCGCTCAACCATCAGCGGCAGCCGATGGAGGCGCGCCTGGTGGAGCTGGAGGAACTCATCGCCCAGCGCCAGCGCGACATTGAGAGCTACGTGAGCCGCGCCGCAGCGTTGCTGGCCGAGAACTCCGAGGTGGAATCCAACCTCGGACGGCTCCGGAGCGAGGTGGGCGAGGCCGAGTCCGGCGTCAACGCGCTGGTGTCCGAACGCAGCGCCATCGCGGCGCAAGTCGATGAGATGAACAACACGCTGCGGATTCTCCGCCAGCAACTCAACGACACCCACAACCAGCGCAGCCGCATCGAGGTGAAGATGAATCAGCTCGAGATGAAGCTGACGGCGTTAACCGACCACATTCAGAAGCGCTACCAGATCGATCTCCGCGAGTTCCAGCGCGACCTGCACGGTCTGCGCGTCGCCGTGCGCGACCAGATCAAACGCCTCCAGCGCGGCGCGAGCGCCGGCGCCGAGGGCGAGGAGCCCCCCCAGGGCGAGACGGCCGTGCCGCTCAGCGAAGAGGAGCTCGAGGCCCAGAACGCGGAGGTCCGCGCATTGGAAGGCTTCGAGCTGGACTGGGACCGGATCGACTCGATTGTGCGGGAGATCGACCAGCGCATCGACTCCATGGGGCCGGTCAACCTCGACGCCATCCAGGAATACGACGAACTCGAGCAGCGCTACGCGTTCCTGGAACAGCAAAACACCGACCTCGGCAACTCCAAGGCCGAGCTGCTGGACGTCATCGCCAAGATCAACAACACGACCAAGACGCTGTTCGCCGACACGTTTGAAAAGATCCGGGTGAACTTCGCGGAGATGTTCGTGGAGCTTTTCGGCGGCGGAAAAGCCAACCTGCTCCTCGTGGACGAGAGCGATCCGCTCGAAAGCGGGATCGACATCATCGCCAAACCGCCCGGCAAACAGCTCCAGTCCATTTCACTGCTGAGCGGCGGCGAACGCACGATGACGGCCGTGGCGCTGCTCTTCTCCATTTACATGGTCAAACCGGCGCCCTTCTGCGTGCTCGACGAGATGGACGCTCCGCTGGATGAGTCCAACATCAGCCGGTTCATCAAAATCCTCGACCGGTTTGTCGGCCAGAGCCAGTTCATCGTCATCAGCCACCACAAACGCACGATCGCCCGCGCCGACGCCCTCTACGGGGTGACCATGGAGGAACACGGGGTGTCCCGCCTGGTGGGCGTCAAGTTCTCCAAACGCGACGAGTCCGGCGCCTCCAACGACGTTCTCGGCACCAGCGACCGCGTGCCCAGCGTGGCCGAGACCTTCGGCAAAAGCGGGAACCTCCACAGCGAGACACCGGAACCGGCGGGCAGCCCGGCTTAGCCTAATCCTCCGCTGGAGGACCCATAGGACCCATAGGACCCATAGGACCCATAGGAGGCATGGGAGGCATTCTGGTATCCGCATCCCGCAGCGGATCCTCGCCTCGCACGAGAAACCTGCAATCCCCGCTTGATTTGGTTCCCCCCAATTTTAGCCTGCGAGAATGCACGATTCTCTCGCAACGGCACCGGCTGATTCCGCCCTTTCCCTGCTTGCACCGGCGGACACGTTCGCCCGCCGCCACCTCGGCTCGGGCGCCGAGCAAGTCGCCGAAATGCTGGAAGCGATCGGGCAGCCCAGCCTCGACGCGCTGATCGACGCCACCGTTCCGGAGAAGATCCGGCTTTCCGCGCCGCTCTCCCTGCCGACGGCCCGCGGCGAACACGCCACCCTTGCCGAACTGCGCTCCATCGCCTCGCGCAACCGCATCTTCAAAAACCACATCGGCCAGGGCTACAGCGACTGCATCACGCCGCCGGTGATCCAGCGCAACATCCTGGAAAATCCGGGCTGGTACACGGCTTACACTCCCTACCAGGCGGAGATTTCCCAGGGCCGGATGGAGGCCCTGATCAACTTCCAGCAGATGATCATCGACCTCACGGCGATGGACATCTCCAACGCCTCGCTCCTGGACGAAGGCACCGCCGTCGCCGAGGCGATGCACATGGCCCACCAGGTCTCCAAAGACCCCGGGGCCCAATCCATTTTCCTCTCCGAAACCTGTCACCCGCAGACCATCGAAGTCGTCGCCACCCGGGCCGAGGCGCTCGGAATCAAGCTCCTCGTCGGCAACCCGGCGCAGTTCGCATTTGAGGAGAAAGTCTTCGCCGTGGTGCTCCAGTATCCGGACACCACCGGGCGCGTGGAGGATTACGCGGCGTTTGCGGCGCGGGCACACGCCGCCGGGGCGCTCGTGATTGTCGCGGCCGACCTGCTCGCTCTCACCCTGCTGCGCCCGCCCGGGGAGTTCGGGGCCGACATCGCGGTCGGCAGCGCCCAGCGCTTCGGTGTTCCCCTCGGATTCGGCGGACCGCACGCCGGTTACATGGCGACCCGGGACGCGTTCAAGCGCCTCATGCCGGGCCGGTTGGTGGGCGTTTCCAAGGATTCCCACGGCAACCCGGCTTACCGGCTCTCGCTTCAAACCCGCGAACAACACATCCGCCGGGACAAAGCCACCAGCAACATCTGCACGGCCCAGGTGCTCCTGGCCGTCATGGCCTCCTCCTACGCCGTCTATCACGGCCCCGAGGGCCTGCGGCGGATCGCCCGGCGCGTACACCTCTTTGCCGCCCTGCTTGCAAACGGCCTCCGCAGCAGTGGATTCCAAGTCGGTGAAGGCCTCTTCTTTGACACCGTCCGGGTCGATCTCGACCCCAGCCGCCGCGACGAGGTGCTCCGGGCCGCCGAAGCGCGCCAGATCAACCTGCGCGCCTACGGGCCTGGCAGCCTGCTCATCGCGCTCGACGAAAGCACCGACTCGCTCGACGCCCTCTTTGAGGTTTTCACCGGCAACACAGCGCCCGACCTCGAAACCCTCGCCCTTGAGACGCAGACCGGCTTCGGCGCGTTGGCGCGGACCTCGCCCTTCCTCGCGCATCCCGTGTTCAACAGCTACCACACCGAGCACGAGATGCTCCGGTATCTGCGCCGGCTCGAATCGAAGGATCTCTCGCTGACCACGTCCATGATCCCGCTGGGGTCCTGCACGATGAAACTCAACGCCACCACCGAGATGCTCCCGGTCACATGGCCGGAGTTCGGCAAGATGCATCCCTTTGCCCCGGCCACTCAGGCCGAGGGCTACCAGCAGCTCGCCAGCCAGCTGGAGGGATGGCTCGCCGAGATCACCGGGTTCGCCGGGGTCTCCCTTGAACCCAACGCCGGATCCCAGGGCGAATACGCCGGCCTGTTGGTGATCCGCAAATACCATCAGTCCCGCGGCGAAGGGCACCGGGACGTCTGCCTCATCCCGGCGTCGGCGCACGGAACGAACCCCGCCAGCGCGGTGATGGCCGGGATGAAAGTCGTGCCGGTGGCGTGCCTTGCGGATGGCGACATCGACATGGCGGATCTCACCGCGAAAGTGCAGGAAAACAGCGCCCGGCTCTCGGCGCTCATGGTCACCTACCCCAGCACCCACGGTGTGTTCGAGGAAACCATCGTCGAGATCAGCGCGCTCATCCACGCGCACGGCGGCCAGGTTTACATGGACGGCGCCAACATGAACGCCCAGGTCGGGCTCACTTCCCCGGGCAAAATCGGCGCCGACGTCTGTCATCTCAACCTGCACAAAACCTTCTGCATCCCCCACGGCGGCGGCGGCCCCGGGGTGGGACCGATCGGTGTGGCGGCGCATCTCGTGCCTTTCCTGCCCTCGCGCGCCGAGGCGGCCCGGGACCGCACGGTGGGCGCCATCAGCGCAGCCCCGTTGGGCAGCGCCAGCATCCTCACGATCCCCTGGGTTTACATCCGGATGATGGGCGGCGAGGGCCTCACCGAGGCCACACGGCTGGCCATTCTCAACGCCAACTACATGGCACACCGGCTCGACCCGCATTTCCCGATTCTTTTCAAGGGCCGCAACGGACTGGTCGCCCACGAGTGCATCCTGGATCTGCGCGGATTCAAACACACGACCGCCGAGGACGTGGCCAAACGGCTCATGGACTACGGGTTCCACGCGCCCACGCTGAGCTGGCCCGTCGCGGGCACACTCATGGTCGAACCCACGGAAAGCGAGTCCAAGGCCGAGCTGGACCGGTTCTGCGAGGCGATGATCGCGATTCACGCGGAGATCATGGCCGTCGAGAACGGCTCCGCCGACAAGGCAGACAACCCGCTCAAAAACGCCCCGCACACCGCGCGCAGCGTGGTCGCCTCAGACTGGACCCATTCCTACTCCCGCGAACAGGCGGCTTATCCCGCGCCCTGGCTTCACCAGCACAAGTTCTGGCCCTCCGTCGGCCGGGTGGACAACGTGTACGGCGACCGCAACCTGTTCTGCTCCTGCGTGCCCATGGAGAGCGCTTCTTCCTGATCCGCGGCGGCACTCACCCCCCAGGAGGCGGCAAAACACCGATCATCCGAACCGGGCACCGAACCGGTTCGGGACATGCTCCGGGCTTTTCTCCCGCCATTTGAGGTCTAGATTCCTGAGCCATGACCACTCTGCGTGACCGGATAGAAGGCATGATTTGGGGACAATTCGTCGGCGACGCCGCCGCTCTTGGCACCCACTGGATTTATGACCAGGAGGAGCTCAACCAGGCGTTCCCGGTGGGTATCCTAGGGTTCGAACCTCCCGGCCCCGAGCATTACCACGCCGGAAAACATCCCGGTGACCAAACTCATTACGGCGATTCCGCCTTGCTCCTGCTCGAATCCCTCGCCGAACGCGGCGGACTCGACCTCGCGGATTTCGCCCGTCGATTCCGCGCGTTTTACGAGTCGCCCAGCTGCCGCTCTTACAAGGACCACGCCACGCGAGGGGTCCTGGAGAATCTGGCGTTGAATCCCGGCAACCCGCTCCAAAGCGGCATCGATGACGATCAACCCGCCACCGTCACGCGGCTGGCGCCATTGGTTGCGGTGACGGGCGCTGACCCCGCCGCCGTGGAGGCGCTGACCCGGTTCAACCAAAACTCCAACCGCGCCGTGGCCTACGCGCAGGCCCACGCCGAGATTCTCGAAGCCCTGCTCCATGGCGCATCCCTGGAAGCGGCATTTGACCACGTCACACAAACCGAGCCCCTGGAAAAAATCGTGTCGGCCCGCGCCGCCAGGGACGAGTCCGTCCTGGAGGCCACCCTGCTCTTTGGCCAAAGCTGTCCGCTGGCCAAGAGTTTCCCCGCCGCGGTGCATGCGGCCATCCGCGGAGAAGAAGATTTCGCGCAGGCAATCCTCGAAACCATCCGGGCCGGTGGCGACAACGCCGCGCGCGCAGCCCTCGTGGGGTCGTGGCTCGGCGCATTACACGGAGTCGACTCCATCCCCGAGGACTGGCGCCTCCGGCTCAGCAGCCGGGAAAGGATCGCCGCCGCAATCGACCGACTCACGGCTCTTCAGAGCTCCGACGCAACGGCATGAGCTGGCTTGGCGTGGCCGCCGCCGCGTCCGTTGCGCTGGCCGAGCCCGTGGAATCCGTCCACGAACTTCTTGCCCGCGGCGAAGCGGCGGCGCGGGTCCAGCGCCACAAAGACGCGCTGGCTTTGTTCCAAGCCGCGGAAAAAATCGCCCCCCAGAACGCCGAGGTATTGGTGCGGGTTTCCGAACAGGCCTCGGCGCTCATCGACGAAACGCACCCGGAATCCGCCGCTCACGACCTGGCCAAGAAGTCTCTGGACGCCGCGCAACGCGCCGTGGCCGCGGAGCTGGGAAACGCCCGAGCCCATCTGAGCCTGGCCATCGCGCACGGACAGCTCACGGATTTTGTGGGCAGCCGGGAGAAACTCGAATCCTCAAAAGCGCTGCACGCCGTAGTGGTGCGCGCGCTGGAGCTGGATCCCGGCAACGACCGGGCGTGGCATGTCCTGGGCCGGTGGCACTTCGGTTTTGCCCGGATCAACCCGGTGTTGGCCTCCATGGCCCGGATCGTTTACGGCCGCCTCCCCGCCGCCAGCCTGTCCGAGGCGCGCCGCTGTCTCCAAAAAGCCTGCCAACTCGCCCCTCAGAAAGTGCTGCATCACGCGGAACTGGCCCGTTTCTACACCGCCACGGACCAGCCCGAACTCGCGAGAGCCGAGTGGAAGATCGTGACCGAACTGCCGGCGCTCACCAAGGACGACGCCGAGGACAAAAGCGCCGCTCAGAAAGCCTTGGCCAACCCGGTGAATCGCTAGACAAGAGGCGCGTCCAGGAGGTGAGACCGGGGCCATTGAGCCCAAACTCAACAGACCATCTCTTAGAGAGGAAGACACCATCAAAACGGTCACGGTGTTCGTGATGCGGCCCGGCACGTTCTTCCAAGTAATCACCCGCGCCTTGCGCGCAGAGTCGATCGGGTGCGAGCCGGTTTGGTTCCCCCTGTGATTCGCGCAGCCACGCGCAGACCGCCCCTCCCGGACGAAAATTCACCGCGGCCCGACGAGATTCTGCGGACGCCCCTCCAGAAAAGCCCGAACGTTTTCGACCGCCACACCCATCAACCGCGTCCGGGCCGCCTTGGTCGCCCAGGCAATGTGCGGGGTGATCAGGCAATTCTTCGCGCCCAACAACGGATGCCCCTCAGGCGGCGGCTCCGAGCTGAGCACGTCCAGCCCCGCCCCGGCAATCTGCCCCCGCTCCAGCGCCTCCGCCAACGCCTGTTCGTCCACCAACGGGCCGCGCCCCGTGTTGATTAAAAACGCATGGGGCCGCATCCGCCCCAGCCGCTCCGCGTTGACCAAATGACGGGGCTCCTCCGTCAACGGGCAATGCAGGCTCACCACGTCGGACCTCGAAAAAAGGGCATCGAGACTGACGTTCTCCTCGCCCTCCACGGGCCGCCGGGAACACACCAGAACCCGCATCCCGAACGCGCGAGCAATGCGGGCCACCGACTGGCCGATGTTTCCGAAACCGACGATACCCAGGGTCAACCCATCGAGCTCCACGAGCGGCGAATCCCAAAAACAAAAATCCTGACTGCGCGTCCAGCGTCCCTCGGCCACCGCCCGGGCATGATCGCCCGTGCGCGTCGCCAGCTCCAACAGGAGCGAAAAAACCGCCTGCGCCGCCGAACTCGCCGCGTAACCGGGCACGTTCGAAACGGAGATCCCGCGCTCCGCGGCAGCCGCGACATCCACCACGTTGTAACCCGTGGCGAGCACGCCGATAAAACGCAACGCAGGCAGCGCCCGGATGACTTCCCCCGGCAGAGCCGTCTTGTTGGTGAGCACAATGTCCGACTCCAGGCAGCGTTCCAGGACCTGCTCCGGCGGGGTGCGCTCGTGAACCGTGAGATTTCCGAAGGCCGCCAGATCGCTCCAACTGAGGTCGCCGGGGTTGAGGGTGAACCCGTCGAGGACGGTGATGAGCGGCTGGGTCATGGCAGAAAAAGCGCGTGAGTATCCGGAGCGTCGGTCGAAGGGCAAGCACCCATTGAGAACCCGCCGCTCCGACTCGGGCGCCACAACGCGCGCCGGTCGGCACGGGGCGGGAATGGGGCCCCAACCCGATGGCGTCCCGCCGGGCAAGACTGCCAGTGTGCCGTCGGATGCCGTATCCTCCTTCTCCACCCGCCGCCGAGCGAACCCGTCGGCCGCCGCGGGAGACCTCCGCCCCCACCCGTTTTGCAACCTCGAACCGGCGAGTTCCCTGGCGGCTCGGCCCGATGTTCAGAGCCCTCAAAAACAAAGGGACGTCCTGGATCGCAGCCGGCTTGGCTCTTTTTGCCAACGCGGGGTGCGAACGCAAACCCACAGTCTCGCCGACTTCAGCGCCCGTGCTTGTCGTTCAGGCGGGGACCCGGGACGTGCCCGTCTACCGGGAATGGATCGGCACGCTGAGCGGCTTTGAAAACGCGGACATCCGGGCCCGGGTGAGCGGTCACCTCATCAAGCGGGACTACGAGGAGGGGGCGCTGGTGAAACAAGGCGACGTGCTCTTTGAGATCGATCCCCGGCCGTTTGAGGTGGCGCTGGCCGAGGCCCAGAGCGAGCTCGAGGAGGGCCGGGCCGTTCAACTCGCCTCCCAGGCCGAGGCGGACCGGAGCCGTGAACTCTTCAAAAAGAAGGTCATCTCCGAGAAGGAGTTCATCAACAAAACCCAGCTCAACCAATCCAAGCTCTCGAAGGTGCGCGCGCTGGAAGCCGCCGTCGGCCAGGCCCAACTCAACCTGCAGTTCTGCCAAGTGCTCTCCCCCGTGGACGGCATCGCCGCCGTCGCCAAGGCCCAAGTGGGCGACCTCGTGGGCACGTCCAGCAACACCGTGCTCACCTCCGTCTCCACGCTCGACCCCGTGAAGGTCATCTTCCCCATTAGCGAGGAGGAATACCTGCTCGCCAGCGCCCGGGTCGCCGAAATCATCCGGCGTCCCCTCCACGAGCGGCCTGAGTCGGTGGAGCTCATCCTCGCCACCGGCAAACCCTTTCCCCACAAAGGCCGGCTGTTGTCGGTGGATCTCAACGTGAGCACGTCCACGGGCACGATCCTGGTCACCGCGCTCCTCAAAAACCCCGGGAGCCTGCTCCGACCGGGTCAGTTCGCGAGGGCCCGCGTCATGACGTCCGTCCTGGAACAGGCGGTGGTCGTCCCCCAACGCGCCGTCGCGGAAATCCAGGGCAGCTGTCAGGTGGCCGTCATTAGCGCGGACGGCCGTGGCGAGATCCGCCCCGTCACCACCGGAACCCGGGAGGGCGCCGACTGGGTGATCACCCACGGATTGAAGGCCGGGGAAACCGTCGTGGTGGAGGGCTTTCAAAACGTCCGGCCGGGCATCCCGTTGAGCACGAGCCCCTGGACGCCGCCCGCTTTGCCCGCCGCCCCGGGCGCCGTTGAAGCGCCGGCTCAACCCGCGCCCGGTGCCCCATGATGTCCGCCTTTTTCATCCGCCGCCCCATCGTGGCGATGGTCCTCTCCATCCTGCTCACGCTGGTGGGCGTGGGGGCGTATCTGAGCCTGCCCGTCGCGCAGTTTCCTGAGATTGTGCCCCCGGAAATCCAGGTCAAAACCACGTACACCGGCGCGGACGCGCTGACCGTGGAGCAATCGGTGGCCACGCCCATCGAGCAGCAGATGAGCGGGGTGGACAACATGAACTACATGTCGTCGGTAAACGGCAACGACGGCACGCTCAAGCTGACGGTGAACTTCGACGTGGCCACCGACGCGAACACCGACCAGATCCTGGCCCAGATGCGGAGCAACCAGGCCACGTCGCAGCTGCCGGAGGACGTGAACAAATTCGGCGTCACGGTGCAGAAATCCACATCCTCGCCGCTGATCATGTTCGGGCTCTACTCGCCCAACGGCACGTACGACAGCGTTTTCCTCGCCAACTACTCCAACATCCATCTCAACGACGAGTTCACCCGGGTCAAAGGCATCGCCAGCGTCACCCTCTTCGGGGCGGGCCAATACGGGATGCGGATCTGGGTGAAACCCGACACACTCGCCAAACGCGGCCTCACGATCCCGGAACTTCTGCAGGCGGTCCAGACCCAGAACACCGTCAATCCCGCGGGCACCATCGGCGGCGAACCGATCCCCAGGGGCCAGGAGTTCACCTACGCCGTGCGAGCCCAGGGTCGGCTGCAAACCCCGGAGGAATTCGGCGCCATTGTCGTTCGCGCCAACGCCGACGGCTCGATGCTGAGGATGCGCGACGTGGCCCGGATCGAACTGGGCGCGCAGAACTACGCGCTTTCCGGACGGCTCAACGGGAAAGCCGCGGCGATCATCGCCCTCTATCAACTCCCCGGCTCCAACGCCATCGCCGCCGCCGACGGGGCGCGCGCGACCATGAAACGCCTCGCGGCCCGGTTCCCTGCGGACCTGGATTATGTCGTGTGCCTCGACACCACGCTCGCCGTCACCGAGGGCATGGCGGAGATCCAGCAGACGCTGGTGGAGGCCCTCCTGCTCGTGATCCTCGTGGTGTTCGTCTTCCTCCAGGGCTGGCGGGCGACGCTCATCCCGCTTCTGGCCGTGCCGGTGTCGCTCGTCGGCACGTTCGCGCTGTTCCCGCTGTTCGGGTTCACGGTCAACACCCTCTCGCTCTTCGGCCTGGTTCTCGCCATCGGCCTTGTCGTCGACGACGCCATCGTGGTGGTGGAAGCCGTCGAGCATCACATCGAGCACGGCCTCGCGCCGAGGGAAGCAGCGCTCCAAGCGATGCGCGAGGTGAGCGGGCCGGTCATCGCCATCGCGTTGATCCTGGCCGCCGTATTCCTGCCCACCGCGTTCATCCCGGGAATCACCGGCCGCCTTTACCAACAGTTCGCGGTGACCATCGCCGTGTCCGTAATGATCTCCGCGTTCACCGCGCTCACGCTTTCCCCGGCCCTCTGCGCCCTTCTGCTCCGCCCCAGAACCAAGGGCTCGGGCCCGCTCCAGAAGTTCTTCGACGGATTCAACCGCGCGTTCGGCGCGGCCACGGAGAAATATGTCGGCGGCTGCCACGCCCTGATCCGCAAACCGCTGCTCGCGCTCGGTGCACTCGCCGTCATCACGATTCTCACCGGCCTCCTCGGCAAACGGATCGCGCCCGGGTTTCTTCCCGAGGAGGACCAAGGCTATTTCTACGCCCAGGTGATCCTCCCGGACGCCGCGGCGTTCCAGCGCACGGAGGCGGTGATGCGGGAGTGCGAGTCGGTTTTGCGGGCCACCCCGGGGGTCGAACACGTCACCGCCGTCAACGGCTACAACTTCCTGAGCGGCGTGAACACGACCTACAGCGGCGTCTTCTTTGTCACGCTCAAGGAATGGAGCCTCCGGAAAAAACCCGAGGAGCAATACACGGCCATTCTCGGCCGGGTGAACACCACGTTTTCGAAGATCCCCGAGGGCCGGGCCTTCGCGTTTTCGCCGCCCGCGATCCCGGGAATCGGGGCCAGCGGAGGCGTCACCTTCATCCTGCAGGACCGGGCCGGGAAAGACGTGGGGTATCTGGCGCAGAACGTGGCGAGTTTCGTGGCCGCGGCGCGGAAACGCCCGGAGCTGGCGTCGGTCACTCCGCTGTTTAGCCCGGCTGTCCCGCAGGTTTTCATGAATGTGGACCGGGAAAAGGTGCTGAAACTCAACATCGACCTGGGCTCGGTGTACCAGACCCTGCAGACGTTCATGGGGGGATATTTCGTGAATTACTTCAACAGGTTCGGCCGGCAATGGCAGGTGTTCATGCAAGCCGAGGGCGACTACCGGCGGAACAGCGAACAGGTCGGCCAATTTTTCGTGAAGAACAAGACCGGCGAAATGGTGCCGCTCAGCACGGTGCTCAGGGCGGAGCCGGTGAACGGGCCCGAATACACGATGCGCTACAACCTCTACCGCTCGGCGCAGATCAACGCGACGCCCGCGCCCGGATACAGCTCGGGCCAGGCGATGAAAGCCATGGAGGAAACCTTCGCGCAAACCATGCCCAAGGAGATGGGGTTTGCCTATCTGGGCATGAGTTTCCAGGAAAAACAGGCCAGCGAAGGGCTCTCGCCCATGGTCATCTTCGGCGTCTCGTTGCTCTTCGTGTTTCTGATCCTCGCCGCGCAATACGAAAGCTGGACCCTGCCCCTGAGCGTGCTGCTCGGCACACCCGTCGCGGTGTTCGGCGCCTTCGCCGCGCTCCTCCTGGGCCGCTACGAGAACAATCTCTACGCCCAGATCGGCCTGGTAATGCTCATCGGGCTCGCAGCGAAAAACGCGATCCTGATTGTCGAATTCGCCAAGCTCAAAAAGGAGTCCGGGCTGGGGGTCGCCGACGCCGCGCTCGAAGGCGCCCGGCTTCGCCTCCGGCCGATCCTGATGACGAGCTTCGCGTTCATCCTCGGCTGCGTGCCGCTCGCCAAGGCCAGCGGGGCCGGCGGGCTCTCAAGGCAGGTCATGGGATTCACCGTGATCGGCGGGATGCTCGCCGCAACCGGGCTCGCGATCTTCCTCATCCCGGCGTTCTTCGCCCTGGTGGAAACATTCACCGGCAAACGCGCGGGCGCCGCCCCGGAACATCCCACTCACCCGGCCCCCTGACGATGCCACGGCTTCCGACGCTCCTGCTCATTGCGGTCCTCGGAATGTGCTCCCCCGTCCACGGGGCCAACGACGCCATCGACAGCCTGGAGACGCTGCGTCGGCCACTCTCGAAAGCCGACGCCCTGAACATCGCGTTTGCCCGGAATGGCACGGTGCTCCAGGCGCGCAAAGACGTGGAAGCCGCCACCGGGGTGTCCATCCAGCTCAAGGCGATCGTTTACCCCAAGCTGGTCAACCAAACCCAATACAGCGTGGTCCAGGATTCGCTGATCGAGGCGAATCAAAACCGCCAGAGCACGGTAAGCGAGGCGGACATCCCCGGCCTGGGAGCACTGCGCCTGGAGGGCAATCCGCCGGCCAAAACCAACAACCAGGATTGGAACAGCGACATCCGGGTTGTGCAGTCGGTTTACGAGGGAGGCCGGATCGGCGCGGCCCTGCGCTCGTCCCGGCTCATTCGGGACCAGGCGCTGCTTTCATTCCAAGCCACCGCCGCCGACGTGCTGCTCTCCGTGAGCAACGCCTACGACGATGTCCTGAGCACGGCGAAACAAGTGGAGGTGCGGCAGGCCTCCGTGGCGCTGCTGACCGAGTATCTCAAGGTGGCGAAAACCAAGGCCGATGCGGGCGCCGTGACGGAGTTTGAGGTGCTCCGGCAGGAGGTCGAGGTGGCCAACGCCCAGGCGGCTTTGGTGCAGGCGCTCGGAGCGCACCGGGTCGCAAAGCAGGTGTTCGCCCAGCAACTCGGCTGGAACCTCGCCACGGATCTCTCCGACGATCTCCCCCTTCGGCTCACCAGTCCGCTGCTGGCGCGGCCCTACCCGCATCCCCTTTCCGCCGCGCTCGCCCACGCCCTGGTCTGGCGCACGGAAGTCGCCGCGCTCAAAAAAGAAGAGCTGCTCCGGAACGAAGCCATTGTCGCGGCCAAAGCGGGAACCAAACCCAGCCTCCAGGCGTTTGCGGGATACGAACTCACCAGCCGCGTCCAGACCCGCAACGCGGGGGATCCTCTGAGCGGCGGCATCATCGGCGGCCAACTTTCCTGGCCGCTGTTCGACGGGTTTCTCACCAAAGGACGCGTCACGGAGGCCGTGGCCCGGCGGGGGAAAGCGGGCGAAGCCACGGCGGAGACCAAGCGCATTGTGGAGCTCCAGGTGCGCGCCGCCTGGAGCGACCTGCGCGCCGCGCGCGCGGTGTTGGATGCGCAGACCAAGAACATCGAAAAAGCCGTGCAAGCCCTGAGCCTGGTCCAGACGCGGTATGACGAGGGAGCGGCGACCCAGGTGGAAGTGCTCAGCGCCCAAACCGCGCTCACCGACGCGCGGACCCTCTATGTGCAGGGCCTACGCAACTATTCCGTGGCGCGGTCCCGGCTGATCCGGGCCACCGGGGAAGACCTGCGCCGGAGCGGAGGGAGGCAGGGGTGAGGGCGGCTCCGTTGAACCCCCTTTCGTCTTCACACGGGCGTAGACTGCCGTCGCTCCAGCATCGCGCAGCATGCCGGGGGAAGGTATTTCAACCTGCCGACCCAGCGCTTTTCGGGCGCACAGCTGTCGCTTGAACCCTTTCCATTGAAGCGGAAAAACGAAGTTTACGAGGAGGCGTGGTTGGCTAAATGCACTGGCCGGTTGGGAGGCCCCATGAGATCTCCGCGCGGCGATCCGCGTGGAAAACACCTGACTCTTTCCCTCCGTAATTCGGTTTGGAAAAGCCCCTTCTCCGCCCCAGCTTCCAAGCTCGACAGGATGCAGGGTTCGGCCAGTGTCTAGACAGCGGGGAGATTTCCGATGATCCGAAAAGCTTTTTTGATGCAGGTGCATGCCGACCAACACGAGGAATATCAACGCCGGCATTCGCCCATCTGGCCGGAGCTCGAGGCGACCCTCAAAGCGCACGGCGCCCGAAATTACTCGATTTTTCTCTGCCGGGAGACCAGCCAGCTCTTCGGTTATGTGGAAGTAGAGGACGAAGAACACTGGCAAGCCATCGCGCAGACCGCCGTCTGCAGAAAATGGTGGGCGTTCATGAGCGAGATCATGCCGTCCAACCCGGATGGCAGCCCCTGCTCCATTTCTCTCCCCGAGGTTTTTCACATCGACTGACGCGTGAAATCTGGAAGCCGCCTATTTAGGTGAGCGGAGCTAGGCGGAGGCGGAGCGTTTGATGGCAGACACCTTGGTTTGGTGCGCACTCGCATTCGCGAGGGCTGCGCCTTGGGCGACCCGTTGGGGCTGGAGAAGGCCTCTCAACGGGTTGGGCCGCCAGGCCCCATAGGCCCCATAGGCCCCATAGGCCCCCGCCACTGCTTTTATCCCCCCATGGGCCCCGCTGCACGCACCTCGGCGCTTGCCGCCCCGGCGTAGGTCTCAAAGTTCGCCCTGAAGAGCTCGGCCAGTTTTCGCACTGTGGATTCGTAACCGGTTTGGTCCGCCCATGCGCCGCGCGGGATCAGGATTTCCGGCGGAACCCCGGGACACTCAGCCACGGCTTCCAGCCCGAACACGGGATCGCGTTCCGTGCGCGTCCCGATCAACGCCCCGCTGTGGATGGCGTCAATGATGGCCCGGGTGTGCTTCAGTGAGATCCGGTGGCCCGCGCGCCCCCCCACCCAGCCCGTGTTCACCAGCCACGCCCGCGTGTTGTGTTTGCGCAGTTTCTCCGCCAACAACTCCGCGTATTTACTCGGATGCCACACTAGGAACGGCCCCCCGAAACACGGCGAGAACGTCGCCTGCGGCTCGGTGACCCCCATCTCCGTGCCGGCCACCTTCGCGGTGTATCCGCTCATGAAATGATACATCGCCTGGGCCGGGGACAACGCGCTGACCGGCGGCAACACCCCAAACGCGTCGCAGGTGAGGAAAATCACGTCCGTGGGATGCCCGGCCATACAGGGGATCCGGGCGTTGCGGATGAACTCGATCGGGTAGGCGCCGCGCGTGTTCTGCGTGATCCGGGTGTCGGAGTAGTCCACGTCATGGCCCTCATCGAGCACCACGTTCTCCATCACGGCCCCGAATCGCAGCGCCTGAAAAATGTCGGGCTCGCTCTCCGGGGTGAGGTTCACGGCTTTGGCGTAACAACCGCCCTCAATGTTGAAGATCCCCTCGTCGCTCCAGCAATGTTCGTCGTCCCCGATCAATTCCCGCTTGGGATCGGCTGAAAGGGTGGTTTTGCCCGTGCCGCTCAGTCCGAAGAGCAGCGAGGAAGCCCCCGTCAACCGGTCCGCCGTGGCCGAGCAATGCATGGAGAGCACCCCGCGCTTCGGGGCGAAATAGTTCGCCACCGTGAACACGCCTTTTTTCATTTCCCCGGCGTACTCCGTGCCGAGGATCACCATTTCCCGGCCCTCGATGTGGAGGCTGATGCTGGTGGCCGACCCCATGCCCAGAGTGAGTTTGTTGGCCGGGAACGCGCCGGCGTTGAGGATCACAAACTGCGGTTCGCCGAACCCGGCCAACTCCTGTTTGCTGGGACGGATCAACATCGTGTGCATAAACAGCGCGTGATACGGCCGGGAACAGATCACCCGGACCTTGATCCGGTACCGCGGATCCCAGCCCGCGAACCCGTCAAAACAGTAGAGCCGATCCCGGGTGTTGAGGTAATCGAGCGCGCGCTGGCGGTTGATGAGGAAGGTGTGCTCTTCGCAGGGGATGTTCACCGGGCCCCACCAAATGTCGTTCTTCGAGTCCGGATGCTCCACAATCCGCTTGTCCTTGGGGGAACGGCCGGTTTTTTCCCCCGAATACGCCACCAACGCCCCGTTCTCGGCGATGCTGGTCCCTTTTTCGTAACGGATCGCGTGTTCGTAAAGGGCGCTCGGGGGGAGGTTGTGGTGGACTTCCGTCACCGAAAGCCCGTGGGCTTCGAGACCAAATCGTGTGGAGGAGGTGCTCATGGTTCTTCATCCCCAGTTTCGGGACCGCTCACCGCGCCACTGGTGCCCCGAGCTCCCAACAAGCACCGGGTCCGATGGCAGGCCAACCCCTCCGACTCCATGTTTCCAGACCATGCCTCACCTAGGTCTCCCCTCGTCCCGCCGCGCCACGGATCCCGCCCCTTTGACCGGGGTCCGAACCGGGCTCACCACGGCCGCTCTCCGGCAGGCGTTTCTCGACAACCTGGTCTGCGGCATGGGCCGGAGCCAGATCCACGCCACTCTGCACGACCTGTACCTCGCCCTCGCGCTGACGGTGCGCGACAGGGTGTTCGAACGCACCGTCGCCAGTCTCGAGACCTACGGCGGCGAGGACTCCCGGCGCGTGGCTTATCTCTCCGCGGAATTTCTGCCCGGCCCCCACCTCGCAAACAACCTCTTCAACCTCGGCATCACGGAGATCACCCGGGAGGCCCTCCAGGAACTGGGCTACGATTTGGAGGCGATTCTCGACGAGGAGGAGGAACCCGGGCTGGGCAACGGCGGCCTGGGCCGGCTGGCCTCCTGTTACATGGACTCGCTGGCCTCGCTCCAAGTGGCCGCCATCGGTTACGGGATCCGGTACGAGTTCGGGATCTTCGATCAGGTGCTCGTCGGGGGCTGGCAGCACGAGGTCACCGACAAATGGCTGCGCAACGGGAACGCCTGGGAGGTGGCGCGCTCGGAGATTTGTTACCACGCGGGTTTTGGCGGACACACGGAAGGTTTCACTGACACCTGGGGCCGGTTCTGTGTGCGCTGGCGCCCGCACAGCGAGGTCAAAGGCGTGGCCTACGACACGCCCATCCTGGGTTACCGGGTCAACACATCCAACGTGCTCCGCCTCTGGAAAGCCGAGGCGGTGGAATCCTTCGACCTGGGGGAGTTCAACCATGGCGACTACGACCGGGCCGTGCAGGAAAAGGTGCAATCGGAGACGATCACCAAGGTTCTCTACCCCAACGACCAAGCCCACCAGGGCAAGGAGCTGCGGCTCAAACAGCAATTCTTTTTCGCGAGCTGCTCGCTGCAGGACATGCTGCGCATCCACGCCCTGCTCGGGGGGACCTGCGCCACGTTCCACCTGAAATGGGCGGTCCAGATCAACGACACCCATCCCGCCATTGCCGTCGCGGAGCTGATGCGGCTGCTGGTGGACATCCACGGGATGGACTGGGAAGCCGCCTGGGCCGTCACACAGGCCACGTTCGCCTACACCAATCACACCCTCCTGCCCGAGGCCCTGGAGAAATGGAGCCTCGACCTCTTCGGGGCCCTGCTCCCGCGCCACCTGGAGATCATCCTTGAGATCAACCGCCGGTTTCTGGAGGAGGTCCGGGCCGTTTTCCCCGGCGACAACGCCCGGGTCGCCCGGCTCTCGCTCATCGATGAAACCGGTCCGCGCTGGGTGCGGATGGCGCATCTGGCCTGTGTCGGGAGCCACACCATCAACGGGGTCGCCCGGCTCCACACCCAGCTGCTCCAACACACTGTGCTCCGGGATTTCGCGGAGCTTTGGCCCGGGAAATTCCTGAACATCACCAACGGGGTGACGCCCCGCCGGTTCGTGGCCGTGAGCAACCCGGGGCTTTCCCGGCTGCTCACGGAGCGTCTCGGGCAGGAATGGCTCCGGACCCCGGAACAGCTCCGCCGACTCGAACCCTTGGCCGACGACGAGGCGTTTCAGGGGCAGTGGCGGGCCGTGAAACTCGCCAACAAACAGCGCCTTGCACGGCTCATTGAGGAGCGCACCGGGGTGCGGGTCCTGCCGGAATCGCTCTTCGACGTGCAGGTCAAACGCATCCACGAATACAAACGCCAGCATCTCGCCGTCCTCCACATCCTCACCCTTTTCCTGCGCCTGCTGCGCCAACCCGAGACCGATCTGCCCGCGCGCACCTTCGTCTTCGGGGGCAAAGCCGCTCCCGGCTATTTCATGGCCCAGCGCATCATCAAACTGATCACCGCCACGGGCGACGTGGTCAACCGGCACCCGGCCGTGAGGGACCGACTGAAGGTGGTTTTTATTCCGGATTTCAACGTCAAGAGCGCGCATTTCATCTATCCCGCAGCCGATCTTTCCGAGCAAATCTCCACCGCCGGCATGGAGGCGAGCGGGACGGGCAACATGAAGTTCGCCCTCAACGGCGCGCTCACCATCGGCACTCTCGACGGCGCCAATGTGGAGATCCGGGAGGAAGTGGGGCCGGAGAACTTCTTCCTTTTCGGCAAAACCGCCGGCGAAGTCGCCTCGACCAAGGCCGCCGGATACCGCCCCGCGCATTTATACGAGAACAACCCGGCGCTCCGGGAGGTGCTGGATTGGATCGCGAGCGGCGCGCTCTCGGAGGGCGACGCCAGCCTGTTCCGGCCGCTCCTCGACAACCTTCTCTATGACGACCCTTTTCTGGTTCTGGCCGATTACCAGGACTACATCGACGCGCAGGAGCGGGTGTCCGGACTCTGGCGGGACCCGGCGCTCTGGACGAAAAAATCGATTTTGAACACCGCCCGCATGGGTCGGTTTTCGTCGGACCGCGCAGTGAGGGAGTATTGCGAGCAGGTTTGGGGGCTGCGGGCGACGGCGTGAGGGGTGCAGAGATGACGGGTACGTGTCCCCGGGCGCAATTTCCCCAGCCCCCTCTTCAAGCTCGCCCGGCCATTCCGCGCACCCCGAGCGATTGATTGATGGAAACCAAACACAGCCGGAGCCGTTGCGTGAGGGGACCGAGGCCGACCGTGCGTCCAGCCAGAGGGCAGGCCGCCCTCCCATCCCTCCCATCCCTCCCATCCCTCCCATCCCTCCCATCCCTCCCATCCCTCCCATCCCTCCCATCCCTCCCATCCCTCCCATCCCTCCCATCCCTC
>CAMARB010000062.1 GCA_945860355.1 Chthoniobacter flavus | reverse complement strand
GAGGTCCCGGCGGGTGAGCTTCTTTTTCCCGGCATACTCTGAGTGGGCGAAACTTGGCTGGAACTCCATGCCCGCAGGATGCACGGGCCCGCTGTGTTCATCAATCGTTTGACGCTGTTTTTTGCCCGGGAATTAATCAGCGTTTCCTTCGGGCTGGGCAACCTCTGGCGCATTGCCGTGGATTATCCCGGGAGCCCCGTGCCGCCGTGTATCCATCGCGCGCCGATCACCCGTCCCGGGCGCCCCCCGCGGTTGCTGCTGATCAGTTGACACCCAGCGCGTCCTCTCCCCGGGGGCGGGAACTCCCGCAAAGCGCAGAGCGGCGCGTGGGGCAAATGGGCTTGCATTTCCGGGGGCCGGAAACGACCGTCCGCCGCTCAACCGACCGCCCCGCACAAAGTTCATGGAAAAGCCTGCCACCGATGCCGTCCAAGGCTGGACCAAAGTCATCACCCCGATGCGGGGGCTTTTCGAGGTGCCCTGGAGGGAACTCTGGGCCTACCGGGATCTGATGCTGCTCCTGGCCTGGCGGGACATCTCGGCCCAGTACAAACAGACCATCCTGGGCCCGCTCTGGTTCCTGCTCCAGCCGCTGATCGCCACCGTGGCGTTTAGTTTTCTCTTCGGGCGCATGGCCGGGCTGGGCACCGAGAACGTGCCCCATTTCCTCTTCTATATGGCGGGCCTGGTGCCCTGGACCTATTTCTCCGAGTGCATCAACCGCACCGCCCACACGTTCACCCGCAACTCGCACATCTTCGGCAAGGTGTATTTCCCGCGCCTGGCCGTCCCGTTCGCCGCCGCGCTCTCCAACCTGGCGACGTTCCTGGTCCAGATGGCCATCTTCGGTGTCGGCCTCGGCGTTTACCTCTGGAAAGCCCGGACCGATCCCCAGATTTTCCTCGAGCCGAACTGGCGGATCCTGGTTTTCCCGGTGCTGGTGGTGCAGATGGCGTTCCTCGGGGTGGGCGTTGGGCTGATTGTTTCCTCGCTGGCCACCCGGTACCGCGATCTCGCCCTGGGCATCGGGTTTGCCGTGCAGATCTGGATGTACGGCAGTTCCATCGTGTTCCCCCTTTCCCGGGTGACCGATCCCCGGCTGCGCGAGTTGCTCGCCCTCAACCCGATGGTGCCCATCATCGAGTCCGTCCGGTTCGCTTTCCTGGGCCAGGGTTCGGTGACCCAGGGCCAATGGCTGGTGAGCTGCGGTTTGAGTGTGGGAGTTTTCCTGCTCGGCGTGGTGATGTTCAACCGCACCGAACAAACCGCCATGGACGCCGTTTGACCCCGCGCCTTTCCCGATTCGCGCATTTCACGCCGTGAGTATCGTCATCCACGCAGAAAACATCTCCAAGGCCTACCGGCTCGGCCAGCTCGACGGCCGCTCGTTCCTTGCCGAATGGCGCGCCCGGCTCTCCGGGAAACCCGCCCGGAACGAGGCGGACGGGATCTGGGCCCTGCGGGACCTGAGTTTTGACGTGCGCGAGGGCGATGTCGTCGGGTTGCTCGGACGCAACGGCGCCGGCAAGTCCACCCTGCTCAAGCTGCTCTCGGCCATCATGGCGCCCACCACCGGCCGGATCCGGATCAAAGGCCGGGTGGCCTCGCTTCTGGAGGTCGGCACCGGGTTCCACATGGAGCTCACCGGACGCGAAAACGTGTTCCTCAACGGGGCGATCCTCGGGATGAACCGCCGGCAGGTGGCGGCTCGTTTTGATGAAATCGTGGCGTTTTCGGGGGTGGAACAGTTCATCGACACCCCGGTTAAGCGGTACTCGTCCGGGATGCGGATGCGGCTGGCGTTTGCCGTGGCGGCGCATCTGGACTCGGAGATTGTGATTTTGGACGAGGTGCTGGCGGTGGGCGACGCCGGGTTTCAGCGCAAGTGCCTGGACAAGGTGGGGGCGCTGGCGCGTTCGGGGCGGACGATCTTTTTTGTGGCGCACCAGGCGGCCACGGTGGAGGCGTTGTGCACCCGGGGAATGGTGCTCAACAAAGGCCGTATGGAGTTTGACGGGACGCAAACCGAGGCGCTCTCCCATTATTACGCGAGTGAACAGGTCGCCCCGCTGCCCCTGTCAGAGCGCGCGGACCGGGAAGGCAGCGGCGAGGTGCGTCTGACGGGGGTGGAGATTCTCAACGGGTCGGGGTTCGCGACTGATTCCGTGCCCAGCGGCGGGGCGGTGACCATCCGGCTCGGATACACCCGGCGCACGGCGGAGGTGTTCCCTCATCTGGTGGTGTCCCTGCAGGTGACCACGCAGTTGGGGGTGCCGGTGTTTTGCCATTCGAACTGGTTTACCGGGGAGCAGCTGGGGGTTTCCGAGGAATCGGGGGTGTTTGTGTGTCATCTGCCGCGGCTGCCGTTGCCGGAGTCGGTTTACCGTGTGGAATGCCGGGTGGTGAGCGAGGGCCGGGGGGGGCGGTTGTTGGACGGGCTCAAGGGGGCGTTTGAGTTCCGGGTGGGGCCCGGGGATTTTTACGGCAGCGGCAAAACGCCCACGCTGGAGACCGGTTTGGCGTTTGTGGAGGGGAAATGGGGGGTGGAGCGAGATGCGTTGCGGGTGGAGCGGGCGTGAACCCGCCGATGCCGACCGAGGCGTTGGCGCTGAGAGGGGGATTCCTCCAGCGGGCGACTCTTCCGCCACGGGGAACGGCTCCTGGAACGGCAGTGGGCCTTTAGAGATGCTCCCGAAAACTGGCCTTGCTCTGTTTTTGTGAAATGCTAGGGAGATGCTCCCTTTTGGCGGGGGGGCTTCGGGGTGACTGCATCGGCGCTGAGCGGTTTGAGATCGGCGCGCTGAAGCGGTATGCGATCCGGTTCTCCCACCGCTGTTTTTTAATCTACCCAACCCGTATTTTTGAAGATTCGGAGTGCCCGATCCGGGTCTTCCGGAGGATCAACACCCGGATTTATTTTATGCTCAAGAACCGCTCGATATTGGTCACCGGTGGAACCGGATCTTTCGGGAAATGTTTTGTTCGGACGGTGCTGGAAAAATGGGCCCCGTCGCGGCTGGTCGTCTACTCGCGGGATGAACTCAAGCAGTATGAGATGGGGCTGGAGTTTCCCACGGCGCAGTATCCCTGCCTTCGGTATTTTATCGGGGACGTGCGCGACGAGGCCCGTTTGAAGCGCGCCATGGAGGGGGTCGACATTGTGATCCACGCGGCGGCCCTCAAACAGGTGCCGGCCGCCGAATACAACCCGTTTGAGTGCATCAAGACCAACGTGCTGGGCGCTCAGAACGTGATCGAGGCGGCGATGGCCAACCAGGTCCAGCAGGTCGTGGCCCTGAGCACGGACAAAGCGGCTGCGCCGATCAACCTCTACGGCGCCACCAAGCTCTGCTCCGACAAACTTTTCGTCGCGGCCAACAATTACAAGGGCCATCGCGATGTGAAGTTCTCGGTCGTGCGCTACGGGAACGTCATGGGCAGTCGCGGGAGCGTGATTCCGTTCTTCCTCGACCGCGCCAAGACGGGCGTGTTGCCCATCACCGACGAGCGGATGACGCGTTTCAACATCACTCTGCAGGAGGGGGTGGATCTCGTCCTTTATGCTCTGGAACACATGTGGGGTGGCGAGATTTTCGTGCCGAAAATCCCCAGCTACAGGGTCACGGATGTGGCCGACGCAATCGCCCCCGGAAGTCGCCGGGAAATCGTCGGGATTCGACCCGGAGAAAAGCTGCACGAGGAAATGATCACCGAAACCGACGGGCTCAACACCATCGAGTTTAACCGGCATTTTGTCATTCAGCCGGCGATGCCCCTGTGGGACGCCGACAAATACTGCGAGGCGTTCAACGGCCGCCGTTGCCAATACGGGTTCAAGTATAGCAGCGGAAACAACTCCGAATGGCTCAGCGTCGAGCAGATCCGGCAACTGATCCAGGGCCACGTGGATTCGAGCTTTCAGATTTAACGCGCGATGATTCCCTACGGGCGGCAGTCCATCAGCGAGGAGGATATCGCCGCGGTTGTGGAGGTGCTTCGCTCCGATTACCTCACGCAGGGGCCTGCCGTGGAGCGGTTTGAAACCGCCGTCGCATCCTACTGCGGCACCAAACACGGGGTCGCGGTTTCAAACGGCACCGCGGCTCTGCATGCGGCTCTCAAGGCTTTGGACGTTCGCCATGGGGACAGGGTTTGGACTTCCCCTATCACCTTCGTGGCCTCCGCCAATGCGGCGCGGTATTGCGGTGCGAAAGTCGATTTTGTGGATGTGGACCCCGCCACAGCCAACATGTGCCCCGGGCGGCTGGCCGCTAAACTCGAGTCCAGCGAGAAAACCGGCACCCTTCCCAAGGTGGTCATTCCGGTTCATTTCGCCGGACAGAGCTGTCCGATGGATGAGATCCACGCGCTGGGCCAGAGATACGGGTTCCGGATTGTGGAGGACGCGGCGCACGGGCTGGGCGGGTCTTATTTGAACGAACGCATCGGCAACTGCCGGTGGGCGGACCTGGTGACCCACAGTTTTCATCCGGTGAAAATCGTGACCAGTGGAGAGGGCGGCATGATCACCACCAACAACGCGGAGCTCGCTTCGCGGATGGCTCAGTTCCGGACCCACGGGATCACCCGGGATCCGGCCAAGATGATGGGTGAATCAGAGGGCCCTTGGTATTACCAGCAAACGGAGCTGGGGTTTAACTACAGGATGACGGACATCCAAGCCGCGCTGGGCACCAGCCAGATGACGCGGCTTGAGGCTTTCTCCAAACGCCGTCGGGAGATCGCCGACCTCTACGATCAAGCTTTGGCCGGGCTGCCGCTCAAGCCTCTGAGCCGGGATCCCCGCGGAGTGAGCGCATGGCATCTCTATATGATCCGCCTCGATGCCGATGCGATTCGGCCCGCGACCCGCGCCTCGGTTTTTGAGCGGATGCGCCACCAAGGAATTGGAGTCAACGTGCATTACATTCCCGTGCATTTGCAGCCCGATTACCAACGGCTCGGATTTGAGACGGGCATGTTTCCCGAGGCGGAGCGTTACTACCAGGAATGCCTGACGCTGCCGATGTTCCCGGCCATGAAGGACGAGGACGTGTTTCGTGTTTGCAAGAGCTTGGAGCAGGCCGTCGGCGCCCCCTTGTGATCTGCTCATGGACGCCTGCCCTGCTCCTTTTCAAAAGGTCGGCGATGAAACGAGCGACCGGAATCGACACGGTCATGTGGCTGCTGCTCGTTCCCCCCGTGGAGTCGGCCAATTGTGCCGCTCATGTCTGCATTCGCGCCTCCCATGAAACGCCCCGTCGCCATCATTCCCGCGCGCGGAGGAAGCAAACGGATTCCGCGCAAAAACATTAAACCCTTTTGCGGCCGACCCATGATTGCTTGGTCGATAGCTGCCGCTCAGAGCTCCGGTCTTTTCGACGCGGTGATTGTTTCGACCGACGACGAGGAAATCGCTGAAGTGTCGAAGAAGTTCGGCGCGGAAGTGCCGTTCTTGCGCCCTTCTGAGATCGCCAATGACCATGCGACCACCATGGCGGTGATGGCGCATGCGGTGCGATGGCTCAATGAGCATCGAGGGGCGGTTGACATAGCCTGTTGCATTTACCCGACCGCGCCTTTTCTGCTGCCTGAATACCTCCGGGCCGGGCTTGATCTGTTGCTGGCGGATCCGGAAGCCCATTTCGCGTTTTCCGTGACCACCTATGCTTTCCCCATTTTCCGGGCGCTGCGTTTGGATGACAGAGGCAGGGTCGCCATGTTTTGGCCGGAAAACCAAGAGGTGCGCTCTCAAGATCTGCCTGTTGCCTGCCACGATGCGGGGCAGTTTTACTGGGGGCGCGGGGACGCTTTTCTGAACCAGAGCGGCATTTTCACGAGTGTTTCCCTCCCGGTGCGGATCCCCAGGCATTTGGTTCAGGACATCGACGAGCCGGAGGATTGGGAGATGGCGGAACGGATGATGCCCAGCGCGGTTCTCGCAGGGGTCCCCGGGGTATGAGCGGTGTCGCAAACACCAACCGAGAGGTTGTGAATGAGCGGGATCATCCCGGGCCCCTTCTGCTTTTAAGAACCGACGTTTCGTTTCAACACGGCACCGGGCATTTGATGCGTTGCAAGGCGCTGGCGGATTCCTGGGCTCGCGCGGGGGGGCGTTCAGGGTTTGTGACGACAAGCGATTTGGACCCCTACAGAAGCTGGCTGGACGGTATCAATGTGCACCGTATTGAGCCACGCGATCTTTTAGAGGACGCGGAAGCCACCGCTGAACTGGCCGTCGCACTGAGAGCGTCCTGGGTGGCGGCTGATGGCTATCATTTGGATGCCCATTGGCAGCCGGCCTTTGGCGGGGCGTGTCGCTTGTTGGTTTTTGACGATTACGGCCACGGAAGTCCTTTTTGCGCCGACCTCGTTCTCAACCAAAATCCCTCCGCGGATGCGGCGTTGTATCGTCAGCGGCACTCCGAGACGGATCTCTTGCTCGGAGCGCGGTATGCCCTTCTTCGCAGCCAGTTTTCCGCATGGCGCGGCTGGAAAAGGACGATCCTCCCGGAGGCCAGAAGGCTCTTGGTTACTTTTGGGGGGACCGATCCCGTCGGCATGACGCTGCGGGTGGTGGATGCGCTCCGGGACATCCCGGACTTGGAGGCTCAGTTGGTGGTGGGAGGCGGCAACGTTTTGGCGGAGCGGATCGTGGAGGCCTGCGCCGGAACGCGTTTCCAAGTGCATCGCAACGTGACCGCAATGGCTGAGCTGATTGCGTCCTGCGATTTTGCGCTCTGCGCCTCGGGTTCGACGACCCTGGAATGTGCGTTTCTGCAGACCCCTCAAATCCTCGTGTCGGTTGCCGACAACCAACGCGCACTTGCAGATGCGTTGGCGGCCGCTGGCGTGGCCGAATCCCTCGGGTGGCACAGCAATGTCTCGGCGCAAGACTTAATCCAGGCGGTGACCAACCTGCGGGAGGACGCCAGTCGGCGTTCCGCGATGAGTCTTGCGGCGGGCGAGATGGTGGACGGCCTCGGTGGCGACCGTGTGGTGTGTCAAATGCTCGCGAGGACGCTGACGCTGCGCCCCTTGGGCCCAGGTGATCAAGAGCGGCTCTGGCTCTGGGCCAATGATCCCCAAGCACGGGCGGCGTCATTTTCCGGCGCACCCATTTCCTGGGAGAATCATGTCCACTGGTTTGCCGCACTGCTTGGAAACCCTGGTGCGCGGGCCTGGATCGCGGGTTCGGAGGCCGGCGAGGTCTTGGGCTGCGTGCGGTTTACGATTGAAGAAGAGACTGCAATTCTTTCGATCGTTTTGGACCCGGCGTTCCGTAGCCGGGGTTTGGGCGCGGCTGTCATCGCGCGAGCCTCCCGAGCGCTTTTTGCGGAGACAGAGGTTGATCAAATCCACGCCCACATAAGTCCCTCGAACAGAGCCTGCGTATCCGACTTTGAAAAAGCGGGATACGCGCAGCAAGATGCGGTCACGACTCAATTTGAGGCTGCGGAACATTTCACGCTCCAGCGCCCAATCACGCGCGCGACAGATTAGTGGTAGGCTTTCTGCCTGACCGATAGCCGTTCCGCGTCCCACGCAAAACTCACCGTCCAAGTGTCATTAGAATCAAGCGCAGATTTTTAGCACTTTGTTACTTGTAGCTTCTTCACCTCGGCTCTCCCACGAGATCCCAGGTCAAAGGCGTGCCGCGCTCGATGTTCGTGTTGGCTCGCGCGCGCAGCACCTCCTCCAAATGGCGCGGGTGTAGCCCATGGGCGGGACGGATGACCCGAACGTTTTCGGCGGTGAATGATTCCCCTGCGGCGATGTTTGCCGTAGCAAAGAGGGATCGGCGGAAGACGCGACTTTTTTGCTCTTTTTCCGAGACCTCGTAGTTTACGCGTCCCAAAGCTTTTTCCGTGACCCGGATAGCGTCGACCATCTCGCGAAACTCCTGCGGCTCCATGCTGAAGGGCGAGTCCGGCCCCGGAGTGGCGCGGGATAGCGTGAAGTGTTTCTCAACGACGCAGGCACCAAGAGCGACTGCGGCCACGGCCACTGTGCCGCCGAGGGTGTGATCACTCAGGCCTACATGGGTTTGGAAGCGCGCCGCCATGTCAGGAATAGTTCGTAAATCCATCTCTTCGGCTGTGGCTGGATACGCGCTCGTACACTTCAAGAGCACTACAGGGCCGCTGTCTGCTGAACGCAAGGTCTGGAGTGCCTCGCCGATTTCTTCCAGTGTGGACATGCCGGTTGAAAGAATGATGGGCTTCCGAGTTGCGGCAATTTTTCGGAGCAACGGCAGATCCACGAGTTCAAAGGACGCTATTTTGTGTAGCGGCACACCCATCGCTTCTAGGAAATCCACTGCACCGGCATCGAAGGGCGTGGAGAAGAAGTCCATACCCAGTTCATTGGCGATTGTCTTCAGCTTGGGCTGCCATTCCCAGGGCATATAGGCCTCCTGATAAAGGTCGTGCAGTGTGCGGCCATCCCAGAGGGTTCCGCCTCCGATGAGGAAGGAGGGCTTGTCGCTGGCGATCGTCATGGTGTCCGCCGTGTAGGTCTGCACCTTCACCGCATCCGCTCCGGATTCCTTCATGGCCCGAATCATCCTCACCGTGAGGTCAAAGTCTTGGCCGTGATTTGCCGAGAGCTCGGCGATCACATACGTGGGGTGGCCCGGGCCGACCGGACGGTTTCCGATTTTGAAGTCCATTATTGAATCTCCCTGACGAGTTCAAATGCCTCTGCCGCATGCACGCCGACAACGCTGCCCCAGCGGAGGGCGATGCTACGCAATGCCTCGGGGGAACGTGGATGCGGAAATGCGCGTGTCTCGCTTTCGTACACTTGCATGGCGGCGATCTTCCTTTCCAGGGTCTCGGCGATGTCGAAAAACACGGAGGGGCGGAACACTGGCGCGAAGCGCTGAAAGGCCCATTCAGTGGATGAAGCCACTTCGTATGCGTATACGCGCCGCACACTTCGGCCGGACACCGGGCGAGTGGCGGTGAGGGTGGCTCTGTAGGTGATGACGTGATCCATGTTTAGATCCCCGCCATGCTGAGTGAAAACTGTGTCTGGTTGCAGCCGCTCGATCTCGCGCTCGATCGCTTGGGTGATGTCTAGCTGCGGCAGGAAGTCCATCTTCTGATCGGGAAATCCCATCACGTGGACGCTTGCTGCTCCGAGCAGCTTGCTTGCGCGTTCCGCCCGCTCGTGGTGTAACTTGAGAGATTCAACGGCGAGGGCTGAATCGAAATCTGGTCGCGAGGTCAGTCCGTTAGCCAGTATCGCGATGTGGACTTCGCGCCCTTCGGCAGCCAGCCGGGCCATCGTTCCTCCGCAGCCTAGCACTTCATCGTCAGGATGGGCGGCGATCACGAGGATTTTTCTCATAGGGTGGTAGCGGAGGAAGGCGGGTTTTGGCTGATGCGTGTGATCTTCACGTCAGCCGCGATGCGGCCGGCATGAAAAGCCGCGCGACTGAACTCAAGGCGGAAGCCCCCATGCTCAATGAAGGCCCTGGGATAGCCTTCCGCATCCAGCATTCTGATGAAGTCGTACAAAGCCTGAAGGTCCGCAATGTCCGTAGCTACCGCGCTCTGGTCAGGGTGTCGGCGTTTGAAGATGACTGGCGTCCCACATTGAGGGACGGGTGCGGGCTCGTCGCGCACCAGGTCGGCGATGATTTCGGCGCAAAGACGGTCGGCTCGCATATAAATCTCCTCGGCACTGCCTTCGAGGCTGAGCTTGCGCTTCGTATAGACGGGGCCCGCGTCCATCTCATGGACCATGCGCAGCGCGGTGAGTTTCGTTTCCCGATGGCCACGCTGAATGAGATTCTGCAATGGCGATCCACCTCGTCCGTAAGGCAGATCAGTCATGTGAAAGCAGACACAATCGTGAGCCTGCAGCCACTCATCCGGCACCCGGATAGACCAGTGGAGAAAGAAGATATAGCGGGGCTTGCTGCCAGAACTCAGGAGAGTGGCCAGATCGTTGTTCTTGTTTGCGAAATGCCAGACTCCTGGAAGATGAGCCAAGTGTGCGTCGAAAATGGCCCGATTCCAGGGGCGGCTGCCTGCGACAATATAGGCTTTCTCAGGGGAATGCATGGCGGTGAACGTGGTAGCCGCATGCAGGCTGGCCGTGAATGTTTTCCTCACCGTGGTGGCGGAATCCTGCCCGCTGAAAGGAGCGCCGGGAGGCTATGTTCTCCGGCTTTATCCACGCCTGCACCGATTTCCAACGCGAATCATTGAATAACGTCGTTACCGCCAGTTGCAGCAGACTTGTCGCGTAGCCTTTGCCTCGGTGATTCGCGGCCACACTGATATCGACAGTCGCGATTTCAGACTCACCTTCAAAACGCACTTGCCCAATAGCCGTTCCGGCTGCATCGAGGCCTATAAAAATGACACAATTTCCGCCCGCGAGTCGTCGCGTGAACCACTCCTGGTGTATTTCCCACGGGATGGCGTCAGTTGAGAAAGCCGAAATTCGCACGAGCTGATCGTTTGCCCATTCCCAAAGCATGCGGGCGTCTTCCGGCTGGGCCGTGCGCAATGTCAAATGATGGCCTGTCATCGATTTCGCTAACACAGATAGAGTCAAATCACCGGACACAAGACGAGCATGGAGTAAACCGCACATGTCCGGGATAGGTGAGATCGCGAAGGAAATTGCCTCCGGGGAACTCAAACTCAAAAATCCAAAATAGGAGGCGAAAGCGTTGTCCGATGCCGGTCATTTTCGAACTGATTGGGATATACAACAAAACCTAGAAACTCTCATCATCGAAGCCGGGCAGATTAGGCGAAAACCCACGGCCCCCTGATAGAGTGTGGCCCACTCCTCCGAATGACACCCGCTCACGGATTCCGCCCACGTGGAGGGAACAGCCTGAAAGCAACTGCAAACTCGTGTGATTGGTATGCGCATTATTTCGCACAGAACTGGCGATACGATTCAAAGTATTCGGACGGGCCGGTATACTTGAATTTTTCACTGATGCCCGGCAATTGAGGATTCCCAAACAACGAATTTGCGAACTCAAGTTGAAAAATTAAACGCTCGCCATCCTCCAATTCCTTTCCTTTGTGGAGTCCTCTCGTGTCGACTGCTATAACTGACCCCGCCTTGCCATTTATTTCGACCACATTGGCTCCGTCCTCTTTGTTAATAAAATCGTCAGCATATCTTCCATCTTTTTTGATGTATGCTGGGATTTTCTGATGTGTGTTTCTAACATAAACATGAGGTCCTGTTCGTGTGTTGACATCAGTGAGGTAGATGAAGAATTTCAGAAATTTTAACCTGTCCATATCAAAGTGGAATAACTGGGCGGATCGGTTTTTAAGAAGCTCCTTGGTTGTTTCTTCTATATTGACATTTTGAAAGCTTCTGCTCCACCAAAATATGATCAGATCCAAGATGGGTTTTGCGCCAAGATAATTATTTGCGACATGTAATAAGTTGGCATCCATTGCAATGTCTAGGGCGGCCTTGCTGTGTCTAAAGTGGCTAATGTCTAAAATTTGGTAACGATTGGATATCTCGTTCGCCTCGATGTATTTTACGGACTCTTTTGAGTAGGATATATTGTCCCCTTCCGCGATCAGGTAGTGAACCGGGGCGGTCGATGCGAACGTTTTCAGTTCATCGACAATTGCCTTGTTTAGTAGATTGGGGAAAATGTAATAGCCATTTGATTTGATTTGATCGCAGATGCGGTCTGCTTCGGCGTTACACAAGTCTCCAGCAATTCCGTGTGAAGACTTTATTTTAAATTTCGGATTCAAAAAGCCATTCACTTTGCAGGCCATATCGACGGACCTCCGTTTGGAGTGAACGTAATCGTGCCGCATTTCGAGGTAGGTGCGCTCGTTGTTTGGTTTTCCGAAATGATAGCGCAAAAAATTCTTAAGGGTTCCCATTTTATTTCGTTATTTCAATTTCGCTCACTAGAAAATACTGATCGTTGTCATCGCCCGGTGTCTCGTCGATCAGCTTGAAATGATGATAGGCACCTGCATTGCTCCTGTTGAATGATATTATCTTGAGATCGCTTGGCTCGACGAGTGCGAGCTGGTTGTTATATTCGATGGTTAATACTCTCGATTTCAAGCTCCGAATGTTCATTCGCAGAGTCCCCCCTTCGGCTGACATGAAGGTCTTGAATGAATGGGATGCGCCAATCCCTCCGAGTAATCTATTGGCGGCCAGATGGGCCTGTTTAAGGAAAAAACCTTGGTAGAAATTGGGTAGGTCGTCGTCATTCTCAAAGCTCAACCTTTGCTTCGTTTTTAGGTTCAATCTTTTTCTTATCAGTCGCGCAGGCGCTCCGGCCATGATGGAAAAAGGTTCCACATTTTTTGTGACCACAGAGTTGGCGCCGATCACGCTCCCTCTCCCAATGGTGATACCCGGCATAACAACGCTATTAATCCCTAGCCAAACATCATCTTCAACTATTACCTTTCGGGAGTGCTCCCTGCTTAAGCTCGGAGTGGAATGCACGATCGCATCCTGGTCCTTAATGTATAGAAGTGGGTTCTGGTCGAAGTAATGTCTGCCCGAGCTTATATAAACATTCGGGGCGGTTAAACAATATTTTCCAAACTCAACTTCGCCCAGGATGATGTTTCGATCCTGGATGGATGTTCCGTAGCCTATTTTAATTATACCGTTTTTGCAGGGCTGCAGTTCGGTGTGTCTTCCGATTCTATTTCCTCCGCTTAATACTATATTTGAATTCTCGTTGAATATCAGAATCGCGGACTTGTCGACGTCGCAGCCATCGCCCAATTTCAAATGGCCGTTCTTTAGGATTTCTGCCCTGTTTTTGTTAGTCAATACATCAAAAACTCCGGCATTATAAAGATTGCCAACGATGGCTTTTAAGGTGCGATAAATAAAATTGAAGAGTATGGATCTCATCGTTCAGTTTTGTATTGAGGCGATTATGGCGGCTCTTGGGTAGAAGGCCGCATCACCGCTTTTTTTACAGGAGCTTTATGGCCTCATCAACGCACCGTGGGGTAGTGACTGAGATTAACCGCCGACCAATGGATCGGCGGAACAAGAAGAAGAATAAGCCTGTATGAGCACGATTAGCCCCTGAATCTATCATAAGCGCCTCACCAAGACGGAGGTCTTCTTCAATCCGATTGCCAGTAAGAGGCGTTGTGTTCGATATCTGAAGCCGCTGGTCACGTACGTCCAGAAATGAGCAGCCCTCTGGGCCGCCGATAACCCGGGAGGTTTAAACGCGTTCCTGAACGTGAACAAATCTGCATCCCTGTGCCTGACCACAAAAGGAGGATGGCTTATTTCCAAAATATCGCGGGATTGCCGACCTGCGACTCTGGGATCCATTTTGGTGGTGTGGGTGGCATCCTGCCCGAATCCGATATTCGAGACCAAATTCTCATTTGGGGTAATGGAGAGTCTTTCCTGGCTCCAACAAGCGAACATCCAGGGGTAATCCCAAGTATTGGGTCTGCCCTCTAGAAAGAGCTTATCAAACACCCGCGTCCAATATGCCCGCTCTTCAGGGTCTTCTAAGAGCTGATCCAGAAGCCCTTGAGATTTGAAGCCCACCCATTTGTCTCGGTCGCAATGCCAATGTTGCCAGGCCCGTTTCCATGTGGCCCAGCCCCAGCAATGCATGTTGTAGCGTGAGAAATAATAGCTGTGTGGAGTGCGGCTAATGCCGTTCTGGAAGTTGCTGCCGTTGATAACAAAAATTCTTTGGTCCTCGCGGTAGTGCTCCAAGAGAGTTTGGCAAAACATAAAGAACGAGGGAGCAGGCAAGCAATCGTCCTCGAGAATAATCGCCTCTTCGACGTGCTTAAACACCCACGTGATGCCGCTTGCGATCCTCTGTTTGCATCCCAGATTGGTATCGGCGTAATTGTAGAGGACTTCGCACGGCCAATCTATCTGTCCAAGAATTTGCCGGGCCGCATTACACCGGAGCCCTTCCTCGGGGTTTCTAGGGCCGTCGGCGATGACAAACAGTTGACGAGGCTGTGCCTGCCGGATCGCGTTGAAGACAACCTGGGTAAGGTCGGATCGATTAAATATGAAAAAGGCAACGGGAGTCGATAAACCCATTCTTTTCGCGGTAGGTTATTTATCCAAAGAAGTGGCGCGGACTATTTTATCCGAGGTGCTTGGGGAAAAGCACCCGTTTGATCCGGCTGAGTGTATTCATCGGAATCAATTTTCTGGCCGAACTGAGCCAGTCCGGTTCTGTGGTGAGACGTGTGCCGCAAATTTGTCCGGTAAACAGATTTTTCGGTTGGTAATATGTGTATTTGATTCCGTGGCTTAAAAAGTAACAGCCGTAGGGAAGGCAGTTGTTTTTTGGCAGGGCAGGGAGTGCTTGTTGGTCTAAGAGGCCCGTTATCTCATCCTCTGAGATCGGTTCGTAGACGCAGTTCAAGCCTCGGTAAAGGCTGTCGCCGAGTAAAACGGAGGGTTTGCCCCAGTATGCCGCCTCGATCCCGGCGGTGGAGCCATACGACAAAACGATGTCGGACCAATCCATGAGGGCGTAAGAGTCGACGGAGGAGGCGGGGGGGATAATCGTTACATTCCTCTCTTCAAGTGAAAGCCACCAGTGCAGGTCGATGGCCGACTTTTTTTGGAGATGGGGATGGACTCGAATGATCAACTGCGTATTCGGGCTCTTATTCGTCCAGTCGATGAGGAAGCGAATGGCCGCCTGTTGGTTAGGGAAAATGGGTTGCTTAACCAAGTTTCCTACGGCGGCGATTTCGTCGTCGCTTGAGGAGAAATAGACGATCTTACGCTTTTCAATGTTTTCCGGGACAAGGTCTCGCGTTTGTTGCGTGGTAAAGCTCGTCCAGCCGATCCCATGGCCTTCCCGTCTCAGTGTAAAAAATTGATGCCCGAGCTTATCCCGGGACGCATCCGCCTGGTCCCAATGCCGCTTTACTTCGGATCGTTGGTAACTGATGTCGTGAACGGGTTTTGAGTGGATGGCGTATTTTTCGAAGGTTGCGCCGCGCTCGTGGTAAAAGCTCGGGATAGAGAGTTGGCGGGCGGCTTCAAAGATGCCCTTTGCGCAGGCGAATCGCCCATTAAATGAAATGATCCGCTGCGGTTTAGCCTCCTTGAGTATTAAAAGGGACTCCTCGAACGAGGTCGCCGCTGCGTGAAGATAACGGCGCAGCAAATCTTGATGCTCGGAGAGGGATGGCTGAGAAAGCCCTGTTTTTGAGATCAAAGAGGACGCCGCCGCGAGGCCGAGGGCAGCGCCCTTGTAATCATACTCCTTCAACTGCTCAAGATTGAGAGGTGCGTTTTGGGCGAAGCCGGTGATATCCCGGACAGTATTTTCGCTCAGCCGTCTGCTGTGGAGAATTGTTACCCCGTTTTTTCTGAGGAGTTTATAAAGACGCCGTAATTTATTTTTATAACTGAATCCTAAAAACTTGTTTCGTGTTCCGCGGACAATGCGGGAGAGGTCGTCAGGGTTGTCGGTGTTGAGAAATACAAATCCGACTCTCTCCCCTTCACGGGCTCTAGTAATGGCGATCTCCGCAGCCGTTTCGATGTGCGGCGTCCAAGCAAAGGATTCGAGAATGAGAGTGTCAATAGGAGCCATTGTGCGGAGCGCGCGAGTTTGGGACTCGCCCTCCTCTGAATGAAAGTACGAATTGGGCGATGGCGTGCGGCGTGTTGCGCACTGGGTCTCACTTTCACTGATGACGCGTCGCTTGAATGAGCTTGGCGCGGAGCGTTCTTGGCGGGGCAATGCAGGGCTCACCTCGGCGCTTCCCTCGGAGCGGTTTAGCGATTAACCACTGCGCCCTGATGCAACGCCGCACCCTTCACGATCTGCCTCCGCCGCCTCCCGGCCGGGAAGGCTGGCCCTGGGCCTTCCCATCGCGGCTCTCGTCACGGTGTCCGCAGCGTGTAGCCCACGACATCCAGGGCCGGTATCTGCTCGAAATGTTTGGGGTTTCTGGTGATCAACGGCGTCCTGCAGGCGCTGGCCACGGCAGCAATCCAAAGGTCGGGGTAGTCGGGCGCTTTTCCCCGCCGGGCGAGCTCGACCCAAAGTTCGCAGTAGCGATCCACGGTGTTTTGATCCAAGGCGAGGAGCAAAAAGTTGCTGTAAAAATCGGCCAGCGTGGGCAGCGAAACCCCCTTGAAAAGAGCCCCGCGCGAAAACTCCGCCTGAGTAATCCAAGGAACGATCAATGAGGCCCCGCCCACTTTCTCCGCCAGATCGGCAATGCGCGAGGGCTTGTCTCGGAACCTCCAGAGATCAATCAGGACGGTTGTGTCGGCGATGAACTCCATGAGGGAGGCAGCGTCTTACGAGTCGCCAAGATCGATTGCTCGAGCTCGCCAAAGTCCGACTCGGACAAATTCGGCAGAACCTGCGAGGCCTCCAGCGCCGCTGTGAGCGTGCCTTTGGGGGGGATCATTCTCTCGATGACTTCAGAGAAAGTGGCACCCTCTTTCCACGCAAGGAGCCGCTGATAGGCGGTTTCCGAGAGAGAAATCGTCTTCATAAACAGAACACATCGCACGGCGCACAGAAGATGTCAAAGGGCCGCGGATTCCTCGCGGGGATCACGGACCTTAAAATGGATGCCGAGCGCGGGATCTGGTGTCGGTCGGCACTCGTTCCGCGGCCTTCCGGCCTTCTGGAGCCCGGGCAATTTTACGGAATCAAAAGCGCCCGGTTATCCCGCGCTTCCCTCGGAGCCATTTAGCGATTAACCACTGCGCCCTGATGCAACGCCGCACCCTCAATGATCTGCCCCCGCCGCCTCCCGGCCGGGAAGGCTGGCCCTGGACCGTCGAGAGCGCCCCCCTGCCAGACACTCTGCCAGACGGCGCGCCCTGGCCGCGCATCTCCATCGTGACGCCGTCCTTCAACCAGGCCCAGTTTCTGGAGCAAACCCTGCGCTCCATCCTGCTCCAGGGTTACCCGGATTTTGAACTGCTCGTGGTGGACGGCGGGAGCACGGACGGCTCCGTGGCGATTCTGGAAAAATACGCGGCGCATCTCACCTGGTGGGTGAGCGAACGCGACGCCGGCCAGAGCGACGCGATCAACAAAGGCTGCCGCCGGGCCACGGGCGAGGCGGTGGGCTGGCTCAATTCGGACGATGTTTTTTACCCCAACGCCCTGGAGGCCATGGGCCGGGCGTTTCATGCGCACCCGGAAGCCGGGCTCATTTACGGGGCGGGCGCCAAGGTGAACATCGAGTGCCGGGTCCTCAAACCCATCCCCTATCGGCCGGTCAACCCGCGCCTGCTCGGGACGCTCTTTTACATCCTCCAACCCTCCAGCATGTTCCGGCGCAAAGCCCTCGACACGGTGGGGTTGCTCCGCGAAGACCTCCATTTTGTCATGGACTGGGATCTGGCGCTGCGGATCGCCGCGCGGTTCCCTCTGGTGGCGATTCATGAGCCCATTGCCATGCTGCGCGATTACCCGGAAACCAAAACGCGGACCCCGAGCGATCGCCGGTTTTTGGAGCTGATCCAAATCGCCCGGGAACATCAGGGCGTGTGGGATCGCAACGTCCTGGTGTTCTGGCTCCTTTACCCAATCGTCCGATGCCGCCGCGCCACGCAATGGCGGTGGCTGGACACGCTGGATCACTGGGTGCGCCGCGCCCTGGGACGGATCGTCAGCGAGAACACCTACATGGCGCATTCTTTCCGATGAACCCGCCCGCGTCTGGCTCCCCACTTTCCCCGGATCCGCGTCCCGTGGTTTTTTCATTCCGCGGCGGACGCGCGGCGCTCGCCGCCGAGGTGGCGGCGGATCTTTCCCCCGACGAGTTCCTCTACGGGTTGCCGACTGTGCGGGAGGTTTTTCCCAACGCGCAGGCGGTGGAACCCAACGACGTGCCCGGCTGGTTGAAGGCGTTGCTGCGTCCCCTGGAAAAAGCCACGGCGCGGCTCGGGTATCCGCTTTTTTTCGCGGCGCCGTTGGGTCATTGGAGGCAGTTGCGCGCGGCGCGTGCGCTGGTGGGCACGACGGATTCCACCGGGATCCCGCTTCTTTTGCTCAAGCGGCTGGGGCTTCTTCCCGGGGCGGTGATTCTCATCACCCAGGGGTTGCACAGCGCCGAACGGGATTTCGCGCATCTGCCCTGGAGCGGCTGGCTCAAGAAACAGCTCGGCGCCTGCGTGGCCCGGGCCTCGTCCCTGGTGACCCTCGGCGAGGGCGATTCCCGGGCGGTGCGCCATGCGTTTGAGGCCACCGGGTTGCCCGAGGTCGTGATTCTGCATTTTGGGATCGATCACCGGTTTTGGCGTCCGTCGGTTTCTGGGCCGGTGGAGGATTATGTGTTGAGCGTGGGCAGCGATCGGATGCGCGATTATCCCACGCTGCTGCGCGGGATCGGCGAGACGCCTTTGCGGATTGTGACCCGGATGGCGTTGCCCCGGGAATTGATCGGGCCCGGGGTGCGGGTGGAAAGCGACCTGAGCTGGGCGCAACTGCGGGAGATCTATCAGAGGGCGCGTTTTGTTGTGACGCCCGTGCTCGATCAGCCCCGGGATTCCGGGCACAGCGCCACGTTGCAGGCGATGGCGTGCGGCAAGGCGGTGATTCTGTCCGACACCGCGGGGTTGTGGGATCGCGAGCAGATGCGCCACGGGGAGACGTGTTACCTGGTGCGGCCGGGGGATCCGGAGGCGATGCGGGAGGCGATCGAGTATCTCTGGGCGCATCCGGAGGAGGCGGCGCGGATCGGGCGAAACGCGCGGCTTCTGGTGGAGACCCGCGCCACAAGCGACCAGTTCGGGCGCGACCTCGCCGGGGTGATTCGGCGGTGGGCGGTCTGAAAGCCGGGCACGCAGGCGGAGGGCATCCGGAGGCAGGGGAGGCAGGGGAGGCAGGGGAGGCAGTTTGGGCACCTGCGGTCCCGCTAAGACCCGATCGACGCGCGCCCCCCGTTTGGATGATCGACAGGCGCGGGTGGCTGGGGAAGGATTTGGGCCGGTCATGCTCTGTATCCTTGTTTCCGTCTATCATCCCTACCGGTGGGTCGCCCCACTGACCGCGCGGCTCATCGAGGAGTTCTGGCCGGATCATCCGCCTGTGTTTCTCTGCGGGCTGACCTCCGAGGAAGCCGGCGACCTGCCCCATGTGCCTTGCCGGGAGGAAGCGCATCCGCGGAGTTGGGCGAGTTTTGTGAAGGACGCCTGCGCCGAGCTGCGGGGCAGGGGGTACACGCAGTGTTATTTCCTCGGGGAAGACCACGCGCCGCTGGCGCCGTGCGATTCGGGTTATCTGCTGGGGACGTTGCCCCGGCTGCTGGAGGAGTTGGGCGGTGTTTACGCGGGTTTGATGGGGTGGGACAACCGGCGGTACACGACTCGGGCGCCGGTTTTTGGCAAGGAACACGGCCGGATGATGCATCTCACAGTCCCGGAGGCGCCCCGGTTTCATCTGCATCCCTCGTTGTGGCGGCTGGAAGTCCTCGAGGCCTGCGCGCAGCTGGTCACCCGGGGCCCGAAACACACGCCGTGGCAGTTCGAGAAGGTCTGCGACCGGCCCGATGCCGATCTGCCCGAGGAATGGAAACGCGGCTGTTACCAGATCTGCGCCGACGCCCTGATTCCGGCGCCCGGCTGGAGGAAAGCCGGGCGGGCCGTGGAGCGGTTTGTTTTCCACCGTCTCATGGCGCTTTATCCCGTCGCCCGCAAACTGGGCAAAGGCCCCGAGTTTTGGGACGCAGTCGGATTCGACGACTTTTTTTATCCCGGCCCGTATCCGATGTTTTACTCGGGCATCATGTCCCGAGGGCGACTCAACCCGTTTCTAAGGCGTTGGTTGGGCCGGAGAGTGGATCCGCATCCTTTGCTGGTGGAGGTGATGCGGGTGAGTGATGAGATGGCGGGCCCCGAAGTGG
>CAMARB010000061.1 GCA_945860355.1 Chthoniobacter flavus | reverse complement strand
ACGCGAAGATCGAAGCTGAGAACCGCAAAAATCGCGTTCACCGACTGGAAGCCAACGCCAAAACGCTCGGCTACCGCCTCCTCCCGCTAGATCCGACTTGCGTTCAAAATGAGGCACTTGCGACGTAACTTCCCGATGAGGGCTCCGCTCGTTTTTTATCAACATCGCACCCCGGGCGGTGCCCGGGGCTATCTTATGTCGCCCCTTCGGGGCTCACCTCACCCCTCACCCCTCACCCCTCACCCCTCACCCCGGCATCCTCCGCGGCTGAACAAACCCGTTGTCGAAAAAGGAGCCGACCCGCTAAGGTGGCCGACTTTTCATGCAAATCGGCACGGCAGTTTCAGGACAGCGTTTGGTGAGCGATTCCGAACCCGAACTCGGGTTGGGCATCCTGCTCAAGGCACAGTTTGGCCGGGTGGAAGTCTTTTTCCCCGCCGCCAATGAACACCGCCAATACGCCCTGCAGTCTGCGCCTCTGCGCCGGGTGCAATTCAAGGAAGGCGACCGGATCAAGCTCCACAGCGGCGACCAGCTCGTGGTGGACTCCGTGGAAGACCGCAAGGGGCTGCTGATCTACCACTGCGCCGGGCGCGAAGTGGCCGAGGCGGAGCTCTCCGACTCCATCAGTTTCAGCACCCCGGAGGACCGGCTTCTGGGCGGCCAGATTGACGACAGCCACCTTTTTGAACTCCGCGTCCAAGCCCTCCAACAGAGGTGCGCCCTTCGCAAGTCTCCGGTGCGCGGCTACGTGGGGGGCCGCGTGGACCTCATCCCGCACCAGATTTTCATCGCCGGCGAAGTCGCCAACCGGCTCGTGCCCCGGGTGCTTTTGGCCGACGAAGTCGGTCTGGGCAAAACCATTGAAGCGGGCCTGATCCTGCACCGGCTGCATCGGACGGGCCGGGCCGGCCGAATTCTGATCCTCCTGCCCGAGCCACTCATCCACCAGTGGTTTGTCGAGCTGTGGCGCCGGTTCGACCTGCTTTTTAGCATCTTCGACGAGGACCGCTGCCAATCCATCGAACTCAACGAACCGGGCGTCAACCCGTTCCTCGACAGTCAGCTGGTGCTCTGCAGCCTGGCGTTCCTGAGCGAAAATCCGGCCCGCACCGCCCAGGCCCTGGAAGCCGGCTGGGACCTGTTGATCGTCGACGAAGCCCATCATCTTGAGTGGCACCCCGATCAGCACGGAGTCTCCTACCGCGTCGTGGAGGCGTTGGCCGCAAAAACCCCGGGGTTGCTCCTGCTCACCGCCACCCCCCAGCAGCTCGGGCCGGAAAGCCATTTCGCCCGACTGCGCCTGCTCGATCCGGAACGCTACGCGAGCCTCGACGGATTCCTCAAGGAAGCCGAGCACTACGAACGGGTCGCCAAAGCCGTGGATCGACTGCTCGCCGGCAACGCGCTGGCGCCGGCCGACCGCACCCTTTTCGGGGCTCAATCCCCCAGGATCCGCCAGCTCTGCGAAGAGTTGCAGGCCGGCACGGAGTCGGCCCGGGCCAGCCTCGTCACCGAGCTGCTCGACTCCTTTGGGATCGGCCGTGTCATGTTCCGCAACACCCGAGCCGCGTTGACGGGGTTCCCGGAGCGCAAAGCCGTGCTCAGCAAACTCAAAAAATCCGGCGACGAATTCCAGGCCCGGATCCAGTGGCTGGCGGAGTTGCTCAAGGAGCTCGGCGACGAGAAGGCGCTGCTCATCTGCCAGAGCCGCGCCTTGGCGGAGCGCATCGCCGAGGCGCTGCAACGGGTCATCAACGTTCCGTGCGGCCTTTTCCACGAGGACCTCACCCTCATGCAGCGGGACCGCAACGCGGCCTATTTCGCGGAACCCGACGGCGCCCGGATCCTCATCTGCTCGGAGATCGGCAGCGAGGGCCGCAACTTCCAGTTTGCGCATCACCTGGTGCTCTTTGATCTGCCCGCCAACCCCGAACTGCTCGAACAACGCATCGGCCGGCTCGACCGGATCGGGCAGCGCGCGCTCATCCAGATCCACGTGCCTTACGTGCCGGGGACGGAATCGGAGGTGCTGGCCCGGTGGTATCACGAAGGGCTCGGGGCGTTTGAGAAGAACCTACACGGCGCCATGGAGATCGCGGCCCAACTCGGGTCGGAGCTTGAGGAGCTGCGGGCCGGGTTCGACTCGAAAAAACTCACCGCCTTCCTGAAACGTTCGCGCCAGCTCCAGAGCAGCGTGGCGCGCCGTCTGGAACGCGGGCATGACCGGCTCCTGGAACTCAATTCCTGCCGACCCGAGGTGGTGGCGCCCCTGCTCTCCCAAATCCGTGCGGCCGACGAGGACCCGGAGTTTGAGGAGTTTTTCCTGAACCTCCTGGATCAATGCGGGGTGCAGGCGGAGGATCTCGGCGGCGGGCACCGCAGTTATCTGCTGCGCCCCGGGCCGCTGCTCACCCAGGCGCTGCCGGGCCTCACCGAGGAAGGGCTCTCGGTCACGTTCCACCGCAACCGGGCGTTAAGCCGGGAAGACGTGCGTTTTATGAGCGGCGACCATCCCATGGTTCAGGGCGCGCTCGATCAACTGCTCAGCGCCGAAACAGGCAACGCCTGCTTCGGCGTCTGGAAGGGGTCCGGCGAGGAATCCATCCTGCTCGAGGCGTATGCGGTGGTCGAATGCGTGGCGCCCGCCGCGCTGCACGTGGACCGGTTCCTGCCCGCCACGCCCGTGCGAACCGTCATCAACCACGAGTTCGAGGATGTTACCGAGGATCCAGACCTCGGGGAGTGGTGCCTGGAGAAAGGCGACATTTTCAAGCTGCTAGACAAAGGCGCCGTGAAACGCAAGTTGCTCCCGGCCATGCTCGAAAAGGCGCGCACAGCGACCGCCGAGAAAATGGCCGCCTTGGTCGCCGCGGCGCAGGAAACCATGGGCGCGCAGCTCCAGGGTGAGATTGACCGGCTCGAGGATCTCCGGAGCCGGAACGATCACGTGCGCGAGGACGAAATCGCGGCGCTGACCCGTCAAAAAAGCGAGCTGCAGACCGCCCTGAGCGAGGCGCGGCCCCGACTGGATTCACTGCGCCTGGTCCTGCGCCTCTGATTGCGCCCGCCATTCCCGTGCCGCCCCTTGGGAGGGCCTGAGCCGACCCGAGGCGGAGTCCTTTACTCAGGCTGCCCGGGCTCGAACTGCGCCGGGGCCAGCTCGGGCGGGACTGCGGCCACGGGAACAGCCTCTGGAATCAGCTCCGAGCCGGGCTCCTCGTCAGTTTTTTCAGGGGGAGGAAGCACCGCGGCGGCTTCAGTGGGAAGGGCCCCGAAAACGACCCCCTCCGCTTTCGCGAGCTCCTCGATCGCTTCGATCGCCCGGAGACTCACGGCCTCGAGCTCCGCCGCCGCCGCCAGGACGGTTCCATCGGCATCGGCAAGCTTCTGCAACTGCGCCAGCTCCGCCGCGAGTGCGGTGCGGGAGGCTCGGAGACGGCGCCCGATCTCCGCCGCCACTGCGCGGGCGTATTCGAGACGGTGATCCGCCGCGTATTTCTCCGCCGCCGGAGGGAATCCCGTGCTGACAATTCGTTCCAGGTGCGCATCGAGAGCTGCCCGGGCGGGTTCATGGAACCGGCGCGTTTTTTCCTGGGCGGGCAGGGCCGACGCACCCTCCGGGCCGAGAACCCGGACGCAAACCCGGCGTTGGGTGCGCACGAGCAGCCAATCGACCCAGGTTTTCCGGACAGGGACGGACTCCGCGGGGATACTCGCCGCCGGCAAGGCCGAACCGACGGGAGCCTTGAGCTTGGAGAGGACCCCGTGACCGATGTCGGCCAACTCGAAGCCCGCTGTTTGTATTTCAGCCCGGACGGAGTCGGGGATTTCCAGGCCCAGATTTTCCTCGGCGACCCTGGCCTTGAACTGGGAACGGATCTCGTCGGCGAGCTTGAGTTCGGCGCCGACCAGCAACCCGTTCCAATGCAGCGCGCAAAGATCCGCGAGGCTTTCCCCCCCTTCGAACCACGCATGTAATGCCGTCCGCATTTCCTCGCGCACGGCGGCGGCCCGGATCCGGATCAGCTCGGTCACCTGGCGCTCATGAGCCTCGTGCAGGCGATGGAACATGCGGCCCCAATCCGAAGCGCACAGACGATCCACCGCCGCGATCTGCGCGTTCAACGCGGCCATCGTTTCCTTGCGCTCCCGCTGCTGGCGGCCGAGTTCGCCAACCGCCCCGTGGCTGGCCGCCGCCGCCGCCTCTCCGCAGAGGTTGCGGGCCTGGCGCAGGCTGTCGCGGACAAACTCCAAAGTGTAATCGCTGCTGTTGAGGTAGTCGGTGAGGTCCTGCAGGAACGCGTCAAACGCCGCGCGATGGCGGCTCGGCTCGGCGCTGCCCGTGATGAACTCGGAGGCCGCCCCGAGCAGGTCCACCGCGTGAATCCGCACCCGCCCGGCGGTGTAGGCGTCCCGGAGCGGCCCGGTCATCGACAACGACGTGAACGCCTCGATCACCCGCTCGGGATGCTCGCTCTCGGCGCTCGGCCGAAGCGTGCCGTCGGGGGCGAGATCCCGTTTTCCGGCGTCGAGATTCACCACGATGAAAATCCTGCTAAAGAGCCCGAGCAGCTGGTTGAACTCGGCGAAAACCTGCTCCAGGAAGAGGTTGTCGGTTTTGACCACAAAAACCGCGCACGCCGCGCTTTCGCGGAACTCGCGGGTGAGCACGTCGTAGCCGAAATTCATCCGGCTGTAGAGCCCCGGCGTGTCCACGAGCACGGTGGAGGACTCGGCTAGGCGCGGCACCGGCAACTGGATGTCGATGCGCCGGATGGCCTCCGGAAAGGAGGAGCGCGGATCGAACGTCTCGCCCCGGCTCTCGGCGGCACGGATCTGCTCCACCAGAGTGCGGTGCGCGTCGGCCACCACCTCGGAGAGCAGGGATTTGTCGCTGAAAACCGACTCGCGCCCGTTGTAGCGCGTGGTCGAAAAACACGGTTCCTCGCTGTTCCGCACAAACACCAGGCAGGGGTAACCCGGCAGCGAAGTCACCTCGCTGACGTAAGACCCGCTGATCGCGTTCATCAACGTGCTCTTGCCGCTCTTGAGCGGACCGAAAATCAGCAGGTAAGCCTGCTGATCGCGCACTTTGTCGGTGAGCGAGCGGAGATGAGCCCGGATCTCGTGCAGCGGAGTGAGCACCTCTCCGAGTGCGTCTGCGCGGCTCTCAAACTTTTTGGCGGCTGCATCCAGCGCGTTCGGCAAGGGCTCGAGAGCCTGCGCGCACATCCCGCAGAACCGGGAAATTTCGGTCTTCATGGGCGCACACGGTTCAACCTTTGGAGGGAAACGTCAACCCCCGGCACGGCGCTTTTTTACGGGGGCACAAGCGGTTGCCGCCCCTGCGGCCCGGGCCGGAGGGCCGTTTAACCCCCGATCGCCTTGAGCGACACCATGTAATCAATCAAAGCCGCGAACTCATCGGCCGTGAGACCCGCGGCGAGCCCCTCGGGCATCATCGACTGGGGCAGATGGTTCTCCTTGCTCACGGCCTCCCGTTTGAGAGTGAAGGCTTGGCCGGCAATGTTGCGCATCGAAATGACGCCGTCGGCTTCCCCGGTGACAAAACCCATCTGCAATGAGCCGTCCTTCATCTCAAAGGAGAAGGTCTGGAACCCCTGGGCCACCACTTTGCTGGGCTGCAGCACGGATTCCACCAGGTAATCCCGCTGGAACTTGGCGCCCGCCGCCCCGAGATACGGGCCCTTCTGTTCCGCGGTCAGGTCGATGCTGTGGCACGCCACGCAGCCCTGCTGGGTGAAGAGTTTCTGGCCGAGAGCCGGGTTGTTCCTTGGTTTCATCCCCGCCGCAGCGGCTTCCACGAGGGTCAGCGCGCCGATTTTCCGGCCCGCCCGCTCCGCCGCCTCTTTCCCGGCTTCCCGGGCGGCCTTGGCCGCGTTGATGAGCAGCGTGTTGTCGCCGCCCAGGGCCGCGTCAATCGCCTTGTCGAACCCGGCGAGTTTCATGTCCGCAATCGCCTGGAAGAAACCGATGTCCCGAGGGTTTTTGTCGATCTCGGCTCTCACCTGTTTTTTCGGCGCGTCCTTGGTGAGGGGGCTATTGAGCACGGTAAGCAACGCCCGCCAGAGGATCCGCGAGGAGGCATCCTCGGCGTCGTTGGCGAGGGCGCGCAACTTGACGACCTCCTTGGCGCGCTGGCCGTCATTCACGAAGTCCGCGACGGCCTGCCCGGCGGCGGCCGGCAATCCGCTCTCCCGGGACCAGCCGGCGAGCACTTTCACCCGAGGGGCGATCCCGGCGTCGCCTTCGATCTTAAACAGAGCCTTGTAACACTTAAACCGGTCCTCCCAAGGGTGCTTCGCGGAAAGCGCCACGTCGGTGAGTAGCGTCACGTCTGCGGGCGTCAGAGTCTGGCTGAAAAGGACCAGCCGCAGCGGATCCACCCCTTCGAGTTTGAGCGACGTGAGCGCGATCCGGTTCTTGCCCAGAATCTCCAGGGCAGCCGTGCGCACGGACTCAGGCAGCTTGGGATAGGCCGCTTCAATCGCCTGACGGATCCGGGGTGTGGCCTCCCACTCCTGCGGGATGTAGTAGGGCCCGCGGTCGTCGGGCCGGGTACTCCACCAGTCCTTGTAATTCCAGGGCTGCTCGACGTGGTAAAGCCGGGAAAGCGCCGAGACGCAGCCGGTGCGCAACGCGTCATCGCCGGTCTTGCTCAGCGCGATGAGACCGTCCACCGCTTCCGCGCTGTGCATGCCCTGCAACGCCCGCAGTGCGACGGGGCGTTTCTCGGGAGTCGCCAGCGCGTCCAGGCAGGCCTTCGCGTTGCCCAGTTGCACCAGCGCCGCCACGGCCGTGTGCGGGAGCCGGTAATGCTCGCCCGGGTTAAGCTTCGCCTCGTCAACCGGCCAAGTCGCGGCGGCGTCCAAAATCGCGGCCGCCGACGCCTTGGCTCCCAAACGCTGGAGCCCCACCAACGCCTGCAAACGGACCCGGGCGTTGGGATCCTTGAGCGCCGTAACAAACGGTTCGGAGGGCACTCCGTCCAATTCCGAGACGCGATCGGCCAGGGCGCGCAGCGCAAACTCGCGAACCACGTCGTCCTTGGTGAGCTCCACCAAAGCGGGTGTGGCGGTTTTGCCGAGGAGCTGTTTGTAGGTGAAAATCGCCGCCACCCGGGAATAGACGTGCTCAGAGGAGGCTTTGGCGATGGCCAGCACCGGGGCGCCCAGGGCGGGCTTCGCCCGGGCCAGAATTTCCCGCTGCGCCTCCAACCGCTGCACGGCGCTCTTGGAGGAGAGCAGCGCGACGAGAGCCGCGTCCTGCGCCTTGGTCACGTCCACATACTGGTTGGGCGCGATGCCCGGGGCGGTCACCTGCTGGATGATGCCGTTGGGTTTGCCCGCGCCGAGGTAGGCGAACCCGCCTCCGCGCCAGTCGGAGATGTAAAGCCGGGAGCTGCCGTCCACGTCAAAGTCGGTGGCGCGAGGCACCTTCTCGAAGGTCTCCTGCTCCGCCACAAACGTCGCCTCAAAGGGCTTGATGGGATGCCGATGCAGGGTGCCCGTGGTCCAGTCGCAGGTGAAAAGAGACTCGCCGAAATCCCCCGGAAACCCGGGTTCACTCAGATACAACCCGCCCGTGCCGGAGCCGCCGCCGTAATCGGCCAGCGGCCGGGCGATTTCGTCCTCGAAGTTTTTGTAAAGCCGGGGATACCCGGCATTGGCTAGGGAGGTGAAATGATGGAAACGGGTGTTCCAGCCTTTGCCGTCGTTGGTGTTGTCCCGGGAAAAAAGGTCGAGCGTTGGGGAGATGGCCACGTCGCAGATGTTGCGGGTCATCTCGGCGTAAATTTCCAGCTCCGAGCCGTCGGGCCGCACCCGCATCACGCCGCCACCATACAGGGTCACCCTCTTTCCGTCGCGCCCTTTGGCCCCCGCATTCTCCTGCACGATCCCGGCCCCGAAATCGCCCACCGCGATGTAAAGCCAGCCGTCGATCCCCATCCGGCAGCCGTTGGTGGTGTGGTCGGCGCCCCGCGGATGTTCGATTCCGCCGCCGAGCCCCTCCACCAGGGTCACTTTTTCATCCGACTTGCCGTCGCCGTTCTTGTCCCGGAAAACGCTCAGGAAAGGCGGATGCACCAGGTAAAACGCGCCCCCCGCCAGGTGCCCGCCGCGGGGCGAATCCACGCGCGCGAACTCGATCATGGTGTCCGCCTTGCCCTCCCCCTTGGTGTCCCGCGCGATCAAAATCCGCCCCATGTCCTTGAGATGCCCCAAAGAGCCGTTTTTGTCGGAGGAAATGTAAACGTCGCCATTGGCGGCCGCGGAAACGGCTGTCGGATAAAGCTCGGGCTCCTGGGAGTCCCCGACAAATTCCCGGATCAGAAAGCCCTCAGGCAGGGCGTGCGCGGAGACGGCAAGACAGACGAGGGCGAGGGTGGGGCGGAGCATGATCTGAGGGTTTGTTACGGCCGGCCACAAGGCGAGCCCTCAAACATTCCCGATTCCCGGCAAAACTTAGGAGCTTTTGCAGCCCCCCGCCCCTCAACGACCCAGCGCCCCCCTTTTTGGGCCAGCGATGCGTAAGAGCCCGGGTGGCAACCCGTTGATCGCCACTTCTTCCCGGCCAAGTCAGCCCGCCCCAAGCCCCCCACCCCCGGAATCCTCCGAGCCCTCCCTGCGCCGGAACTCCCGGGGCGACACGCCGACAATCTGTTTGAAGTCTTTGCTGAAGAAATACCGATCGGCGTAACCCACCTGCTGGGCAATCTCCTGGACGGCGTCCCGAGTCTCCACCAAACGCCGTTTTGCCTGATTGATGCGCTCCCTGCGCAACCAATCGATGGGACTGGTGCCCAGAGCCGCCTTGAAAACCCGGCTAAAGTGCGAGGAACTCATCCCGGCCAAGGCCGCCAACGCATCGACGCGTTGGGGTTGGAAAAACGCCTGTTTCATGTGCCGCAACGCGGTTCGAAGCCCCGAGGGCCACGGCGCCCCGGGGTCCGTCCCCACCCCCGCAAAAACTCCCAGAACCGGCTCCACCCCATGCCCGGCCGCTCGATGGCGGCCCTCAAAAAACAACGCCAACATCTGGGCGACGGCCGCATGCACTCGCGCCGGCGTTCCCGGCGATTCCTCCCCGAGCTCCCTGAAGATATCCCTGTAACAGGCCGCCACCCGGTCCCCCGCCACCTCCTCAAACACCGGTTCCGAGGCCACTTCGAGCACCTCCCCCATCCGCGGCAGGCGCGGCCCATCCACGCGGATCCAATACAGCTCCCACGGGTCGGCCGGATCCGCCCCGTAGGCATGGGGCTGGTGGCAATTGACCCAAACCCCCTGCCCGGCCTGCACCCGATGGAGTTTCCCCCGGATCCGCACCCCGCCCCGGCCCCGCAAGCAGAAGATCAACTCCTGGCCGGGGAAATGTTCCCGCTCGATGCGATGCTCCGGACCGGCCACCAGATGGCCAGCGCGGAGCACCGAATAAAAGATCTCCTGATGGGCGGCTTGCGGGGTCCCGAAAAGCGACACGACAAACTGGGTGGAAACATTCGGGGCAGCCATGGCGGAATCCTACAACTTCTTTTGCAGGATGCTCCATTCCGTTTCCGGGTTTCCCGGCGGAAACTGCTGAGCATGGCTACCCAGCTCACTGGTCTCGCGGTGTTGACTCTGCTGACTGCAACCGGACTCGCCGCCCCCCCCGTTCATTTCGGCCGGGACGTGCTCCCGATTCTTTCGGACAAATGCTTCTACTGCCATGGACCGGACGAAAGCCATCGCAAGGCGGACCGCCGGCTCGACACCCGGGAAGGCGCATTGGCGATCAAGGACGGCGTGGCGGCGATTGTGCCGGGCAAACCCGACCAGAGTGATCTGTTCTCGCGGATTCTTTCCCACGACGCGGAGGAGGTCATGCCGCCGCCCAAGTCGAATAAGACACTCACCCCCGCTGAAATCGACATCCTCAAACGCTGGATCGCCGACGGCGCACCCTGGGGGAAACATTGGGCCTTCGAGAAACCCGAGAGAACCGCTCTGCCCGCGGGTTCCAAAGGCCAGCCCCATCCCATCGACGCCTTTGTCCAGGACAGGTTGCGGCGCGAAAAACTCGAGCCGTCGCCGGAAGCCCCCCGCCACACCCTGCTGCGTCGGCTGGCGTTTGATCTCACCGGTCTGCCGCCCTCCCAGGAGGAGGCCCGGCGGTTTATGGCCGACACAGCGCCCGGCGCGGCAGACCGCCTGGTGGATCGCCTGCTTGAGTCGCCCCATTACGGGGAACGCATGGCCATGTGGTGGCTCGACGGCGCCCGGTACTCGGACACCGACGGCTACCAGGGAGACGACGTCCGCGAGAACTGGCCGTGGCGGGACTGGGTGATCGACGCATTCAACAGCAACAAACCCTTCGACCAGTTCACCATCGAACAGTTCGCGGGGGACCTCCTGCCAGGCGCCACCCCGGAACAGAAGCTGGCCACCTGCTTTCACCGCAACCACATGACCAACGGCGAGGGCGGGCGCGACCCGGAGGAGTCCCGGATCGATTACGTGATCGACCGGGTCAACACCGTGGGCACCCTCTGGATGGGGCTCACCCTGGGCTGCACCCAATGCCACAGCCACAAGTTCGATCCCATCGCCCACGTCGACTACTACCGGCTCTCCGCATTCTTCAACAGCATCGACGAGACGGGCGCCGCCGGCAAAGGCGCCAAGCCGTTCCTCGAATACCAGTCCTCCCGGGGGAAAGCGCCGCTGGAGCAGGCCCGCGCGCTGCTCACCCAACGCGCAGGCGAGGAAAAAGCGGCTCGGCTCAAAGCCGACGCCCCCTTTGAGCAATGGCTCGAGGCGCGGATTCCCGAGGTGAAAAAAGGCTTCAAAGCCTGGCAGCCGCTGCTCGGGGCGCTGGAATCCTCCGAAGGCACCGAGCTCAATCAAGCCAAGGACGGAGTCATCCAGGCCCAAGGCCCCAACCCCAGCCAGGACGACTACCGGCTCACCGCTCAAACCAGCCTGCCCCGGATCACCGGGATCAAACTGGAGGTCACTCCCGCGCCGGACGGCTCGGTGGGCCGCTCGGCGACCGGGCACTTCATCCTCACCGATGTGAAACTCCAGGTGCGCCGGCCCGACACCGCGCAGGTCCGCGAGATCGCGATTCGAGGCGCCGTGGCGGATTACTCGGCCGACCCGAAGAAGAACAAGGGCTACGGCGACGTCAAAGGTCTGCTGGACGACGATCCCCGCAACGGCTGGGCCTCCGTTGGAGCCGATCCCAAGCAGGCACGCACGGCCCTGTTCGCCTTGGCCGAACCGCTCATTCTGGCCAAAGGCGAGGAGCTCATCTTCGAGATGCGCCAGCGCTCCACCCTGGGCGACGCCAACATCGCCCGGTTCCGGGTGCTGGCCACAGACCAGGCCGGCCCCGCCACCACGCGGATTGAACTCGCGCCTCTGGAGGAGCTCGCGGCGCAATCCGTTGCCGACCCGGCCGGTGTGGAGCCCGCACTGCGGGCCCGTTTGTTCGAGCAATTCCTGGCCGATCACCCGCCCTATCTCGTGGCCAAGACCGCCTGGGAACGAGCCAACCGGCAGTTCAAGGAGATGCAGCGCGGCAACGAGAAGCTCAAGGTCATGGTGCTGGCGGAGAAAAAGGTGCCCCGTCAAACCCACGTGCTCGTCCGGGGCCTCTGGGACAAAAAAGGCGAGAAGGTCCAGCCGGGCATTCTGCCGGCCATCGCGCCCTGGACCGAGGGCGAGGAAACCACCCGCCTCGGACTGGCCCGATGGATTGTGTCGCGGGACAACCCCCTGACGGCGCGGGTGATGGTGAACCACCTCTGGCAGTTCTTTTTCGGGGCCGGCTTGGTGCGCACCCCGGAAGACTTCGGACTACAGGGCCAGCAGCCCACGCATCCGGAACTGCTCGACTGGCTGGCATGCGAGCTCATGGAACACGGCTGGGACATCAAACACGTGATCCGCCTCATCACCACCAGCGCCACCTACCGGCAGAGCTCGCACGCCAGCGAGGCGCTCCTGGCGAAGGACCCGAGCAACCGATTCCTGGCGCGGGGCGCGCGGTTCCGGCTGCCGAGTTGGATGCTGCGCGACGCGGCGCTCGCCGAGTCGGGCCTGCTCAACAGCACCCTGGGCGGGCCGCCGATACGGCCGTATCAACCCGAGGGGGTGTGGGAGGAGATCTTCATGGGTCGCCTGCGCTACGAACCCAGCGAAGGTGCCCTCCAGTATCGGCGCACGGTTTACGCCTTTTGGAGGCGTTCCGCGGCGCCCACGTTCCTCTTTGACGCCGCCCAACGCCGGGTGTGCGAAGTGCAATCCCAGCGCACCAACACCCCGCTCCAGGCGCTCACCCTGCTCAACGACGAGACCTACCTGGAGGCATCCCGGGCGCTGGCCGGCGCCGCCTTGAAGCACGCCCCGAACGACACGGACGCCGCCCTTACGGAGATCTACCGGCGGGTGCTGTTCCGCGCCCCCAGCGAACTGGAGCTGGGCGTGCTCCGACGCACCCTGGCCGAGGCCCGCACGCATTACCGGCAGGACCCGCAAGCTGCGCGGCAATTTGTCGCGCACGGCCAGGACCGCGCCCTGCCGCTCAACAAGGCGGAGGAAGTGGCCGCGTACATGCTCACTGCCAGTCTCGTGCTCAACCTCGACGAAGCCATCACCCACGAATAACCCCGCCATGAACCCCCTTCTCACGCATTCCGAGGCCGTCACCCGCCGCTATTTCCTGGGCCAATGCACCGGAGTCAGCCTCGGCGCCATGGCGCTCGAAGGCCTGCTCCAAAACGCCGCCGCATCCGAGCCCGAGCGCAACGCCGTCGGCGGCCTCACCGGGCTGCCTCATTTCGCCGCGAAAGCCAAACGCGTGATCTTTCTCACCCAATCGGGCGGCCCCTCCCAGATTGAGCTCTTCGATGAGAAACCCGATCTGGCAAAATGGGCGGGCAAGGAGCTGCCCGACTCTGTCCGGCAAGGCCAACGGCTCACCGCGATGACCGCCAACCAGAAGCAGCTTATCCTGCCGTCGCGGACCCAGTTCCGGCGGCACGGCCAAAGCGGAGCGAGCGTGGGCGAATGGCTGCCGCACCTGGGCAAAGTCGCCGACGACATCTGCATCATCAAATCGATGCACACCGAGCAGATCAACCACGCCCCGGCCATGACGTTTCTGCTCACCGGCCATCAGCTCCCGGGTCGGCCCAGCGTCGGCGGATGGGCCAGCTACGGGCTGGGCTCCACCAACCGCAACCTGCCCGATTACATCGTGCTCATCTCCAAAATGCAGCGGCCCAGCGACCAACCGCTCTATGATCATTATTGGGGGAACGGCTTCCTGCCTTCGCGCTACCAGGGCGTCAAACTGCGCAACTCCAAGGAACCCGTGTTGTATCTTCAGGATCCCGAAGGCCTGCCTAGGGAACTCCGGCGCGGCATGCTCGACGGCCTCAAGGACCTCAACCAGATGCGCCAGAACGAAACCGGCGACCCCGAAATCGGCACCCGGATCCGCCAATACGAAATGGCTTACCGGATGCAGACGAGCGTGCCGGAACTCACCGACCTGAGCGACGAGCCGGAGGAAACATTCGAGCTGTACGGGGCGGACTCGCGCCGTCCCGGCAGCTACGCCGCGAACTGCATCCTTGCGCGGCGTCTGGCAGAGCGCGGCGTGCGTTTCATCCAGCTCTTTCATCCCGACTGGGATCACCACAGCCGGCTCACATCCTGGTGCACGGCCCGGTGCCGCGACACCGATCAACCCAGCGCGGCCCTCATCCAGGACCTCAAACGGCGCGGCATGCTCGAGGACACCCTGGTGGTGTGGGGAGGCGAGTTCGGCCGGGGCGTCGCGGGCCAGGGCGACTGGCAGAGCCCCGAGGCCGGGCGGGACCATCACCCGCGCTGTTTCACCATGTGGATGGCCGGGGCCGGGATCAAACCCGGGCTCACCTACGGCCGCACCGACGACTTCAGCTACAACGTCGTCGAGAACGGGGTGCACGTGCATGACCTCCAGGCCACCATTCTCCAACAGCTCGGCATCGACCACGAACGGCTCACCTACCGGTTCCAAGGCCGCGATTTCCGGCTCACCGATGTGCATGGCAAAGTGGTCAAAGGCATCCTGAGCTAGTCGCCCCCGCCCGCCCCGGGATCGCCTTTCGGCAATTTGTCGCGCTGGATTCTCGACAGGACAAAATCCAGCCGACTAGTTAAGGGCATGAAGATTATCCAGGAGTTCAAGGAATTCGTCGACCGCGGCAACGTCGTCGATCTCGCCGTCGGTGTCGTCATCGGCGCGGCGTTCAGCAAAATTGTGACGTCCCTCGTCGAAGACGTGATCATGCCGCCGATCGGAAAAGTCCTGGGCAACCTTGATTTCAGCAACCTCTACCTGCCGCTTTCCGACAAAATCACGGCGGGTCTTTCCCTGGCCGAAGCCAAGAAACTCGGGCCGGTGATCGCCTGGGGCAACTTCATCACGGTGGGCCTGAATTTCCTCATCGTGGCGTTCTGCATTTTCCTGCTCGTCAAAGGAGTCAACACGATCAAGAAGGCACGGCCGGCGGAAGCGCCCGCCGACCCGGCTGACGTGCTGTTGCTCCGGGAAATCCGGGACCTTCTCAAGCCTCGCGGGTAAGTCCTCCAGCTTTGCGCGGTGCGGGGAATGGGAGGAATGGGAGGAATGGGCCGCACATTCCTGCTGGCTTCCGAAAAAGGCCCCCCCGCACGGCGTAGGGCCGATGCCACCGTCCATGTGATCGCCCGGCCCAAAGAGCCGGGCGACGCATCCCCTCAAATTCACAAAGCCATTGAGGGGCGTCCCGCGCCTACTCCACCGAGCCTCGGAGCTCGGCTTTTACCTCTTTGAGGATCTTGGAGTACTCCCGCGAATGGACCTCCAACCGGCGCGAAACGTCCTCCATTCCGGTGCCCTGGCCGCGAATCGTGTAGGGAAACAGGGACACCCGAAACTCGTCGCCGTTCCCCCGCTCGATCCGCGACACGAGGCGTTCGACGGATTTTTCCTCCCCCCAATTGCCGTAAAGCACCTCGCCCGTCCGGGTGGCAGGCCGCTCGAACGTCATTTCCCGGCCCGCCTCGCCGGCGGGATGAAACCCCCGGCTGGTGACAGCCGCCGTCAACGCCGACTCCACCTCCATGCGGGAAGCCGCGCGGACCTTGAGGAAAGAAGTGGGCGCGTCCTCATGAAACACCGCGCAGCCGCCGAAGCCCCCGGCCACGCCGAGGCAAAACACAAACCGCGCGGCGGCGGAAAACCGTTTCATGAAGCCAACCGAGCCGACTGAAAATTTCGCATTCACAGGCTCCCCCTTAATCAGCCGAGGAAGGTTGCGCCAGCCTGGAAATGGCTTTCCGGAGAGACTCCATGGGCAGCCCGATCACGTTGCTCAAAGAGCCCTCCACGCGCTCGATCAATTCCCCGCCGTCGTCCTGGGCCGCGTAGGCGCCCGCCTTGTCCAGGGGCCCGATCCGCCGCAGATACGCCCGCCGGTGTTCGGCCGACAACGTCCTGAAATAAACGTGGGTGACTTCCACAAACCCGTGGCTGGCGCCCGCTGCCGTCACCAGCCAGACCCCAGAAAACACGGCGTGCGTCCTACCGTTGAGCTCCTCCAACATCGCCTCCGCCACGGCCATGTCGGCCGGTTTCCCAAACACCCGGCCCTCGAATGCCACCAACGTGTCCACCCCCAGCACCCAGCGTCCGGGGCGGCCCGCCGCAACGGCGCTGGCTTTGAGGCGCGCGTTGTAGAGCACCGTCTCCGCCGGTGTGAGATGCGGCGGGGCAATCTCGATGACATCCGCCGGCTCCACCTCAAACACGTAACCGTGCTCAGTCAAAAGCTGGCGACGCCGGGGCGACGCGGAAGCCAGGATCAGCGGTGCGTTCAATGGAAAGTTCATAGTCTGCGATACTGCCACCCGAGGTTCCCGGCCGAAGCGCGCCTCATTTTTTGATGGGAAAATCAAACTGCGGCGAGGGCAACTCTTTGTACCCGGCCGGGACCTCGAACAGGGCCGCATCCACGGGTTTTTCCTCGGCCGAGACCAGGTGTGTGGTCACTTTCTGGCCGTTGATCGTCAACTCGGCACGGATCACCATCCCGGGGAAATCGCTGGGTTTGGGAGTCAATCCCCCGGCCAACCCCGCCAGACCGGCACTGAGGTTCTTTTCCATCGCCGCCGCCAGATCCGCCGCCTTGGGATAATCCTTGGCCACCCAATAGGTCGCGGCCACGCCCGGCCCCGCCCACGTGAAGACCTCGCACTCACGCCCGTCCACCGATTCCTTTCGCCCGGCGGGGAGCAACTTCGGCGCGGAAGCCCCGGGGTCCGGCTTCAAACTTTGCATCCTCTCCAAAAGTGCCCGGGTCCGATCCGCCGGGATTTTCATGTAACTCTTCTGCCCGTGCATCAGCGTCACCACGTCGCCGGTGGCCCCGTCGGTGAGGGTGCTGAGCTGAGCGGCGATATCCATCCGCGATTTGCCGTCTTTGATGTGCACCGTCATGGGTCCCGACTGCATGGTGCCCTCCACCCGCTGCACAATCACCCAATCCGCCTGCCCCCGTTCCAAGCATCCCAGCAAAACCAGCCCGCAAAACATCGCGCGTTTCATGGGGCGTCACCCTGCGCGATGAGGTCCCGGGCAAAAAGCCGAAAAACGGTCTACCTCGGAGGAACGCGCCCTGAGGGAGCGAAAAGAAAGGGCGGCGCAGCGAACCTGTCGCAGCGCCGCCCTGGAGAAAAGGTGCCGCTAGAAAACGATCAAGCCGCTTTGCCGTGGTGACACACCAGCTGCGCGGCGGGATCGATCTGCCACCGGGACGCCACCTGGGCCAGCTCCGGAGTCACCGACCAGCGGTCGGCCAACGTCTCGCCGGTATGCGCCGGGTTGCCCCCCTTGAGCTCCATACAACCCGTGTTGTCCCCAATCCGGCGCAGCAATTCGAGGTCGTCCCCGCTCAGAACCAACTCCGGCAACGCCCCAAGCTCAGAGATTTTCTCCTCAATGGCTTTGGCGTTGGGACCCGCCTCCTGGATCATGGTCGGGATCACACTCCGGACCGGACCGTGGGAGAGATTCCAGAGGCAGGAAAGCTGAAGAAGCGTGAGCCCGAGGCGGTCGGCCACGCCGCGCATCTGCTCGATTTTGGCGTTCCCCGCCTCCACCCAGCCCGCCGGGCGATAGGTGCGGTGATCGTATTTGGGGAACTCATGCCCGGGTTTGACGTCCCCGTGGAACAAGCCGCCGTAATCGACCACCCGGGTCATGATTTTCACGTCGTGTTTTTCCGCCGCGGGCAAACAGAGCGACCCCGGCCAAGGCTCCAGCGGGTTGAGGATGATCATCGCCCAGTCCAGAACGGAGCCGAACCGCTCAAAGTTCAGGATCACGTCGAGGGTGAATCCGTTGGCCGGCCCGGGCGCAACCCCGAGCCGCTCCGCGAGTTTCTCCTCGCGCATCCGGTCCATGGCATTCCAGACGGAGTCCTGGGTGTACCCGACGGAATCCGGGTTGTGCAGCATGAGGCAGTCGAAATAATCGGTCCGGCAGCGTTCCAGGGATTTCTCGGTGGCCATGCGCACGTAGCCGGTGTAATCGGCCTTGGTGCGCAACCGCGCGTCGGTGAACCGCGGGTAACCTTTGGAACCATCCCGTTGGCCGGTGTAAAAATCGTGCCCGATCATGCCGACCAGGGCGTAACTCTCCCGGGGCAACCCCGCGAGAGCCTCGCCCAACATCGAGTCCGCGGCGCCGTTCCCATAAACGTCCGAGGTCATGAAGGTGCGGATGCCCGACTCGTAGGCATGCCGGATGGCGGCAATAAAACGCGTGTCGTCCAGGGGCTCGCCAAAATGCATGAAGCGGCCGCCACTCCAGGTTCCGTAAGCAGTGCGGGTGAGATCCATTGGGTTTAATTAACCGGCACGGGGGCCGGTGGAAACACGGATTTTGGCAAAGTCTCAGCCCCGGTTGCGGGGGCGGGCGGGAAGCACGGAGATCCCCGTGCCCCACTGGCGGGAGAGCCCCCCAAAAACGCCAAAAGGCGCGCCCCGAAATGGGACGCGCCTTGGAAAGATCGCCCGGAGGCGAGCGGGTCGCTTATTTAAACCACTCGAAGTGGAAGAACTCCCCGGCGGGCTTGTCCAGCCGCTCAAAGGTGTGCGCGCCGAAATAATCGCGCTGGGCCTGCAGCAGGTTGGCCGGGAGGCGGTTCTGACGGTAGCTGTCAAAATAGGCCAGAGCCGCGCTGAAAGCGGGCACCGCCACCCCGTGGGCGATGGCCGTCTGGATGGCCGTCCGCCAGTTGGACTGGGTGCGCAGGATGATGTCCCGGAAGTACGGGTCGAGGATCAGGTTCTTGAGCCCCGGGTTGCGGCGATAAGCTTCCGTGATGCGGTTGAGGAACCGGGCGCGGATGATGCAGCCGCCCCGCCAGATGCTGGAGATGTCGCCGAAATTGAGGTTCCAGTCGTAGAGTTTGCCGGCCACTCCCAACTGCACAAAACCCTGGGCGTAGCTGATGATCTTGCTCGCGTAGAGGGCGTCCCGGACCGCCTCGATCAGCTGGGCGCGGTCCCCGGTGAACGCGGCGGGCGCGGGCCCGGAAAGTTCCTTGCTCGCGGCCACGCGCTCGTCCTTGAGCGAGGAAAGGATCCTCGCTTCCACGGCGCTGCCGATGACGCTGAGGGGCACGCCCATCTCCACGGCATGACCCACGGTCCATTTGCCGGTGCCTTTCTGGCCGGCTTTGTCGAGGATGAGCTCCACGAGCGGCGTGCCGGTCTCGGCATCCTTTTTGGTGAAAATGTTGGCCGTGATCTCGATGAGGAAGGAGTCGAGGTCGCCCCGGTTCCAGTCCCCGAAGATTTCAGCGAACTCTTCCGCGGACGGGTTCACCGTCGCCTTGAGGATCGCGTAGGCCTCGCAGATGAGCTGCATGTCGCCGTACTCGATGCCGTTGTGCACCATCTTGACGTAATGGCCGGCGCCATCCGGGCCCATGTGCCGGCAGCATGGCTCGCCTTCAGCCACCGCGGCGATGCGGGTGTAGATCGGGGCAAGGGCCTCCCAGCCTTCCCTGGATCCGCCCGGCATGATCGAGGGGCCTTTGAGCGCGCCCTCTTCCCCGCCCGAAACACCGACCCCGAAAAAGTGGATGCCCTTTTCCTTGAGATACTTCTCCCGACGCTGCGTGTCGGTCCACAGGGAGTTGCCCCCGTCGATGATGATGTCGCCCGGCTCAAGCAACGGGATGAGCTGCTCAATGACAGCGTCCACCGGCGCGCCCGCTTTGACCATGATCTGGGCTTTGCGCGGCCGTTTGAGAGCGCCCACGAACTCTTCGAGAGTCTTGGCGGCCACGAAATTTTTCCCGGCGCCGCGGCCTTGGGCGAACTTCTCGGTCACCGAGGTGGTGCGGTTGTAAACGGCTACGGAGAAACCTTTGCTCTCCATGTTGAGGACGAGGTTTTCGCCCATCACAGCGAGGCCGATCAGGCCGATATCACAAGTGGCGGTCATCAGTTTTTTTGAAATGCGGATTTTGGGTTGAGAGGGCGGGGAGGCTACCGGCAAAACGCGAGCAATGGCAAACGGGATTTCAGCCGCTTTCCCTTGGAGCGCTTCATTGCCTCCCCGGCGCGGGGTCTGATAGCGTCCGACCGCTTGATCTCCGAATGAACCTGCCCAACCAGCTCACTGTCGCCCGTTTTTTTCTGACGCTGGTCTTCGTCGCGGCGCTCTCCTCGCAATGGGCGTTTGCGAGCACGGCCGGGTTGCTGCTCTTTATCGCAGCCAGTCTCACCGACTACTTCGACGGGGCCATCGCCCGACGCCGCAACCTTGTGACCGACTTCGGCAAGCTCATGGACCCCCTTGTGGATA
>CAMARB010000060.1 GCA_945860355.1 Chthoniobacter flavus | reverse complement strand
TGCGCCAGTGGTGCTGGGATTGGTATCAACCCGTGTATGCGGGAGGAAACGACCCGAGGGGCCCCCACACCGCCTCCAGCAGGGTCTTGCGCGGGGGGAGCTGGGCCTCCACAGCGAGCGGTCCGCGGTGTGCGCGGCGCAACGAAGACGGCCCCGATTACAAAGACTCTAGGCTCGGATTCCGTGCCGCCCGGGGACGCATCGCGGGTGCCGGGGTCGGATCGGAGTGGAGCCTGGGCGGGCTGGACACCCGGACGCCAGTGGCGATCACGGCCCAGCCCGAGGGGTCCACGGTGACCGAGGGCGATCCCGTCGTGCTCAGCGTCACGGCCACCGGCACAGGGCCGTTGATTTACCAGTGGAAAAAAGGCGGAGCGGATATTGCCAATGCCACGGGCGCGGTTTTCAGCATTCCATCGGCGAGAAAAGCCGATTCGGGCAGTTACACGGTGGTGGTGACCAACGGCTTGGGCAGCGTCACCAGCGAGGCGGCCTCTTTGACAGTGCTCAAACCGGGCCGGTTCAGTTTCGAACGCGCCCTGTATTCAAAGCACAAGGGATGGGGTGAAACGGTGTTGCCGGTGACGGTGCGCCGACTCTTGGACATCTCGGAGGCGGCGTCCGTGGAGGTTGCGGCGTCCTCAGAAACCCTGCCCGAGGCGGCCTACGCGTTGCCTTCCCGTCCGATGGTCGTGCGTTGGGCGCCGGGGGATGCCGCGGATAAAACGGTGAATCTGGTGTTGCGCGCGGGACGCGCCATTGCTCCGGGAGGGGAGAGTATCCGGCTTCGGCTGATGAACCCGACGGGCGCCGAGTTGGGTGATGTCTCGGAGGCCACGGTGGCGCTGACGCATCGCGAGCCGGGGGTGCTGGTGTTCGAATCCGCCACGGTTGAACGGGTGAAACCGGAGACGGGGGATTTGACGGTGGCCCTGGCGGTGCGCCGGATCCAGGGCGGCACCGGAGCGGTGTCGGTCGAGGTGGTCGTGGCCGGGGGCACGGCGTCGGAGGCCGACTACAGCGTGGCGCAGCCGGTGGTTCTGGCGTGGGGGCCGGGCGATACGGGGCTGAAGACTTTCCCCGTGCTTGTGAAGGCGTCGGCGGCGGTTCCTGCCGCTGGCAAGACGATTGTCTTCCGGCTGCGCAATGCGACGGGCGGCGCCGAGCTGGGGGCGCAGGGCAGCGCCACCCTGGTGGTGCGTCCGGCGGGTTTGGCGGGCACGGTAGGTTTTGCCGCCCCCCTCTTTGCCGGCGCCAAGGCGGCTTCGGGTGAGACGGTGGTGTCGGTCGGCGTCGTGCGGACGGGCGGGGGGAATGGGCCTTTTTCAGTGCAGGTGACAGCGGCGGGAGGCACCGCGGTTCAGGGAACGGATTACGCGCTTCCCACGGGGGCCGTGGTTCTCACCTGGGGCGACGATGAGCTCGGCGCGAAAACTGTCCCGGTCCGGATTCTGGAGGGAGCGCAGATCGGAGCGACGGGAAAAACGATTCTCCTGAAATTGGTGGGTCTCACGGGTGGTGTGCGTCTCGGAATGCCGGGGAGCGCGACTTTGAAGATTGCCAGCGGCGATACGCCCGGTCCGACCGTGGTGGTGGAGTCGCCCGCCCAGAACGGGCGCGTGTTCGGGACAAGTGCCGTGATGCGCGGGAAAGCCACGGACGTCAGCGGGGTGGACCGCGTGACCGTGGCTCTTAACGGGGGGGACCCGGTGGAGGCGGCGTTGACCCCGGGAGGGGACGGGAACACCTCTGGCTGGACGGTGACGCTGTGGCCGGAACAGGGCGTGAACACCGCGCGTGTGCGGGCTTATGACCGGCGCGGGAATATGTCGGCGGAAACAACGCGCCAATTCACGTTCGGGTATGTCCGCTCGGAGTTTGCGGGAACCTACGACGGGTTGCTCGCGCCCGTCGTGACGCCTGAGGATCTGGCGGCGCAGCCGACTTTGGCGAGCGCTTTTATTGGCACCCGGGGGCGTGGCCTTCTCAATGTGACGGTTTCGACGGCCGGCGCCGTAACGGGCCGAATACTTGCCGGTGGCGCGGAGCATGTGTTTAAGGGCGTTCTCAAGCGGGACGGCACGGTGGTTTTCGCGGGGGGCGTGGAAAAGTGGGCGCTCAAGAAGATGGAAGGCGGGGGGACGACCGAGCTCGGGGAGTTGTCGTTGCGAATGCGGGAGGGGGACCCGGCGCTGGTGGCGGGGGAACTGACCATGCCTCGTGGGAGCGCGGTTTTGGCCAGACTTGAGGCGCCCAAACATGTTTACAGCCAGGCAAAGGTGCTGCCTCCGGGCATGAGACGCGTTCCGGAGGAGGTGCTCAATCCAATTGCCGAGAACGGACGCTACACCGTGCTCTTGGATCCGCTCCTGGGCCCTTACACGCAGACCAATGGGAGCCTTGCTCCGAGTGCCTTCCCTTTGGCGGCGGGTTCCGGGCGTTTGACCCTCAGCGGTACGGGCGAGGTGAAGTGGGTGGGCAGGCTGGCCGACGGGGCGCCATTTTCCTACACAAACCGTCTGTCGCCCACGCTCAGCTGGCCCGTTTATGTGCCCCTCTACGGAAGACGCGGATTCCTCGCCGGCCAGGTGCAGTTTGACCCCACCTCAGCGCAGAGCGATGCCGCTTGCGAGGCGATGGAGTGGGTTCGTCCGGTCGGCTCGCCGGCTCCCTACGAGCCGGGCTGGCCGAATGGAATCACGGTGGGGTTCGCGGCGTCCAAATACGTCGCCCCGGCCCAGCCCACTCCGGCCCGGCCGACCCCCGCGAACCCCTACGGCGTGTTCGGCCCGGGAGTGCCGGTGAATACGGTGGCGGATGAAATCCCTTATTTCGTGGCGGTGGAGCTTGTCCTGGCGGGGGGCGGGCTGGAGGCAGAAGCCAGGCTGGCGGCGCGCCTGAGCGGCGCCAATGTGCTCACGCCCTCCGGCGGCATCCCTGGGGGGAGCCCGTTTGTCGGAGCGCGCTGGGCGTTTGCGCCTGCCGATGGCGGTTTTCGCGGAAGCTTCGTGCATCCGGCCACCGGCAAACCCGTGCCGTTCACCGGGGTGGTCTTCCAGAAAACGGGCCGGGCATCCGGCAGCTTTGAGTTCCTGCCCGCAACCGGCTCGGGGGCGTCGGCGGGTTCCGTGGAAGCGTTTCTGCCGTCGGGATGGCAATAGGGAAGCGCGACCCGGCTCGCCCCCACCTTACAAGGCCGCCTGCTTGCGAAACGCGGCTGGAGTGGTCTGTCGATGTTTGGCGAGCATCCGGGTGAAGTAGAACCGGTTCGGAAACCCACATTCCTCGGCGATTTGATCGATGCTCTCATGGGTGTGACGAAGAAGTCTCATCCCATGGTTGAGGCGGAGCTCCTGAAGATAGCGCATCGGAGAAAAACCCGTTTCCGCGCGGATGACCTGGGACAACACCCTTTCGCTGACACCCACCGCGCGGGCCACGTCTTTCAACGCCAGTTTTTCTGCGAACCGTTGCTGAATGAGTTCGAGGCCCCGCAGGCCCCGGGCATCCGTTTGCGGCGGGCGCAAGAGTTCATCGGAGGCAGCGCTCAGGACCAGGGAAAGCAGGTGGAGGACTACAAGAATGTTGGTTTGCGGGGGCGGCGCGTTTCCATCCTTTTTCGGGCAGGCAACCCGCAACAGGGGGTGCATGGGGGCGGTCGGTTGGATGGGGAAAATACCCTGCCGAAACGCGTTTCCGAGGCCCGCCAGAGTAAAATGCACATACCACTTGGTAAATGGCCGCTCGCAACCGCTGTCGTAGGCGGTGTGCGGCGGGATCAGAATCAGTGTGCCCGGAGTGAGCGCGTATTTCCTGCCCAGGTAAGTGACCTCGCCTCCCGGTTCAAGAGGCCAGTAGAGCCGCCAATAAGCGTCGGCCGCATGGCGCAGTTCCCATTCCCGCAGGGCGGCTTTGCGGTGCATCAGGATCTCGACTCCGCCCACGGGCAGATCGGCCAGCCTGGTGCCTTCAATCCGGTGCCGCACTTCGGGTGGCGCGTGGCTCACCACAAGGGGTGTTTGGCTCATATCTCCCCCGCAACCTAACAGGCAAACACCGGGAGACGCACCCCTTAATCTCAACCCCAAGCGGCCGCTATTTTGGGATCCTCCGCTCAACGGACTGCTTTCCGAATCGTTCAACACGCAAACGACCGGCTTTGACGGATTGCGGGTTTGTTGGAGCCGGGCGCGGGGAATTCTTCCCCCCATCGGGCTCCTCTGATCGCGCTTCTCATGCCCGACACGTGGTGCCACTCGGGAGGTCCCGTCCGAGCGGATGGGTGACAGTTTCTATCGGAGACATGGGCGACAGTCTTGGATGCCGTTGCACCAAACCGAACCGATGAACGAACGAGAGAAAATGATGATTGATTGCTTGGGGGGCCACAGGGGGGGCACAGGGGACAGGCCTGGATGGCGCTCACTTAAGGACCATTTTGGACGATACCGTCCTCTGCAAATCTCCGAGTAGGGAGGCTTGGCAAAGGCTCACGCCGCCGGTGGAGCCCAAAGTGGCACAGCCATCCTGGCTGTGACTTTCACAGATCACAGGCTGGAAGCCTGTGCCACTTTCGCCCAACGAAACACCGTGGCCCGGTGGTGCGCTGGTAGTTCTTGGGGCGTCGCTTGGTCGCGCGTGGTTCGCGCCGGTTGGGACGAATCGGCAACAGATCATCGGCAGCCATTTCCAACAGGATCTCCCAGCGGCCGGGCGTCTTTCTCCCGGGATCTTGTGGTCTGTTGATGGCCTTGAGCAGAGCCCCGCTGCTGCCCTTGAAAGAGAGGCGCATCAAAATGCGCTGCCGCCCGGCCGACGGACTCCAGCATCATTGCTCGCACCAGATTGTGGGCTCAGTGGTAGACCGCCAGGGCTCGATCCACCATGGCCGGGCTCTTGCTCGTGAGATGATCCATTCCAAGAGTGCCATTCTTGTCTGTCCCCTGAAAAAGAAAGGGTCATCTGTCTGGCGAAGCGTTGCACGCAGTCCGGCTCGATGAGTGACGACTCAGGCGCTCGGGCTTCCCCACTGCTTCCCCAATGGCTTGGGTGTTGGGACCCACAGGAGCGCCTGCCTATTCCGAGGTCGTCCAGATATAGAGATCCTCCACTTTCTTGCGGGCCCATGGGGTTTTTCGCAGAAAGGTAAGGCTGGATTTAATGCTCGGATTACACTGGAAACAGCGGATTTGGATCCGGAATCCGAGTTCCTCCCAGCCGTAGTGCTCCACCAATGTGGTGACGATCTTTTCAAGAGTCACTCCGTGGAGGGGATCTTTGGATTGGGGCTGGCTCATATGGGCTTAAAAAAGACTCGACGCGGGTGAGCGGGGAGTGAGGATTCCGGGAATTATGGCCAAAGGAAACAACAGTCACAAAAAAGAGGTTAAAAAGCCCAAGAAGGAAAAGCCGAAGATTCCCGCGACGCGGAAGACGAACTAGGACGCCGATTTAAGGGAGGGCGCGTCTCTCGTGGAGTCGCCTGTTTGGGTTCTTTGAAAGCGGGAGACGCGCCTTTTTATTACCCGGGCCCGGTTACTTCCCGGGAATCGCCGTTGCCCGAAGCGGGGGGACCGCGCATGATACCGCGTTTGCCCCATGACTGCTTCCCGCTTGGATTTTCATCTCGACGCTCGTGCCTCCCATTCCCGGGCGCGGGCCGCGACCTTTCGCACCCTGCATAACGAGGTAAAGACCCCGCTCTTTATGCCGGTGGGGACCCAAGCCACCGTTAAAGCCCAGCTCACTCAGAGCCTCGAGGACGCGGGGTCTCAGGTGCTCCTGGCCAACACCTACCATCTGCTCCTGCGCCCGGGCGCAGAGGTTTTCCGGCGGACCGGCGGGATCCATGGTTTTATGAGCTGGGAGCGGTCGGTGCTCACCGATTCCGGAGGGTTCCAGATTTTTTCGCTCCCGCATTCGCGTTCGATGAGCGAGGAGGGGGCCATTTTCCAGAGTTATTTGGACGGACAGACTATTCTTCTGAGCCCCGAGTTGAGCATCGAGACGCAGAAGGCCATCGGGAGTGACATCATGATGGTGCTCGACCAGTGTATTCCGTCCACCGCACCGGAGAGCGTCGCCAAAGAGGCTTTGGGAATCACGCATCGCTGGGCTGCCCGCAGTCTGGCTGCGCGGGGGGATTCTTTGCAGTCGATGTTTGGGATTGTGCAGGGCGCCCTCTTCCCTGCGCTGCGAAAGGAAAGCGCCTCCGCGCTGACCGAGATGGAGTTTGACGGGTTTGCCATCGGGGGGCTGGCCGTGGGCGAGGGCAAGGAAGCCCGGGAGGAAATCTGCGAGTTCACGGCGGCGTTGCTGCCTGAGGATCGTCCCCGGTATTTGATGGGGGTTGGCACGCCGCTCGACATCCTGGAGGCGGTGCACCGGGGGGTGGATATGTTCGACTGCATCATCCCCACTCAGGTGGCGCAGCGGGGCGGCGCCTTCACCTCGCGGGGGTTCCTTCAGTTGCGGCGCGGCATTTACAAGTTTTCCCAGGAGCCGCTCGACCCTGCCTGCCGGTGTCCGACCTGCAAACGCTACAGCCGGGCCTATCTGCATCACCTCACCAAAACCAAGGAGACCCTTGGCTGGCAATTGCTCGGGCAGCACAACATCTACTTCTATCATCAGCTCATGCGGGAGATTCGTGAGAGCATCTTGGAGGATCGGTTTCTGGCGTTGTACGAAGCCAAACGCGCCTTTCTCCAGGAAGACGATCTGGATAATCCGGTCCTGCATCCGAAGGCAAAACGCGCGAAAAGTCCGCCGCTGTCCCTGGGCAGTTACGAGGTGCACACGGCGAGGGAGGGGTTTGCGAGTATCCGGCACGTGACCTCGGGCGAGATCATGCACTCGCGCACGCCTCCCATGGACGAGGCGCGCGCCCTGTATGTGGAGCAGGCGCATTTGGCGGAGCGCTTGCGGTGGGCGCCGGAGACGCCCGGGGAAGAGGCTGAGCCGTTGGTGATCTGGGACGTGGGGCTTGGGGCTGCGGCAAACGCCATGGCGGCCATCCAGTGTTACGAGGCGGAGTCCAAACTCGGCCCGGTTCGCCCGATGCGGATCGTGAGTTTCGAGAACGATTTGGACTCGCTGGAGCTGGCGTTTCTCAATTCCGACAAATTCCTCTACCTGCGCCACGGGGCGCCGTCGGGCATATTGAAGCGAGGGGAATGGCAGTCTCGGGAGTTTCCGGGGCTGAGTTGGCGGCTGATCAAGGGCAGCTTTCTCGAGACGATGGAGCGTGTGGAGGAGCGTCCGGAGGTGATCTTTTACGACATGTTTTCCAGCAAGACCTGCGGTGACCAGTGGACTCTGGGGTTGTTTGAGCGGCTTTATCGGGAGTGCGGCGACCGGGGCACCGAGCTCTTCACCTACACGTGTTCCACCGCATCGCGGGTCGCGATGCTCGGCGCGGGTTTTTGCGTCGCCCGGGGACGGAACGCGGGGGAGAAGACGGAGACGACGATTGCGTTTACCCCGGCCGCATCCCGCCGTGGGTTTGCGGGACGCCACGAGATTTTGGGCGCCGACTGGTTTGCGAAATGGAAACGATCGGCCGCCAAAGTGCCCGCCGATCTCTCGCCGGAGGCCCAGTCCGAGTTGGAGGCGCGGATTCTATCGCACATCCAATTTCGCGCGCTCAGCGGCCATGGCGCGCCGCTTTAGTTCGCAGATTCGGCTGCGTTTCGCACGAGCCGCTCCTCCCTCTGGGGGGCTGTCCATCTTGACTCGCTCCCATCGGTTGCTGGAGGCCGGAGGCGGTTCGCCCTTGCGCTTTTGTTTTAAAAGGCCTGGCCGACGGCCGTCCCTCGCGGAATTCTTTCGGCGCCTTTGGTGAATCCTCCTGCCAACGGGTGCTCGGATCCCGCCGCTCAATCCCGGGATGCGGTTAGGCTCCTGAATCGACAACGGACACTTCCTGCTCCACATGTGGCCTGACCGCTTCGTCATTGGGGGAATATTGCTCCCGGAAGGCGTCATCGAGTCTCTGGCGGTGGGATTCCGTTAGGTTTTAGCCGAAGTCGGCGCGACCCCGGCGTGGCCGCGTGCGGCCGCGGCATTTCCCGGGCCCGATCCAAGCTGTGAACTCTTCACGGGCGGCGGAGGATGCGCTGGGGCCGATCACCGCGGCGTTGCGGAGTCGCCCGGCGGAATTGTCTCCCGCGCAAACTCCACCTCCATCCCTTTAAAAGCCGCCGCCCCCCGGGGCCAAGCCCTCCAGATCCAGCCTTCCCGCGCTCTCCGCACTGAGCCAGAAGCCGCCCCCCAGGTTCTGCTTCTGGAAAATCACCCCGGAAAACATCGGCTTCCGATCCTTGGTGCCGGCCAGCGTCCCGCTGAATCGGCCCGTGGAGCGGTCCACGGTGAACACGATGGCAGGGGAGCGCAGCGTGTATGGCCATCTGAGGGCAAACTCCACATTCTGCGCCACCTGGCGGTCGCCGCCGGTGAGCGTCAGCCGGAGGTTGTTGCCGGTCGGACTGAGCCCCGTCAGCAGCGGTCGGCTCCCGTTGGCCGTGGGCGCCGTGTAGCGCGAACCGAGCAGGCCGAGTGCGGCACCCTCGCTCCAGCCCCCGGGGAACCTCCTGTCCCGCGGCATCGCGAATCGGAACCACCTCAGGTCCGAGCCCTCGATGTCGCTGACGGACGGCCTGTCGGCGAACTGCACCCAGCCGCTCACCAGCCCGGCCTTCGTGCTCACGCTTGTTGGGCGCCCATGCAGGGGCCACCGGCTTTGTTTTGAGACATACCCCGAGCAGCTCAAAGACGTGCCGTCGGCGAGCCTTCCGGCCAGGCGCACCCCGCCTTTGGCCTGCACGTTGAGCGTCGCCCAGCCCTGCCCCGTGGGTCGCCCCGGGGGGGGCTCCGGCGACGGCGCCATAACCACCGTGTACGGGCCGACGAGCACGGCTCCGGGCGCGACTCTGCGCTCGGCCACGCCCTCGGCCCACGTTGAGTCTCCGGCCGCCACCCGGGCGGTGATTCGATCACTGCCGCTGGCCGTTTCCAGGGCAAGCTCCACCGCCAACGGGGAGGCGTTACGGCGGAAAATCATCCACACCCCGGAGCGTGTTCTGCCGAACTTCGGCCGCCCGAGGTTGTCGATTGTCCCGGAAGCCGAGAACACGTCGCCGCCCAGCTCGAGGCGCGTGGTGAAGCTGCCGGTCTTTCTGAGCTCGACGTTGAGGCGTCCGCTGCGGGCGTAGGCGGGCTCGGAGCCGACGGACGCGCTCAGGAGGCCGTTGTAGCTGCCGGCCAGGAGGCTGACGTCGGTGAGCGCCACCGAGAAGCTCTTCCAGTCGCTCGTATCCGCGCCGCCCCCGGCCACTCCGCCATTGTCCCGGAGGCGCACCTTGAGCGCCGCGCGACCCGCCGCGTTCTTTTTCGGCCGGTAACTGAGAACCCCGTCCGCTGAGACCGCGGGCGCCTCATCGAAGAGCTCGGCGCCCACGAGCACCACCGTCTCAAACGCCAGCTGCTGAGTGGATTCATCAGCGGGACCGGATTTGATCACGCTCGCCCAGGCGAGGCTCTGAGCGCCAAGCTCCTTGCCCGCCACGACATCCCCAAACGCCTCAAAGCTCGGCGCATCGTTCACCGCAGCGACGGCCACAGAAAAACCCCTCGAAAACGGCGCTTCACCGGCGGCTCCGCCGGACAGCGTTACGGTGATCCTTGCGCTCCCGCTGGCGTCCGCCGCGGGTTTCATAACAAGGGTGCCGCCGCTTCCGCCGGCGTAAACCACCTCGGGCGCCGGCACCACCGACGGGTTGTCGGAAGACGCGCTGAGCGTTCTGCCGGTCCCCGCAACGATCCCAGTGATCGCGACACCCTGGGCTGCGGCGTCCTCTGTCAGTGTGAGGTCGCCGATTGGGTCGAACAGCGGCGGCGCGGAGGCGATACCCTCCAGAATGACGGTGAAAGACTGCGCCGCACTCGTGTCGACGCCACCATCGGCCGTGCCGCCATTGTCCCGGAGACTCACCGTCACCGTGGAGCTCCCGAGCTTCCCGGCTGCGGGCGTGAATGTCAGCACCCCCGAGGAAGAGACCTCGGGCGGTTCGGCGAACAGCTCGGGGCGATCGGCGTTCACATTAAATGTCCTCGTCTGAGCGGACTCATCCGCGGGTCCGGAACGGATGTCTGTGGCCCACCTTTCGACCGTCCTTCTTCCGGAGTTGAACGCCACAGCCTGATCCGCGCCCTTCACAAAAGCCGGCGCGTCGTTGACGGCCGCCACCGTGCTGCCGACCGTCACGGGAGCGCTCACCGCGCCGGCGTCGTCTGTGACCGTGAACGCGAAGCTGTCGGCGCCGTTGAAGTCCGCCTTCGGCTTGTAGGTCACATTCGGCCAAGTTCCGCTGAGCGTGCCGTTCACGGGCGCGGCGCTCACGTGAAAGGACTCGATCCTGCCGTCCTCATCGCTCCCGGCCAGCGTGATCGCCTTCGCCGCGTCTTCCACGGCGCTGACGAGCAGCGGCGTCGCCTCGGGTGGGCGGTTGGCCAGCACCGTGATCGTGAACGTCTCCGGCGCGCTGGTGTCGCGCCCCCCGTTGGCGGTTCCGCCATCGTCCCGCAGGCTCACCGTCACCGTCGCGCTGCCGCTCTGACCAGCCGCCGGTGTGAACGCGAGGGTCCCGTTGGACGAAACGAAGGGCTGGGAGGCGAAAAGGGCGTTGTTGTCATTCACCGCGACAAACCCAAGAGACTGCGCCGACTCGTCGGACGGGCCCGAGCGGATACCGGACGCCCAACCGCCCGCGGTCTGCGGGCCCGCGTTGAACGCGCAAGTCTGGTGGGCGCCCCTCACAAAACCCGGCGCGTCGTTGACTGCGGTCACGGTGACGCCAACGATCGCGGGGGCGCTCACCGCGCCGGCGTCGTCCGTTACGGTGAACGCGAAACTGTCGGTCCCGTTGAAGTCCTGGGCCGGCGTGTATGTCACGGCGGGCCACGTCCCGCTGACCGTCCCGTGCTCGGGCACCGTCGTCACCTGATACGCGATAACCCTCCCGTCCGGGTCGTTCCCCGCGAGGATGATTTCCTTGGACACGTCCTCCACCGCGGTCACGCTCTGGGGCATGGCCACCGGGGGTGAGGTCACGGCGACGACGAACCTCCGCGTGACAGCCGCGTTGACGCCGTCATTGACGCTGACGCGAATCTCGGCCGTGCCCGAGGCGCCGGCCACCGGCAGCAGCGAAAGCGAGCCTGTTGCGTTGGGACTCACGTAGGCCACCACGGGATTGGGCAGCAGCGCCGGGTTGCTCGACGCCGCGCTCACCGTCAACGACTCGCGCTCGTTGGGTGCGCCGCTGCTGATTTCTGTGAGCGGCACTGAAAAAGAGGTGGTTCCCAGGTTCAGCGCGATGGCTGGTAGCGGCCCAAGGGTGGGGGGATCGCTCACGGCGGCGACGGTGATACTCAACGTGGCGGGCAGGCTCACGGCTCCGGCGCTGTCCGTCACGGTGAACGTGACGCTGTCGGACCCGTTGAAGTTGGCGTTGGGCGTGTAGACGAGGTTGGGCGCCTCCCCCGAGAGGGCGCCGTTTGCCGGCGTTGTCACGTTGTAGGTGAATGAGCCGGTGAGACCGGCCCTGTGGATGCCGGAGAGAACAACCGCCCTCGGAGTGTCTTCGAGCGTGCCCAGCGCCTGCGCCACGGCGACAGGCAGGTCAGCGCCGAGGACGTTGATCGTGAAAATCTGCGGCGCGCTGGTGTTCATCCCTCCCCCGTCATCCGAAAGCACCAGGGTCACCGCAGCACTCCCGGCTTTGCCCGCCGCGACCTCATAAGTCAGGATTCCACCCGGCGAGACGGCCGCCTGCGTGGCGAAAAGGGCGGGATTGCTATTGGCGGTCACCGCAAAGGACGGCTTCTGTTTGGACTCATTCGATGGGCCGACACTGATCTCCCTTGCCCAGCCCGCCACCGTCTGAGCCGGAGCGTTCATGGCGACGGTCTGATCCGGTCCGCCGGCGAAGCCGGGTGGGTCATTCACGGCGGCGACGGCGATACTCACGGCCCCGGGCGCGCTCACCGCGCCGTTGTCGTCCGTCACGGTAAAAGCGAAGCCGTCGTTGCCGCTGAAATTGGCATGGGGAGTGTAGGTGAGGTCCGGCGCCACGCCTTCGAGCGTCCCGTGGAGGGGTGTGCGCGTCACATTGAACCGAACGATCCTTCCGTCGGCGTCTGCGGCCGAAAGCCTGAGGGTTTTCGCCACATCCTCCAACGCGTTCACGCCCTGCGCCGTGGCGGTGGGAGCCGCATTGGGCGAAACCGTGATGGTGAAGGTCTGCGGCGCGCTGGTGTCGGTCCCGGCGTTGGCAACCCCGCCGTTGTCCTTTAAGGCCACCGTGACTGTCGCGGTTCCGCTTTTACCGGGAGCGGGCGTGAACGTCAGCGCGCCGGTCAGCGACACGGCGGGCTGCACGGAGAACAACGCGTTGTCGCTGTTGGTGAGAACAAACGCAAGCGTCTGGGCGGACTCATCGGCGGGCCCGGCGCTCATCGCGGTGGCCCAGTTGGTGACGGAGCGCTGCGTTGCGTTGTAGAGCGCCGTCTGGTTCGCGCCCTTCGTGAAGCCCGGCGCGTCGTTGACCGCCGCCACCGTGATGCTCACGGTCGCCGGCAAGCTCACCGCCCCCGAGTCGTCCGTCACGGTGAATGTGAAGCTGTCAGTCCCGTTGAAGTTCGCGGCCGGTGTATAGGTGAGGTTGGGCGCGACACCCGAGAGCGTGCCCCGGGCGGGCTGGGTGAGGTTGTAGCTTGCAATCGGCCTTGCGGCGGCGATGCCGGAAACCACCAAGGCCTTTGGCGTGTCTTCAAACGCGCCGACAGACTGCGCGACTGCCGCAGGGCGGCTCAGGTCGGTCACGGTGATCGTGAAAAATTGCGGGGGGCTGGAGTCCACGCCGCTATTGGCCACGCCGCCGTTGTCCTTCAACACCGCGGTTACCACGGCACTGCCGGTTTTCCCGGGGGCGGGCTGATACGTCAGCGTGCCCTGCGGGGACAGCGCGGGCTGCTCGGAAAAGAGTGCGGAGTCGGTGTTGACGAGCGTGAACGCCAAAACCTGGCTGGCCTCCGCCGTCGGGCCGGCGCTGATCGCGCTCGCCCATCCTGCAACGGACTGGCGCGCGGCATCTTTTGCGACGACTTGGTCCGGCCCTTTGAGGAATGTCGGCGCGTCATTAACCGCCGCCACGGCCACGGTGAAGCTTCGAGTCAGGGTGGCGCCACTCGCCGCCTGCACCCGAACGTCGATCACCGCCGATCCCGACACGTTTTCCACCGGCTTCAATGCCAGGGTTCCCGCAGCGTCTGGGGAGACGTATGCCAGCGTCGGCGAGGGCACCAGGGCCGGGCTCCTCGACGTGGCCGTGACAACGAGCGTCGTGCTCGGGTTGCCGGGCCCGGCGCCAATCCCCGACAGGCTCACCGTCTGCCCGGGGGCGTCTTCCCTCAGAGAAAGATTGGCAATCCCGTTCAGAGTGGGCGGCATCGGGGCGTCCACAGCCACCACGAAGCTCTGCGTCGCGGACAACGCGCCGTCGGACACCCTGACGGTGATCTCGGCGGACCCCGTCTTTCCCGGGGCCGGGGTGAACTCCAGGGCGCCCGTGGCGTCTGGGCTCGCGTACACCACGCTGGGGGCGACCAGGGCCGCGTTGCTGGAGGTGACCGTCACCGTAAGAGCCTGCGGCTCAAGAGGCCCGGCGCTGATGCCGGTGAGAGGCAAGCGTGTCAGCCCCGCCCCCCCGGCTAGCCGCAGGGAAGGAATCGGATCCAGCGCGGGTGCATCGTTGACGGGGTTCACTTTGACGGTGAACCGGCGGACGGTCTGGGCCTGGCCGTCGTCGACTCTCACCGTCACAGCGGCGTCGCCCGATGCGTTGGGCGCCAGGCTGAAGCTCAGCGACCCGGAGGCGTTGGGCGTCTGGTAGTTGACCACGGGGTCGGGCAGGAGAGCCGGGTTGCCGGAGACCGCCGTGACGGTCACGGTCTGGCCGCCCTCTCCCTCCCTGCCTCCGGCCGTGATTCCCCTGAGGTCGACTGTGAACTGGGGGGCGTCCTCGTTTTTTGTCACATCCGCAATGGCGTTGAGCGTGGGGAAATCGTTGACGGGATTCACCGTGACCGTGATGTCGGTGCTCTGGAGAAAGTTCACCCGCCGCCCGTTGTCCGCATAGAGCTTGAATGTCTGGCTCCGCCCCAGCGCGGGACTCCACGGGAATTCGGCCCTGGGGGTGATCTTCACATTCGCCGTGCCCGCTTCCTCGTCGAAGCTAAGAACATCAACGCTGGCAACCGGGTCGGTCGAAACCCCGGGCAGACGCGTGAAAAAGCGAAGTGCTTGGCCAGAACCCGGATCGCCGCTGCCGACCCCGGTGACTTGGATGAACGCCGGGGTGTCCTCCTCGATGATCAAGGGGGCAACCGTGTCCAGGGTTGGCGATTGGTTTGCCGTGATCTCCACCTCGAAGCTGCGGGTCACCGAGCTGTTCGCCGGCTGGCCGTCGTCCAGGGTCACCGCGATTCGGCAGCGGCCGGATGCGCCGGCCGCCGGATGAAACCTCAGCGTGGCGCCACCCGGCGCGCCCGGGGTTGCCGCCCTGGGATAAGTGAGATCCGCCAATTCAAGGGAGGATGTGGGGATTAGAGCCTCGTTGTCCGAGGCAAGTCTCACCGAGAGGCTCTGGTCCTCGTAGGGCGACCCCGGGGTGATCCCCGTCAGGCGAACCTCCCGCAGAGTTCTCGCTGCGTCCGACATCACAACGCTGTCTGCCAGCGGGTCGAGCGTCGGGGGGCGGTTGGCCTGCGGCGAGTCCGGCACGTAATCCCCCGAATCCGAAAGCATGGAGAGCTGCCGGATGATCTTGAACCCCTCATCCACGGCAGCGGCGCTGGCCGCGTCCAACCCGAACACGGGTGCCTTGAGTCCGGTCCTCGATGTGTAGGACATCGACGCCAGGAGTTGGAGATACTCCGCCGTCATGTGGGTGCCGTCGGAGGAGAATGTGACTTCCGGGCAACGTTCATTGTAGCGGAAGATCGCCAGATGCAGGGGAAGCCAGGCCAGGCCGAGCGTTTTTGCAGAGGAATAGCGACCGGTGATCCATCCATCCAAAATGAAATTGTTCAAACCGGAAATCGTGGCGTCCGCATGCCTGTCGAAGATCTGGCATTGGAGGTTGGGCTCGACACTCGTCAGCTGGGACGCTTGGATACTCCATATCCTGGCGTAAGCGACGTGGTATCTGCCTGGAGCCTGCTCAAGCAGGGTCTTCGCCGAGGTGGCGGTGGCGTCCGCCCCGAACGACAATGAAGAACCGACTCGAGAGGGGACGGCGATTAGATCCGCCCTGCGCAGGAGGTTGGACCCCAGGTCTGCCCCAAACACACCCGACATTCCCACCTCCGTGCTGGTGCCCGTATAGATATATCCGAACTGAGACGAAGCCGGGATCGGACCTCCGTGAATCCATACCGCGCCCTTGAAAGGCGTCGTGTAGTGTGGAACACCCCTCTCCGTCTGCAGGGTTTCCGCGGCGATTCCCGCGAGCGCCGCCATCCGCGCCGGAGAGATACCGGCGACCACCGCGCCGCTTGTTGCGGCGCTCTTGCCCGTGATCTGGGAGTAAACCGCGGCCGCTCCCGCAAACGACTTTTCCAGCGAAGCCGCGGCGCCGACCTGCTCCAGCACGCGGCAAACCGGCAAGGGCAAGGATCCCGTTCCGTTCGCCACCCGGTAGCCGTTCTCGATCCCGCCACTGGAGCCGATCCAGAGCAGGGTGCGGGCGTTGCTGAACTCCCGTGCACGGGCGGCGACCGCGGTCACACCGTTGTACCAGAACTCGGGATAGGGGACGGCCATCGCCTCGTTGTCCGCGATAACGGTGTAATCGTAGGCCTTGGTTTTGAGATGGCTCTTCACCAGTTCCCTCATGTCGGTCCGGTAATAGCTGTCGTGGAGCATCTGTCCGGGCGGCGCCTGAAAATCCACTTCCACCGTTTCGTAATCCTCGCGCAACAACGCCTCCAGGGAATCGCGGACGACTGCGCCGTCGTTCAGGTATCCATAAATGAGCACCCGCACTCGGCTGTTCGGCGCAGGCGCGGACACGGCAGGGCGCCCGAAAAGCGCCAGGAACACGGTCAAAACCATCGCACTCATGAAGGGCAAAACCGGACCATGACGCCTCGCACTCACATGCGGGGCAACGCGGGATTCGGAACGGGCTTTCGGGTGGAAGAACATATGATTTTGCAAGGTCGGCGGAATGAGAAAGGCGGGGGCATCGGGCGGCGGCGGGGCTCCAAGCATGCCGGCACTCGCGCTGCGTTTCGCGGTGCTTGGAGCGCTCGCGGCGTACTCAGAAATTTACTCTGCAAGCTCGAGATCGCCCCGGGGCACGGGCGAGCGCCCTCTGGCGCTGCATGCCGCCGCCCTTCGATACATACCCCAGGGAGGGCACGCAAGAGACGGCACCTGGCCCGGTCAATGCGGCTCTCAAGCGGGTGGATTCTCCCTCTGCCGAGTTGGCAGTTTGTGGCTGTGATGGCGCGGTGGCTGTGTCGCGGCAAGGGAAGCAATTGATCCGCATTCGCGGAGGAGTGGGTGGATGAAAGAGAGGGAGAGAGGTTTCCCAGGGGAGAACAAAGAAGAGGCAGATCAGGGGGGCTGCTACCTTTCGGGGGACTTTCCATCGCCTGAGGCAGAGGTGCCATGGGCGATGAAGCCGCAAAACGCGCTCTCTTCTTAGCCGCCGAGCGACCGCTGCGTTAAGTCGCATGATTATGCTACAAATGGGCGATGGTATTGAGATCGACCGGTTTCCCTTCGCGGGGCGGCCCTCAAGCGGCCCGAAACAGATCGGCTGAGTCAATTTTTGTCCGTCCCCAGGCCTGCCAGGGCATGCGACAGCGACCACGAATTGGGTCATCCAGTAAGACCATGGGTCAGAAAAGCACAGAAATCATCCTTGGCAGAACCCCGCGTTTGAGGGAGATGCGCCGCGGAACTTTTGAAGTTTTGTGTGTCTCCCGGCCAATCAGCGCCACCAGCACAAGCACACCCGGCAGCTCCGCGCTGTGTCATGAATTCTGCGTCAACGGAAGGTGCCCTCCAGGTGTTTACCAGTCGCCACGCCTTTTTGGTTGAGGGTGATGACCGAACTTTCCCGGGTCGCCTCCATTGTGTTCTGCTTTTGCTGAATAGACGGCCATCCTGTGAGGGTCATATTCCCCGTCTTCGAGTCATACACCGCCTTCTTCCCGCGGCCTGTGCTGCGGCTCAACGAACCATCCGGCCCGGGTTTGTCTTGGGTGATCATGACCCAATTTTCACCCGAAGCCTCCGCCACCGCTTTTTCGAGTGTCCCTTCCCTCTCATCCCGGGTTTGCGAGCTCGCCCTTGCCGCGTTCCGCGGCGTTTTTGAGCCCTTAGCTGTGGGGCGCTCCTTTGAGGGCGCTTTCGGCAGGAACGCGGTGAGCTTATCACAAGAGAGACGAAACTCGGCATCTAGGACATGAACGTCTCCAGTAAAAACGCAGGTGCTTTCCTTGTTGTTCAGGTGCACACGCAAGGCGGTAATCACCGTCGGTCCTTTTTCCCCAAGCAAGGTGGTCCTCGTGTGTTCACCCAGCATCTCGCCGCTTCGGTTGAGGGTGATGACCGAGTTATCCCGGGTCGCCTCGATTGTGTTCTGCTTGTGCTCAAGAGATGGCCATTCCGTGAGGGTGATATCCCCCGTCTTCGAGTCATACACCGCCTTCTTCCCTCGGCCTGTGCTGCGGCTCAACGAACCATCCGGCTCGGGTTTGTCTTGGGTGATCATGACCCAATTTTCACCCGAAGCCTCCGCCACTGCTTTTTCGAGTGTCCCGTCCCTTTCATCCCGGGTTTGAGAGCTCGCCCTTGCCGCGTTCCGCAGCGTCTTTGAGCCCTTAGCTGTGGGTCGCTCCTTTGAGGGCGCTTTGGGCAGAAACGCGGTGAGCTTATCACAAGACAGACGGCCCTCGGTAGCCAGGAGCTGAACGTCTCCAGTGAAAACACAGGTGCTTTCCTTGTTGTTCAGCTTCACACGCAAGGCGGTAATCACCGTCGGTCCTTTTTCCCCAAGCAAGGTGGTCTTCGTGTGTTCACCCAGCAGCTCGCCGCTTCGGTTGAGGGTGATGACCGAGTTATCCCGGGTCGCCTCGATTGTGTTCTGCTGGTGCTCAAGAGATGGCCATTCCGTGAGGGTCATATCCCCCGTCTTCGAGTCATACACCGCCTTCTTCCCTCGGCCTGTGCTGCGCCTCACCGAACCATCCGGCTCGGGTTTGTTTTGGGTGATAATGACCCAATTTTCACCCGAAGCCTCCGCCACCGCTTTTTCGAGTGTCCCTTCCTTTTCTTCCCGGGTTTCCGAGCTCTCCCTTACCGCGTCCAGCGGCGCTTTTGAGCCCTGAGCCTGGGGACGCTGCTTTGAGGGCGCTTTGCGCAGAAACGCGGTGAGCTTATCAGAAGAGAGATGGAATTCGGCATCCAAGACCTGAACGTTTCCAGTGAAAACACCGGTGCTCTCCTGATTGTTCAGGTCCAAATCCAAGGCTGTAATTTCCGTCGGAACTGATCTTGTTTCCGCGGACGTCCCCTGTTTCACACCCCCTGGCTGATTGAAGGAAACCAGGTTGAAAATGAGCAATCGCACGCCGCCGCCGATTTTGCCCTGCCTGGTTGTAGTGTCAAAAATTAGGGTCGAGCCGGTCACCTCCAAGTCGGAGCGCCGGATGCTCACCGGGCACTCGGCACGGATAACCCCAGTGCTGATGCTGAGCACTGCACTGGGCAGTGTAAGGACCATTTCGCTTTCGCCGTCAGCAAACGTTTCCAGTCGCAATTTCTCCATTTGCACGCGCTCTTCATCCAGTCGCGTGGCAACCCCGATCTTGAGAACCATTTGGAGATTCCCCGAGTCGAAATATGGCACCTGCATACCGGAGCTGGGGAATCCCGTGGTAAGGGAGGAGAATGATTGCGAGCTCCTGTTCCTCGGATCACCCGTTTTGTCCCTGCTTCGGGCAGAGCGCCTGGCCTTTGGGTTTCCGGATTTTGGCGGCGCGACTTCAGACCGCGCGCTCTCAGCTTTTGCGTTGAGCGCTAGAGTAAACGGCGTGAAAAATGCACACGCAAACACAAGGAGCCTTTTGGGAAACGATCGCATGGAACGGAATCAATCATCGACATGGGGAATCTTACCCCGCCGTTCCGGGGCGTCTTGTCGCATGGACTGACTACAGCTCTCCGACGCGTCGCTCGCGCGGGAATGGCCTCGCTCGAGCAGTTCGAACTGCTGCAGCTGTTGGCTTTCGGGACAGATGTGCGCCGACGAATGCGGCGCTCAAGCGGGTGAAATTCCCGGGGCCGCACGCGGCGCAGGTCTGGCTGATGAGGCTCGGCGCTTCAGCGATTTTCGCGGCTTTCTCCGTTGGGAACCGAGGGCGCGACCACGGGCCAATTGGGATTCTCCACATGTTCGCGCCGGATCAGCGCCTCGGCTTTGGCAAGGATATCGGCATGGTCCGCCGCGACATCGCGCGACTCCCCCGCATCGGAGGAAAGATTGTAGAGCTCCAGCGGCGCTCCCACATCCGGCCGGATGGCCTTCCAATGATCAAATCGAATGGATTGGGACTTTTTTTTGCCCTCGTGCAACTCCCAGTAAAAACATTCGCGCCGGGGGGCAGCACCGCCTTTGAGGAATCTGGCGAGGGATAAGCCGTCCGGATGAAAGTCTTTTGGCAGCGAGGCCCCCGCGAGTTCCGCCGCCGTAGGGAGGAAATCCCAGAACGCCCAGGGTTCATCGCGGACTTGCCCTGCGGGAACGGTTCCTGGCCAGCGGGCGATGCCTGCGTTTCGGAGGGCTCCCTCGGTGAGTTGGCGTTTGAACCCCCGCAGCCCGTTCGCGGCCTGGTTGAAGTGCTGGGCGGTTTTGGAGTTCGGATCCAGCGCAGATCCGTTGTCCCCGGCAAAGAGCACGAGGGTGTTTTTGTCGATTTTGAGCTCCTTTAAAAGATC
>CAMARB010000059.1 GCA_945860355.1 Chthoniobacter flavus | reverse complement strand
TCCCTGCTTCGCGCACCACCCCGGAGTCCCTCGACGTGCAGGATCTGCTCTGGCAGATGCGCTCTGCGGGATGCAAAGCCGCGGCGATGGAGGTTTCCTCCCACGCGCTCACGCAGGAACGCGTGCGCGGGGTCGAGTTTGACGCGGCGATCTTCACCAACCTCACCCAGGACCACCTCGACTACCACGGCTCCATGGAGCGCTACTTCGAGGCCAAAGCTTCCTTGTTCGAGGGGTTGCCGCGACAGAAGAAAAAACGGGGCAAGGCCATTCTCAACCTCGACGACCGGTTCGGCGCACAACTTTTTCACCGGTTCAAAAACGAGCTCTCCGTCGTGACCTACGGGCAGGGGGTGCATGCGGACTTCCGGGCGAGCGGCGTGCGCACGGATTTCAACGGCACCAGCTACCAGCTCGACGCGGTGGGCCGCAGTTACCTGGTGCGTCTGCCGCTGATCGGCCTCTTCAACGTCTACAACTCGCTGGCGGCGCTCGCGGGCGCACACGCCATGGGCGTGGACGTGCGCACCGCCGTGCTCGCGCTCGCAAGCGCGCCTGCGGTGCCCGGGCGGATGGAGCCCGTGCCCGCCCAGCGCCAGTTCAAGGTGTTTGTCGATTACGCCCACACCGAAGACGCGCTGCTCAATGTGATGAAGACCTGCCGCGAGTTGCAGCCAGCCCGACTCATCGTCGTGTTCGGGTGCGGCGGCGATCGCGACAAAACAAAGCGGCCCCGGATGGGCGCTGTGGTGGACCAGTACGCCGACTACGCGATCCTCACGTCGGACAACCCCCGCAAGGAGGACCCGAAGCTGATTCTTGAGGACATCAAAGCCGGGATGCCTCGGGGCCGCTTTGAGGTGATCGAAGACCGGCGCGAGGCCATCTACAAGGCGATCGCCCTGGCGCAGCCCCGCGACATCATTCTCATCGCCGGAAAGGGCCATGAGAACTACCAGGAGTTTGCGGACAGCACAGTGCCGTTCGAGGACCGCGCCGTGGCGTTGCAGGCTTTGGAAGGCAAACGGGTGGAGTTGGATCGATAGCGCATGGACCCGGTCCCACTCGAAACCCTCAAACGCTGGTGTGATGGCGAGCTTCTCTCGGGCAATCCGGAGCAGACGGCCTCGGCGATTTGCACCGACTCGCGCGCGCTCAAGCCGGGCGATCTGTTTTTCGCCCTGCGCGGGGAACGTTTCGACGGGCACGCTTTTGTGGCGGAAGCGGCGCGGCTCGGGGCTTTGGGGGCCGTGGTGGAGGGCGAGGTGGGCTCCGTTCCCGAGGGGTTTGCGCTTCTGCGCGTGAAGGACGTGCTCGTCGCCCTGCAACAGATCGCGGGCCATTACCGGCAGACCTTGCCGCTCAAGGTGGTGGCCATCACGGGAAGCAACGGCAAGACCAGCACCAAGGATCTCACCGCGGCGATTCTCCGGGAACGCTTTCGCTGCGTCAAAACGGCGGGCAACCTCAACAACCACATCGGCGTGCCTTTGACGCTGCTTCAGGCGAGCGCCCAGGACGAAGTGGGTGTGTTTGAAATCGGGATGAATCATCCCGGGGAAATCGCGCCCCTGGCAGCCCTGGCTCGCCCGGATGTGGCGGTGATCACCAACATCGGCGTGGCCCACATTGAGCACATGGGGAGCCGCGAGGCGATTGCCCTGGAAAAAGGCGCGCTGGCGCAGGCGCTGCCGACCGAGGGTGTGCTCGTGCTGGAAGCCGAGGGCGACTTTTGCGACGCCCTAGCCGCCCGGACCGCCGCGCCCAAGGTCCTCTGCGGGTTCGACCACGGGCGGGTGCGTGCCTCCGGGTTGGAACAGGATTTTTCCGGGACCCGGTTTTTGCTGCACGCGGACGGCCAAACGGCGGCGGTGTCGTTGCCTGTGCCGGGGGCTCACATGGTTTCCAACGCGTTGCTCGCCGTGGGCGCGGCGCTCAGCCTGGGGCTCACACTTTCGGAGTGCGCGGCGGGGCTGGGCAAGTTGCAGTTGACTAAGGGCAGGCTCGAGCAGAAGGAGACGCGTGGAATCCGGGTCCTCGACGACACATACAACGCCAATCCCGACTCGATGGTGGCGGCGCTCCAGACCCTGGCTCAAATGCCGTCCAGCGGGAGGCGCATGGCTGTTCTGGGGCGGATGGGTGAGCTCGGAGCCGAGTCCGAGCAGGGCCACCGGCGCGTGGGCGAGGCGGCGGGTGAACTGGGCCTGGACGTGCTGATCGCAGTGGGCGAGGAGGCGGCCGTGACGGCGCAGGCCGCACGGACGCGCGGGGTCAAAACGGTTCTGGAAGTGCCCGGCGCCGAGGCCGCGATCGTCGCATTGCGGGAGCTGGCGTGCCGCGGGGATGTGGTGCTGGTCAAAGGCAGCCGGTCCGCCCGAATGGAACGCGTCGTGGAGGGGCTTGAGCGAGTATGATGTATAATCTTCACCATCTGAGTGCCGGCAGCGACTCCGATTTCCTGAGCGCGCTCAACGTCTTCCAATACATCACGTTCCGCGCGCTCGGCGCCGCGATGACCGCCTTCCTTCTCTCCCTCGTCTTCGGGAACTGGACGATCCGCAAACTGATTTCCCTGAAAATGGGGCAACCCATCCGGACCAAGGAAGAGGTCCACAAACTCTTCGAGTTGCAGGGGGGCAAAGCCGGGACGCCCACCATGGGCGGGATCCTGATTCTGGGGGTGCTGATCATCTCCACGCTGTTGTGGGCGAGGCCCGACAACATCGCGGTCTGGTTGCTCGTCTTCACCCTGCTCGTGTGCGGGGCGTTGGGATTCTGGGACGACTATCTGAAGGTCGCCCGGAAAAACTCCGCCGGGATCAGCGAACGCACCAAACTCATGGGCCAGGGCTTTGTGGCGCTGGTGGTCACGGGCTTCTTTCTGCTGAACCCGGCTCTTCAAGAGCAGGCGCGCGCCCTGTACGTGCCCTTTTATAAGGAGCCCATCTTTCTGAACCTAGGCTGGTTCACCCTCGTCTTTTTCGCGCTGGTGATCATCGGGTCCTCCAACGCGGTGAACCTCACCGACGGCCTCGACGGGTTGGCTGCCGGCTGCACGATCACCACCGGCGTGGCTTACTCCATCATCACCTACGCGGCCGGAAACCTGAAGATCGCCCAGTATCTGCAGATTCCCTATTACCCCTTCGCTGGGGAGCTGTCGGTGGTTTGTATGGCCCTGGTGGGGGCGTCGTTCGGGTTCCTCTGGTTTAACTGTCATCCTGCCCGGGTTTTCATGGGCGACACGGGTTCCCTCGCCATTGGGGGATTCTTCGGCGTGGTCGCCATCTGCTGCAAACAGGAGCTCCTCCTGGTGGTCGTGGGCGGCGTGTTTGTGATCGAGGCCCTTTCGGTGCTCATTCAGCGCACCTGGTTCAAGATCACCAAACGCGTTTACGGGGAGGGCCGCCGGGTTTTCCTGATGTCGCCGATCCACCACCATTTCGAGCTCAAAGGCTGGAAGGAAAACACCGTCATCGTCCGGTTCTGGATTCTCTCGGTGATGTTCGCCCTCCTCGGCCTTGCAACCCTCAAGCTGCGTTGAACTCCTCCCACAAAGACAAGCAGGTGGCGGTTCTCGGCGCCGGGGAAAGCGGCCAGTCCGCGGCTTTTCTCCTCCGGGACTGCGGGGCGCACGTGACCGTGCTCGATTCAGGCGATCCCGCCCGGCTCTACGACAAGATCCATGCGCTCGAGTCCCGAGGCATCCGGGTCCTGGCGGGTGAGGCGGCGGAGCGCGACGCTCAGGAATATGACCTGAGCGTGCTGAGCCCCGGGATCGATCCCGCGACGCCCCTGGTGCGCAACTTCCTCGCGAAACGCGCGGAGCTCATCGGCGAGCTCGAGCTGGCGTTTGGCATGTGCGCGTGTCCGGTGGTCGCGATCACGGGCACCAACGGGAAGACCACCACCACGCAGCTCGTCGAGCAAATGCTCAACGCCGCCGGGGTCCGCACGGTGGCCAGCGGCAACATCGGGCCCGCGTTTTCGGCCAAAGTCTCCCAGAGCGGCCAGCTCGACGTGATGACCCTCGAGGTGAGCTCCTTCCAACTGGAGCGGATCCGGGTGTTCCGTCCCCAAACCGCAGTGTGGCTGGGGTTCGCGGCCGATCACCTGGATCGGTATGCCTCCATGGAGGAGTATTTCGCCGCCAAAGTGCGGATCTTCGAGAACCAAACGCCCTCGGACTGGGCGGTGGTGAATTTCCGGGACAAACTGCCCCCGTTGGCTGCCCGCCGCATCACATTCAGCGCCTCGGTTCCCGGGGCGGATTTCGAGCTGCGCGACGGCGTGATTTTCCACAGGGGAACCAGGGTTCTGGCGATGAGCGACACGCATTTGCGCGGGGCGCACAACGCGGAGAACCTCATGGCGGCGCTGGGGGTGGGATTGGCGCAGGGCCTTGAGTTCCATCAAATGCTGCCCGGTCTTTGCGCTTACCGGCCCCTGCCGCACCGCTGCGAGGTGATCCGCACCGTGGCGGGAGTGGAATGGGTGAACGACTCCAAAGGCACCAACTTGGATTCCGTTGAAAAAGCGCTCCTCTCCGAGGGCCGCCCGGTGGTTTTGATCGCGGGCGGAAAAGACAAAGGATTTGAATACGAAGGGCTGACCGACTTAGTTGGGGAGCGTTGCCGGGCCGCCGTGGTGCTCGGCGAAATGGCCGACCGAATCGAGGCCCTCTGGCGCGGGCGCCTGCAGTGTTTCAACGCCGGAAAATCCTTGAGTCGCGCCGTGGAACTCGCCGCCGACATCGCCCGTCCCGGGGATGTGGTGCTCTTTAGCCCCGGAACCTCTTCATTCGACATGTTCAAGAATTACGCCGATCGCGGGAACCAATTCCGCGAGCTTGTTCTGGCGTTACCCAGCAATCCAACCACCTCATGAAGCTCCCGAAGATCCCGAAACTGTTCCCGCTCAAGCCTCAAAAAAGGTTGAATGCGACGACCGCGGCTCGCCGCATGGCACCGCCCATTGACGAGGAGGACGACGAGCCGCAGACCAAGCTTTCAAGCGCTTTTTTTGTGGTGCTCATTCTCCATGTCGTGGCGGTGGGCGGCATTTACGCGTTCAACGGCATCAAGGCGCATCGCAAAGCGCAGGAGCCGCTGGCGTTGAATGCGGCGCCCAAGAGCGCGGTGATCAAGACCGCCGCGGCGCCCGAGCCCGCCCCGGTGAAACCTTCGCATGCGCAGGCCGCAGCGGCTCCCGCAGCGCCCGCTTCCCCGGCCCCGGCGGTGGCTCCCATCTCGGGGGCGCAGATCCATCACGTCAAACAGGGTGACAACCTCGCCAAGATTTCCGCCCAATACGGGGTGCCGATCGCCGAGCTGGAGGAATCCAACGCGTTGAAAAGCAACGCTGCGCTCAAGCCCGGCCAGATGCTCAACGTTCCCAAGGTCAAACCGGGGACCGCGGCGGCCCCCGCGAAAAAGACCGAAGAGGCGCCGAAAGTGTCGGCCACCGCGAAGCCCCTCCCCAAATCCTATGTCGTCGCGAAGGGCGACAATCCGGTGGCCATCGCCCGGAAGCTGGGCGTGGGGTACGACGAATTGCTGAAGATCAACGGCATCGAAGACCCGAAGAAACTGCAGATCGGTCAGACCCTCAAAGTGCCGCAGAAGAAAAACTAAACCCCGCCCATTCCCGATCGCCCGGATGGCTTTTGAAGTCCCGGGAGCGAGTTCCGGGGGGCACCCGCATCACCATCCGGCTCCATGTATCGTAAGAGCGTTTATTTCCTGATTGTGGCCGTGGCGGTCCTCATCGTCATCGGCTGCGTGATGCTCTTCAGCACCAGCGCGTTTGCGCAGGACAGCCACGGGAACCCGCACTTCTTCATCAAGCGGCAGTTCATCTGGCTGGGGGTGGGTACCCTGGGCTGCATGGTGGCAGCCAACATCGACTACCATTTCTGGCAGCGGACCTGGTGGATCTGGTTTGCCGCGTCTTTTGTGCTTCTGGCGCTCTGTTTCGTGCCACCCATCGGGATGCGCATCAACGGTTCGGCCCGCTGGATCAACCTGCGGTTTTTCCAGTTTCAGCCCTCGGAACTCGGTAAATTCGCCGCCATCACCGCCTTGGCATGGTGGTTTTCCCAGGAAACCACCGAGGCCAAAACCTTCCTCAAGGGATTTGTCGCGCCGATCGCCGGGACGGCCATTCTGCTGATGCTCATCGCCCCGGAGGTGGACATGGGCACGACCGCGCTCATCGGAGCGACGATGTTTACGATGATGTTTGTGGCCGGAACACGCCTCCGCTACATCCTGCCCATTTTCGCGGGCGGGCTGCTTGGGATGCTGTGGATCGCCACCCACATCGGTGAACGCAACTCGCGCATCATGGCTTTCCTGGATTTGGAACGCTTTAAGGAAGGCGCCGGTCTCCAGCAGTACCAGGCTCTCATCGCGTTTGGATCCGGCGGCGTGGAGGGCCTCGGGTTGGGCAACGGCCGCCAGAAAATGGCCTACCTGCCTTTCGCCCACACGGACTTTATCTTTCCCATGGTCGGCGAGGAGCTCGGCCTGCGCTGCACGCTGCTCATCGTGTTCTGTTACGTGGTGATTATCATCTGCGGCACCTGCATCGCCACCCGGGCGCGCGATCGGTTCGGGATGCTGCTGGGCTTCGGCCTCGTGGTGATCCTCGGGTTGCAGGCCGCCCTGAACATCGGTGTGACCACCGCCCTTTTGCCCAACAAAGGGTTGCCGCTTCCGTTGATCAGTTACGGCGGCTCCAACCTGGCGTATTGCCTCTTTTGTATCGGGATCCTCATCAACATCTACCGGCAGGGGCTCGATGAAAAGGTCGACAAGACCAGTGTCCGGTTGCGGGTGCGCACGACGCCGCACCGGCTTGCAGTCAAACTCTAGGAGCGAAACATGAGATTCGTGATCGCAGCGGGCGGGACGGGTGGACACCTCTTCCCGGGGTTGGCCGTTGGTGAGGTCCTAAAAGACCGCGGGCACGAGGTGATGGTCCTCATCTCCGAGAAGGAGATCGACTCGCTCGCCACCCAGGGACGCACCGAATTCCGGATCGAGCGGCTGCCGGGAATCGGCCTGCCGCGTCTCTTTTCGCCGGCTGTTTTCGGCTTCCTCCGCAGGTTCCGCTCCGGGCTTAAGCAATGTCGCGCGTTGTACGAAAATTTCAGGCCGGACGCCGTTCTCGGCATGGGCGGGTTTACCTCCACCGCGCCGATCCTCGCGGGTCGTCTCTTTAAAATCCCGACCTTTGTCCACGAGTCCAACGCCATCCCGGGGAAAGCCAACCGGCTCAACGCGCGCTTGGTCGATGCCGTGCTTCTGGGGTTTGAGGAATGCGCCCGGCGGTTGCCCGGGAGATCCTGCATTGTGACTGGAACCCCGATTCGGGCGTCTCTGATGCATCGGCAGGACAAGGCGGAGGCGTTGGCCGCGTTTGGCCTGGAGCCGGGTCGGCGGACTCTGTTGGTGATGGGCGGAAGCCAGGGGGCTCAGGGAATCAACCGGGCGCTGTTGGGTGCGCTGGAGTGGCTCAAAGGGGCGCCGATCCAGATCATCCATCTATCGGGTCGCCAGGATGAGGAGACCTTGAGGGCCGCCTACGCCGCGGCGGGAATCCCCGCGTTTGTGGCGGCGTTCTGGCATCAGATGGAAGTCGCCTACAGCGCGGCCGACTTCTGCATCGCGCGTTCGGGCGCCGCCAGCCTCACCGAGCTCTCCCATTTTGCGCTTCCGAGCCTCCTGGTGCCTTACCCGTTTGCGGCGGAGGACCACCAAACTTTCAACGCGAAAATCTTTGAACGCGCGGAGGCCGCCGCGTTATTGAAGGAGAGCGAGATCACCGGCGAACTGCTCGCCCGGAAACTTCTTTGGTTTGTTGAGGATCCGACCCGTCTTCAGACGATGTCTGCCCGCAGTGCGGCGCAGGCGCCCCGGGAGGCGGCACAACGGGTGGCAGAGACAATTCTAGGGAGATGTCAGAGCCCTGGTTGAGTCGCCCCGCGCAGGAAAAACGATCCGAACTCTTTTAAAAATCCCGACCCGATGGAGCATCACTCGAATCATGCCGCGCTGTTGTGCGGCGGGGCGCAGAAAATTCATCTTATTGGGGTCGCAGGCTCGGGAATGAGCGGCCTCGCCGGGCTGCTCCTCGCGCTGGGCCATCGGGTCAGTGGCTCGGACAAGGTGCGGACCACGGAGGTGGATAGGCTGGTCGGTTTGGGGCTCGAATTCCACAGCCCCTCTCATCCGGCGGCGGCGGCGCAGGCGAACCTTGTCATCTACTCCTCGGCGATCCGGCCGGCGCATCCCGACTATGAGGAGGCTCGGCAACACGGAAAAATGCTCCTGCGCCGGGCGGACGCTTTGGCGGCCGTGATGAAGGCCAAAAAAGGGGTGGTGATCGCGGGCACCCACGGCAAGACCACCACGTCTTCGATGTGCGCCCACGTGCTCCGGATCGGCGGGCTGCAGCCCTCCCATTACGTCGGCGCCGAGATCCCGATTCTTGGCACCAACGCCCAATGGGACCCGAAGGGCGAGTATTTCGTTGTGGAGGGGGATGAAAGCGACGGCACCCTGGCGCTTTACGAGCCGGAGCACGCGCTGGTGCTCAACGTCGAAGAGGAGCATCTAGATTTTTACGAGGACCTCCAGGCGATCGAAGCCGTCTTCCAGCGGCTCCTAGACCAAACCCGCGGGCAGGTTTTTTTCTGCGCCGACGACCCCCACGCCACGCGGATCTGTTCCGTGCATCCCCGGGCCGTTTCTTACGGGGAATCGCGCGCCGCCTTCTATCGCTTTGACGATCTGCACATGAAGGAGTTCCAGAGCCATTTCCGGGTGTTGCGCGGAGGCGAGCCCCTGGGTGCTGTGACTTTGAACGTGCCCGGGCGGCACAATGTGAGCAACGCAGTGGGGTCGATCGCGCTGGCCACGGAGCTCGGAGTGCCTTTTGCGCTGATTGCGGAGGCGTTGGAGGGGTTTCGCGGGGCCAAGCGGCGGTTTGAGATCAAGTACCGCACCGATCGTTACATGATTGTGGACGATTACGGGCATCATCCCAGCGAAGTGCGGGCAACGCTGGCCACCGCCCGAAACACGGGCCGCAAGCGGGTGCTCGTGATGTTTCAGCCGCACCGGTACACCCGCACCCTGGCGCTCAAGGAGGAGTTCGGGCTCGCTTTCGGAGACGCCTCGCTGGTGGCCATCACCGACGTGTATCCCGCCAGCGAGCCGCCGATTGAAGGGGTGACCGGTCAGTTGCTGGTGGACGAAATCCTGCGCAACGGCCACGAACAGGTCATCTATCAGGCCGACCGCAAGAAACTGGCGATGGAGATCGGGCGCCGACTGGAGCCGGGGGATTGCGTGGTGAGTTTAGGGGCGGGCAACATCCACGAGTCGATGAAAGTGCTGACCCGGGATGTGGCGCTCCTGGAGGAAATCCAGAATCTGATGGGCCAGGGGACGGCGCGCCTGTATGAGCCGCTGGCAAAACACACCACCCTGCGGGTGGGCGGCCCGGCGCAGTTCTGGGTGGAGCCCGAGACGGAGGAGGGGTTTGCCCGTTTGGTTCGGTTTTGTGCGGAACGCGAAGTGCCGCTGATGGTCATGGGCCGGGGATCGAACCTGCTTATTCGCGATGGGGGCATCCGGGGGGTGGTGGCGCATCTTGCCCGGGGCGAGTTCCGGAAGCTCGAGTTGCGCGATGGCAGGATCACGGCCGGGGTGGGGGTGAAACTCAAGGAAGTGGCTTATGCGGCGCGCGACGCGCAGCTCGGCGGGTTTGAGTGGATGGAGGGGGTTCCCGGGAATGTCGGCGGCGGTTTGCGCATGAACGCCGGCGCCATGGGCGCTGAAACATTCGATCACGTGGTCAGCGTCCGGTATGTGGATCGGTCGGGCGAGTTCCACACCAAAACGCCGGCGGAGCTCGACGTCCATTACCGGCATGCGGGCGCTTTGGTGGAGAACTTCGCCGTCTCCGCCACGCTCAAGGGCGCGCCAAGCACACCCGAGGAAATCGAGCGGCTGCTGGAGCTCTCCCAGACCAAACGCCGGACCACGCAGCCGCGGGAATCCAGCGCGGGATGCGTCTTCAAAAACCCGGGCACTATTCCCGCGGGGAAGTTGGTGGACGAACTCGGGCTCAAAGGTCTGCGGGTCGGCCATGCCCGGGTCTCGGAGTTGCACGGCAACTTTATCGTCAACGAAGGCGGCGCCAAAGCCACGGACGTGTTGTCGCTCATCGAGCAGATTCGTGAGAAGGCGTTGCAGGAACGCGGAATCCGTCTCGAAACTGAGGTGCAGATCCTGGGTGAACCGGGCGGATTTCATGATTGATCCGGCCGACGCCGGATTAATTGCTCTGGAACGCATTCCTAGGCTCGACGGGAGCCCTCTTTTTGCTTCATTTTTTTGCGTCCCGGGCACGCGATCTGCATCGCTTCTTTCGGCTTTTTTCTTGGTGTTTTTCTCATGATCGATCTTCGTCACAAATCCATCGCCGTTCTCATGGGCGGTCCAGGCTCCGAGCGCAAAGTCTCGCTCAAATCGGGCGAGGGAGTTGTGCAGGCGCTGCGGAGCCTGGGCGCCGACGTGACGGCCGTGGAAGTCGACGGCCCGGATTTCGTTTTGCCGCCGGAGACTTGGGTGGCGTTCAACGTGATCCACGGTACTTTCGGCGAGGACGGCCAACTCCAGCGTCTGCTGGAAACCCGCAACGTGCCCTACACGGGGGAAGGAGTCACCGGGAGCGAATTGGCAATCGACAAGATCGCAACAAAACGCCGGCTCCAGGAGCGCGGTGTGCCGACGCCCGGGTTTGAGGTGTTGGCGGGGGGCGTTGATCCGACCCTGTCGCTGCCGCTTGTGTTGAAGGCGCCGAAGGAAGGCTCCAGTGTCGGGGTTTATATCGTGCGGGACCCGTCCGAGTTGGCGGGCGCTTTGCGGGAGGTGCGGAAGTTTGGGGGCGAAGTGCTGGTCGAGAAATTTGTTCAGGGCAGGGAGTTGACGGTCGGGGTGGTGGGCGAGGAGGCGCTGCCTGTCGTGGAGATTGTGGCTCGGCAGGATTTCTACAATTTTGAGAACAAATATCCCTTCCTGAATCCGACCGCCGCCGGGGCGGATCATTATTGCCCCGCGGCGCTGAGCCCGGAGCTCACGGCGCGGGTCCAGCAAACGGCGCTGGCCGCCCATCGGGCGCTGGATCTGGAGGTGTACTCCCGGGTGGATGTGTTGCTCACGGAGGCGGGTGAACCCTTTGTTTTAGAGATTAACACCATCCCCGGAATGACCCCCTCGAGTTTGTTGCCGGAGGCGGCGGCCGCCGCGGGCGTCGGTTACCCGGACCTTTGCGCGCGCATTGTTGAACTTTCACTTTCTCGCTCCCTGACTTGCCCATGAAAAACAGCCGCGTTCGCAATCAACGCGTTTCCAACACCCGCCAGCGCAAGCAGCAGCATCTGCTTGAGGTCACGGTGCGGCATGACAAGGCGGTCGCGCAGCGCAACCGCGCCATCTTCTTTTTCACCTGCAAGCTGGTTTTCTTCACCGCCCTGATCGGGGGCGCTTACATGGGCGGCCGCGAGGCGCTCCGCCGCTTTTTCTGGGAGAACCCCGACTACTTCCTGTCGGACGTGCGGGTCGCCACCGACGGCTCCCTCACCCGGGAACAGATTCTCGCCGTGGGCGGCATCCGCGAGGGCAGGAACATTTTCACGGTGGACTTGGGCAAGGCGCAGGCGGCTTTGATGGAGCTCCCGCAAGCCGAGCGCGTGGAGGTTCAACGGGTGTTGCCCAACCGGGTGAACATCACCATCAGCGAGCGGCGGCCGATCGCCTGGGTGATTTCCAGCGCCGAGGAGGATCCCACGTCCTCCGACCACGCTTTCCTCATCGACGCCCGCGGCGTGGTGATGCGCACCAAGGCCAAGCTCCCCGAGTATCTGCATCTGCCGGTGATCTCCGGGGTGGCCATCGGGAACCTGGCTCCCGGCCAGCGGGTGATGACTCCGGAAATGCAGGCCGCCCTGGAGTTGATCCGCCTCAATGCCGACAGCACGCGGTTTCAGGTCCGAAATGTGGATCTCGCCAAAGGCTACTGCCTGCGGGTGCGCGACCGGTCTCATGCGCAGGTCACATTCGGGCTCGATCGGGTGGATGCGCAGCTCGACCGCTTGAATCGTTTGCTGGATCACCTCGAGCCCGCGCGTCGGGAGATTCAGACCGTCAATCTCCTGGTAGAACGCAACATGCCCGTCACCTTCGTGGACCCCAACGCGGTCGCCAGCGCCGGGACGGCCCGCCCGGATCCAGCCCCTGCGAAGCCCGCGGATCCCAAAGTCGTTGCGGCTGCGGTGAAACCTTCGCAAGTCAAGCCGACGCCCGCGCCCGCGTCGCCGTCCGCGGCTCTTGCCAAAGCGGCTGCCGATGCGGCGAAAAAGCCCGCGACACCGGCTCCGGTGGTGGTCGCAAAAGCGGCAAAAGTGTCCAAGGCCGCGGTCGAGCCTTCGGCGCCGGCTCGCAGCGCCGTTCCGCAGCGGGCCTCCGGCGCCGTTGCTCCGGTCAAAGCCCCTTCCTCCCCCACGGAGAACCCGCCGCGTCGGAAGACGCCGATTGAGTTCATTAAGAAACCCTTCCGTTTAGATGGCTAGCGAAGACATTGTTGTTGGACTTGAAATCGGGACCTCCAAGGTTTGCGCCGTCGTGGGTGAAACCCGCCGGGACGGCACCGTGAAGATTCTCGGAGTCGGCCAGGCGCCCTCTCGCGGGGTGCGCAAAGGGGAGATCGTGGACTTCGACACGGCGGGGAAATGCGTGCGCGAGGCGTTGGCCGACGCCGAGGAGAAAAGCGACGTGATGATTCGGAGCGTGTTTCTGGCTGTCACCGGAGGGCACACGGAGAGCTTCAACAACCGGGGCTCGGTGAACATTCCCGAGGATCGGGAGGAGATTTGCGAGGATGACTTCGAGGACGTCCAGGCGGCCGCCCGCGAGGTGAGCATCCCTCCGGCGAACATGTTCCTGCATTCCATTCTCCAGCATTACTATGTGGACGGGCAGGACGGCGTGCTCAATCCCGTGGGCATGATGGGCCGGAAGCTCGAAGCAGATTTCCACATCGTCCACGGGGTTGGCACCCGGATTAAGAACAGCGTGCGTTGCGTCAAGGAGCTCGACATCGAGGTGGAGGACGTCGTTTTCGCCCCGCTCGCGGCGGCCCAAGTGGTGCTCGATCTCAACCAGAAAAACCTCGGCGCGCTCGTCATCGACATCGGCGGCGGGACCACGGGCTACGTGGTTTACGTGGACGGCGCGATCAAGCAGAGCGGTTGTCTGGCCGTGGGCGGGGATCATGTCACCAACGACATCTCTCTCGGCCTGCGAATCCCGATGGCGCGCGCGGAGCGGCTCAAGGTGGAGGAGGGCAGCGTGATCCTCGGCCAGTCCGTCCCGGGCGAGGTGCTCGTGCTCAAGGACGAAACGGGATTTGCCGGGCGCGAGATCGAGCGGGAGATGCTCAACACGATCATTCACTGCCGGATTCGGGAGGCTTTTGAACTGCTCAAACGCCAGACGGACGAGGCCAATTACCTGCCTTTTCTGGGGGCGGGCGTGCTGCTCACGGGGGGCTGCTCGATGCTCCAGGGCATTGATCAGCTGGCCGAGGAGGTGTTCGGTTTGCCCGTCCATCTCACCCACGCGCACACGGTCAGCGGCGTGACTTCCGCATTCGAAAATCCCCAGTTCTCCACGGCCATCGGGCTGATCAAATACGCCCAGGCCATGCAGGGGGACAAACCGCGCGGTTGGTTCTCACGCATCCGACGCAAGCTGCCGTTTTTTGGAGTCTGGTGAGGCCGTTTGCCGCGGGTGGACTCTGCCCTCCCGTGTTGCCCGGCCTGCGCGCTCTCATTTGCCGTCTCTTTATCTAGCCCCGTCTTATGATTGAACTGCCCCGCAACCAGTTGCCGCCTCAGGCGGATCTCCGCATCAAGATTTTGGGGCTCGGTGGAGCCGGCGCCAATGCCCTGGACCGAATCCAGCTCGACGGGGCGAACAGCGACGAGTTGGTGGCGATCAACACCGACACCCAAGCGCTGACGGGATCCGTGGCGCCTCACAAGGTCCAGCTCGGTGCCGGCTTGACCCGGGGCCTGGGGGCGGGCGGGGACCCGGAGCTGGGTTACCGCGCCGCGGAGGAGTCTGCGGATGAAATTCGGGCGGCCATCGGCCACGCGAACGTTGTTTTCATGTGTGTTGGCCTGGGCGGCGGCACGGGCTCCGGGGCGGCGCCTCTGGTGGCGTCGTGCGCGAGGGATCAAGAGGCGTTGGTCGTGGTTTTCGCGACGATGCCTTTTAGTTTTGAGGGCAAACGCCGGATGAGCCAGGCCGAGGAGTCGCTGGCAACGCTCCAGCAATCCGCCGATGTCGTCATCTGTTTTGAAAACGATCGGATGGCGGAGTCCGTCTCGCCGCGTGCGCCGATTCAGGAGGCGTTTTCTGTCTCCGATCAAACCATCAGCCAGAGTGTGCGCGCGATCTCCTCCCTGCTGCGCAGACGCGGGCTGTTGCATGTGGGTTTTGATGAGATTGTCACGGCGTTGCGGCAGCAGAATCCCCGCTGCCTCTTCGGATACGGGGAGGCCGAGGGAGATCATTCGGCGCACCAGGCTTTGGAGCGTGCTCTCAAGAGCCCCCTCATGGACCGGGGCCGGATGCTGGCGGACGTTCAAAACGTGCTCATTCAGGTCGCAGGCGGCCCGCAGCTGACGTTGAACGAGGTCCAGATCCTCATGGAGGAATTCAACCGGCACATCAGCGACACGACCCGGGTGCTTTTCGGGGCGGCGATCGACCCGCAGTTGGGCAACCGCCTGGCGGTGACGATTCTGAGTTCCTTGGATGCGGACGGCGCGGTGCACTCGCCGGTGGTGCGAGGGGCCGTTTCGCACCCTGCGCCAGCCCGGCACATTCCCGCCGAAAGGCCCGCTGTTGAGGAGCCCTTGAGGGTTCCCGATTCCATGGATTTCCCTCCGCAGGACCTTCTCGAGGAGGCTTTGCCTGCGGAGACGTTTTCCGATGCGGAGCTACCTGTGCCCCAGCCGGAACGGCCCATCGTGAGTCGGCCCGTCGGCGCCCCGGTGCGGCCCGCGCCTCGCCCCACGGCGGCGGAAGTCGTGGCGGCGAAACGCGAAACGCGCCAGGAACAGATGCAGTTTGAGCCTGTCACTCGGGGGCGTTTTGAGAAGAGCGAGCCCACGATTGTTGACGGTCAGGACCTGGATGTTCCGACGTTTCTGCGTCGCAACGTGCGGCCCAAGTAATCTCGGTTTTCCCCGGGGACAGAGCGGGGGGGTGTTTTCGGCCCGGGTTTTCCCTGCTTGAGCCATTTCCTGTTGCGCGGTGCTTGCTCGCGTCGGGTGCGGCTTTACACTGACCCACTATGTCTTTTGATATCTCTCCCGCCGCACGCGCCGCTGCGCACAAGTTTTTGTGCGCGTATCCGCCCGAGGCGGAACGCGTCGGGATGGGATATTTTGTCGGGGGCGCCGTTCAGGATTTGGTGGAGTTGCCTGAGAACAAAGGGTTCACGGCCGAGGTGACAGGACGCCGGATTTACCGGGTGACGGCGAGTTACGATCCGCGGCGCGGGCGCTGGGTGGATCAATGCGACTGCGAAGCCGGCTCCCAATGCCGGCACACCTATGCCGTGATGAAATCCCTGCTGGTGACGCCTGTCTCCGAGGCGTTTGCCGCCCGGAAAAACCCGCCCAAAAGGGCGAGCCTTAATCCCGCCAAACCCGCCGCGCCCGAGCCGGTCGCTCCGGCTCCTGTCGCCCTGCCCGTCGCGGCGAGCCCCCTGCTGGCGCCGCTTGAAAAGGCGTTGCAGCGGAGCCTTTCCCCGGAGGAGACCGCGTACCTCCAGAAAATTTCCGAGGTTTACGCCAGGGTCTGCCAGAAGGGGAATATCGTCGCGGATGACTTGGCGGAGTTGGAGTTTGACGTGCCCGGCCTGGGCCGGGATCGGCTCCTTCTGTGGCCCGCGCTTCCCGCGAATGAACGGGAGTTTTGGCTTTATCTCGCCCTTTTTCTCGAGGAACACGACCTGAGTGTTCCCGGTTTTCTTATCCCGGTGAGCGACCCCGCGCCGGTCCGGGAACGCATGGGGGCGTTCCGTCGTGAGCGCCAGGTGGAACGCTGGAAGAAGCTGCTTTCCCATCTGCACGAGGACGTCCCGGTGGCGCCCCCCAGGGAGCTCGATCTGCAGCTGCGTTTCACTCCCGAGGTGGCGATTCTTGAATCGCGCCGGGCGGGTGAACCGGAGTTTGCCGCCATGCGCCAGCCCCAGTTTCGCGCCTTGGCCAACGTGCCTGCCAGCGAATGCACGCCCGAGGCCGCGCTCATCGCTCAGCGCCTCGTCGAACGCGCCGAATTCGGGCTTGAACCCTCCCTCCGTTATTTTGAGTCCGACGCGAAAGGGATTCTCGACGAGTTGCTCCGGATCCCCTGGCTGGCGAGCCGCCTCGTGAACTCCTACGGAATCCCTCTGGAACGGCCGACGGAGGCGCTCCGGTGGGATCTCCTACCGGCGCAGGGAGACGGCCAGGATTACCGGCTGCGTCTGGTGTGCCCGGACGGGTCGCCGGCCGGCCCTTTTCTCCTCGTGGCGCAGGGGGTTCCGACTTTTTACGTGACGGCGGACGCCGTGTGGAGGGGGCCAGATTTGGACGCGCGCGCCATCGATCCGGCGGAGGAGTCGCTGATCCCCGCGCAGGCATTGGAGAGCGGGCACGGAGTGCGGTTTCTGCGGCGGATGGGAGTGGAGCTGCCGGCGCGGATGCTGGAGCGGGTGCGGACGGTTGAGGTGAAGCCGTGGGTGCGTTGTGACATCCAGCCCACCTGGGCGGGCGCCAAGGAGGAGAGCTGTATTGTGGAGGTTCTGGCGGAATCGGCCGACGGCCTGCAGCGGATGGTGCTGGCGCCCGAGGGCTGGCGGATGGTTGAGGAGGAGCATGCCACCGAGGAGCGCGAGATTTACTACGACCGATCGGCCCTGGCGCCGTTGGCGGTGCTGCTCGAGCCGCTTGCGTTGAAATGGGATGAGCACCGGGCTCACTGGCATTTCAAGGTGACCCGCAAGTTTGCCGACACGTTTTCTGCCTGGCTTCAGTCTCTGCCCCAGGATCTCCGCGTGGAGTTGGCCGGCGAACTCGCCTCGTTTGGGCGCGAGGCCGTGATGGGGTCGGTGCGGCTGGACGTGGAGTCGGCGGGGCTGGATTGGTTCGACCTGCGGGTGGTGTTGGATGTGTCCGAGACCGAGTTGAGCAAGGAGGAGCTCAAGCTCCTGCTCGATGCCCGCGGCGGTTGGGTGCGGCTCGCAAGCAAGGGCTGGCGTCGGTTGCAGTTCAATCTCACCGAGCAGGACGACGAACAGCTCTCCCGTCTGGGGCTCAGCGCCGTGGATCTCTCGAGCGAACCCCAAAGACTGCACGCGCTTCAGCTCGCGGACAAGGCGGCGCGCCGGTTTTTGCCCGCTGCGCAGTGCGAACAGATCGAACGCCGCGCGGCCGAGCTTCAGACCCGTGTGGTGCCCGAGGTGCCCAAGTCCATTTGCGCGGATCTGCGGCCTTATCAGCTCTCGGGATTCCATTTCCTGGCCTATCTGAGCACCAACCGGTTTGGCGGCATTTTGGCCGATGACATGGGGCTGGGGAAAACCCTCCAAACACTCACCTGGCTGGCGTGGCTGCGCGAGCAGCCCGTGAAGCAGTCCGCGCTGCCCGCGCTGGTCATCTGCCCAAAGAGCGTCGCCGACAATTGGCGGGCTGAAACGGAGCGGTTCCTGCCGGGAATCCGGGTGCGTGTGTGGGGCGGCGGGGATCTGGGGTCGTTGCCCAAGCAGATCGGCACCGCGGATTTGCACGTGATCAACTACGCGCAGCTGCGATCCCTTGGGGAGGCGCTGGTGGCGCTGGATTTTCTCGCCGTGATTCTTGACGAGGGGCAGTTCATCAAAAACCCGAGTTCCGCCACCGCTCAGATCGCGCGTGCGCTCAAATGCGGGCATCGGCTGGTTCTGAGCGGCACCCCGATTGAGAACCGTCTGCTCGATCTCTGGAGTCTGATGTCGTTTGCGATGCCCGGCGCGCTCGGTCAGCGCGCCCAGTTCGCGAAGCTCTACGACTCCAAGGAGGACCCGTTTGCGCGCCGGCGATTGGCGGCCCGGGTGCGGCCCTTTGTGTTGCGCCGCACGAAATCGCAGGTGGCCACCGATCTGCCCGACCGGATGGAGGAGGATCTCTACTGCGAATTGGAGGGCGAACAGCATACCCTCTACCGGGCCGAGCTCAAGCGCGCCCAGCAGATGCTTCTCCATGTCACCACCCAGAAGCAGTTGGCCAAGGAGCGTTTCCACGTGCTCACCTCGCTCATGCGGCTCCGCCAGATCTGCTGTCATCCGCGCCTGGTGAAACCCGAGTCCAAGGCCTCCAGCGCAAAACTCGACGCGCTCATCGAACAGCTCGAACCCCTGATCGAGGAGGGCCAAAAGGTCCTCGTGTTTTCGCAGTTCGTCGAGATGCTCGACATCCTCAAAGACGCCATCGAGGCGCGCAACTGGCCGCTTTATTTCCTCGCGGGCAAGACCGAAAACCGCGGGCAGCTCGTCCGCGAATTCCAGGCCAAAAAAGGAGCCGCCGTGTTCCTTATCTCCCTCAAGGCGGGCGGCTTCGGCTTGAACCTCACCTCCGCCAGTTACGTGGTGCTCTTTGATCCGTGGTGGAATCCGGCGGTCGAAAACCAGGCCATTGACCGGACCCACCGTATCGGACAGGTGAACAAGGTCATCGCGTATCGGCTACTCATCAAAGACAGCATCGAGGAGAAAATCCGCGCCCTGCAGACGAGCAAAAGCGCGCTGGCCGACGACGTTTTGGGGGAGGAGAAGTTTGCGCAGAGTCTGACCCTCGAGGATTTGCGGGATCTCTTTTCCGAGTGACCCCCTGTCGCCGAAGGAGATCCGAGTCCCGCCGGAAAATCCGCGGGTTCAAGACCGGGCGCGTTTGCGGGCTTTGTTTTGGCCCCTCGCTTGGCCACGATCCGTCATGAACGCATCCCGCCCCAAGTCGTTGCTCGTCGCTGTGGGAGTGTTGGTCGGGCTCCTTGCCCTGTCCGGACTCCGCCCCTATGATCGAGCCACCTGGCTGATGGAAGTTTTCCCGGTGCTCCTCGCTCTGCCCGTTCTTTGCGGGACGGCGGCCCGGTTTCCGCTCACGCCCCTGGTCTACGGCCTGATTTTCGCGCACGCCATTGTCCTCATGGTCGGGGGCGCTTACACCTACGCCCGTGTGCCGCTCGGATTCCAAATCGCGGAGCTGCTCGGGCTTGACCGGAATCCGTACGACAAGATCGGCCATTTTTTTCAGGGCTTCGTGCCGGCTGTCCTGGCGCGGGAGATTCTGATCCGCGGCGGGTATGTTCGCGGGGCGCGAATGCTCGGTTTTGTGGTGGTGTGTATCGTCTTGGCGGTGAGCGCTGCCTACGAACTGGTCGAGTGGGCCGCGGCACTCGCCCTCGGCCAGGGAGCGGATGAGTTTCTGGGAACCCAAGGCGACCCTTGGGACACGCAGTCCGACATGTTCACCGCCTTGATCGGGGCGGTGGCGGCGCTTGCGTTTCTTTCAAAGACGCATGATCGGCAAATTCACGACATTAGAGGCGGCTGCCGCGGGTGCGTTGTGGAATCGAACTAACGGGACATTCCGAAGCGCTTGCCCAATGGCGTTTTCGATTCGCTGGGAGGGGCTGGCGGAGGGTGCCTGCGGATCCGCGTTTCCTGCGTTTGGGGGGGGCGCGCGCCCCGGCGATAGGAAAAAGCGATCGTTTCGATTCGAAACGACGATCAAATAATCGGTCCCACAACCAGATCATCTTTGACGCGGCCCCGTCTCTCCCAAAGCGAGCCCGGAAATGAGCGTCGGATCCGCCGTGAACACCTATGAACCCCATGCCCCTTCTCCTCGCTCTCTTTCTTCTTATACCAAGACCATGCCGTAACGGGTAAAAGCCTGACAGGCGGACTTGGATGTGATGGAAAGGTGAATGGGAAGACCACGAAACCAACTCGACAAGACGGGCGAGGCGCAGGAAGTGCTCGATCGTCTGCAGAACGAACCGCCCGG
>CAMARB010000058.1 GCA_945860355.1 Chthoniobacter flavus | reverse complement strand
GTTGCTCTGATTTCCCTTTCCGGAATCGTGTTTAGTCGGAGTGTCAGGGTTGCCGGCGACGAGCTCGATGAGGCGATCATGCAATACATGAAACGCGCTTACAATCTGATGATCGGTGAGCGCACCGCTGAAGATATTAAGATCAAAATTGGGAGCGCGTATCCGATCGAAAAGGAGACGACCATGGAGGTGAAGGGCCGGGATCTGGTGGCGGGTTTGCCGAAAACTTTGACGATCACCTCCCAAGAGGTGAGGGAGGCATTGCTTGAGCCGATCTCAACCATTGTGGATTCTGTTCGGGTGACGCTGGAACGTTGTCCTCCTGAGTTGAGTGCGGACCTTGTGGACCGCGGTTTGGTCTTGGCCGGCGGGGGGGCGCTGCTGCGCGGATTGGACCGGCTGCTGGCGGAGGAGACCGGGTTGCCCGTGCATGTGGCCGAGGATCCCCTGAGCGCAGTGGCGGAGGGGACGGGTAGGGCCCTCAGCGAGATTAAGTTTCTGAGGCAGGTTTCGACGAGTGATTCCCGTTGGAATGGCTAAGCCGCCTAGGACCACGGGGATGGCTGGGTTTTTTGCGGCGGTGCCTGTGTCTTTGGGGGGCGGCATCCCCAGCGTTGGTCGGTTGGTTGGAGGTTTCTCCTCTGGTGCGTTGTGAAATACAGAGGCAACATTTTAGCCGTCACCGCCTTTTTGGTTTCTGTCATTGGCTTGTTTGTGATGACGAGCCCTCGCACAGTTCAGCAAATCCAGTCGCGTTTCCTTGGGATCTTGGCCCCGTTCCTGAAGCAGGGCTCCAGTTTGGAGCGGCGCTACACGGGTTTTCGTGAGGGATTGAGAACCCTCAAGCAGCTTGAGGAAGAAGCGCAGCGTCTCATGATTGCGAACAAGGAGCTGAGCGCCACAAATCAGACTTTGCGTGGTTTGGAGGCCGAGAACAACCGACTGAGAAACGCGTTGGGATATCGGAGACGCGCAGTTTTTCAGCTGATGCCTTCCCAGATAACCGTCAGGGACGCCTCAACGTGGTATAGCACCCTCAAAATCGATCGAGGCAAGGCGCAGCTAATCCAGCCTGACATGCCGGTGCTCACCGAGGAAGGGCTTGTCGGAAAAACTCAGGTGGTTTCCGACCATGCCTCGTCCGTGCTCTTGATTTCCGACGAGAACTGCAAAGTCGCGGCGACCGTTGAGGGCACGCGGGAGCAGGGAATTGTGCGCGGGGAGCGTGCCTCCCACACCGGAGCGCCCGTAATCAGTCTGAACTACCTTTCAAAGCAGGCGAATTTGAAGCCAGGCCAGAAAGTTTACACGTCGGGCATCGGGGGCGTTTTCCCTCCTGGTGTGCTCGTGGGGGCCGTTAAGGAGTTTAAAGTTCGGGAGCTCGACGCTTATGCCACTCTGATTCCTGCGGTCGATTTGACGACGATCCAAGACGTGTTTGTTGTGGTTGGGGATAATCGATGAGCGCGAGTTGCCCAGAGACCTCGGCGGGCCGAGTTGTGTGCGCATCGGGGTTTGCTCCCGGTAATCGCCCAAGAAACGGGGGGATGTTGTGAGCGGGTTAATATTCTTCATCCTACTGCTCGCAAGCATGTTCTTTGGACTCGTGCTGCAGCATTTTATCGGGCCCATCGAGCCTTGGGGCGTCCGCGTTCTTCTGATGCCGGTTGTGATGTTTTACGGCGCCCTTTCAATGCCCTTGTTTGGGATGTTGGGCTTGGCTTTTGCAGGGGGACTCATGTGGGACGCACTCTCCACCCAGCAGTTGGATTCCGGAGTGGAGATTGCCTTGGGGTGGTCCATTCTCCTTTACGCGGCGCTCGGGACGGTGATGAGCGGGTTTCGGCCTTGGTTCCTACGCGGCCGTTGGGAGATTCATTGCTTGTTGACCGGCCTTTTCACCGCGCTGATAGTTTTCGCCGAATTCGTCATGATCAGCATTCGGCGGCAGCCGGTTACATTTGTTTTTGATGCGAGTCTTTGGTGGCGCATCGGCGGAGCCGGGCTTGTGGCGGCGCTGCTCTCCCCGCCTTTTTTCTTTTTCTTAAACTATCTTGCGGCGTTGGTCGGATACGATCCACGGCAGTCTCCGCGGGATCAGGAGCCCTGAAGATGGCTAAGTTCCGGATGTTTAAGCGAGGGGCTCGCGCGGAGTGGCGGATTGCTTTTCTCGGGCTGCTGATGATGGGTGGCATCGGGGTGCTGGTCGCGAGACTCTGGTGGCATCAGGTGGCCCGTGGGGAGATGTGGGCGAGCAAGATCTCAAGTCGTTCGCAAGTGACTGTCCGGGTTCCGGCAGTTCGCGGTGAGATACAGGATCGGAATGGCACGACGCTTGTCGCCAACCGCGCGAGCTACGAGGTGGATTTCTACCTTCCAGACATGGTCCATGGCTTTAGGAAGCAGAATGGTTGGGTCCCGAAAACCCAGTACAAAGCCCCCGTGCGACAGATGCTGACCGAGCTTTCTGAGGCCGATATTGTTCAGATCGTCAATTCAAGCATCATCCCGAGGTTGCACGACCTTGATTTGGCCAAGGACTACAACTCGGAGCGGCTGCGCAAGCACTATCGGAACAACACCCTCGTTCCTTTCACCTACCTCGAGGAATTGGACTTTCCCACGATTGCGAAGTTCTCCGAGCACGATGTGGGGCTTCCCGGTGTAGACATCTCCATCAGACCCGTAAGGCAATACGTCTATGGAGCGCTGGGAGCGCATCTGCTGGGCTACGTGGGGGCTCCGAAGGATCTAGATAAGTTGCCGGATATTCGTGACTATAATTTTTACCAACCGGATGTGGAGGGGCTCACCCAAGTGGAGGCTCACCTCGACAAGTATATCCGCGGCAAACCGGGTGTTCGGATCATGGAGCGCAACGTCAAGGGCGCCATCGATCGGGAGTTGAAGCGGATTGCGCCGCAACAGGGCAATAATGTGCAACTAACCATCGATGCGCGCATCGAGTACATTGCCGAGAAGGCGCTGCGTGACGCCCGGATCGGTCGCGGTGCGGCGGTTGTGGTGAACCCTGAAAACGGCGACATCCTCGCGATGGTCTCGGTTCCGTCCTACGACCCAAATCGGTTTATTCCCAGCATATCGAAAGCAGATTGGGATCAGCTCAACGAGGATGACACCGATCCTCTCACGAACCGTGCGATCCAGGGCTACGCTCCGGGATCCACTTTTAAGACCGTCTCTGCGCTTGCGGGGCTGCGTAAGGGGTTAACCGGCAGAAGCGGTTTTAATTGTTCAGGTGGCGTCACATACGGCACCAAGTTCATGAAGTGCTGGGTGATGGACAAGCACATGCCGGCCCACGGAGGTTTGACGTTGCCCGATGCCCTGAAGTTTTCCTGTAACGCCTTTTTTTATCAGTGGGGAAATGCGGCAAAAATCGAGAATATCGAGTCTATTGGCGATGCGCTTGGGTTGGGGCGCCGCACTGGGGTGCCCCTGACCGGGGAGTCGCCGGGAATCTTGCCAGGACCTGACTGGTTGCGGCGGATTGAGCCCAACGCGCGCTGGTCGGACGGTTACACAGCGAACGTTTCTATCGGCCAGGGGTCCGTGGAGACCTCTCCCCTGCAAATGGCAATGGTGACGGCAACAATCGCCAACGGTGGTATCTCTTATCAGCCCCGTCTGATCCACCGTATTTTGGATCAGAGTGGGCGTGATTTGAAGGATGAGGAGGGGAATCTCGTGGTGCCCCGCGCTCCCATCATCAAATCGGATTTGCGGGCCAGTGGTATCTCGGAGGAGCAAATGGAGCTCGTCAGGCGTGGGATGTGGAAGGTTGTCAATGAGCCCGGTGGAACCGGCAAGAAGGCTCACGTCAAAGGAATCGAGGTGGCTGGTAAGACGGGAACGGCTCAGTTTTGGAGGGAGGTAAAAGACGGGCGGTCTGTGAACCGGGTCAAGGATAACCACACTTGGTTTATTTGCTTTGCTCCCTACAATGCCCCTAAGTTCGCGGTTTGCGTGTTTGTCCAAGGTGCAAAGTCTGGCGGTGGTGTCTCGGCGCCGATCGCGCAGAGAATTTTAGAGGAAAGCCTCGCTTTGGAGAAAGGTTTCGACCCAGGTTTGAAATTCCTAGCCCCTGCGGTGGGAAGTTTTGCGCCCATTGAAGAGGTCGACTACAAAAAGACTGAAGCCCCCCGCGATCTCGCTGCGGATCTTGAGACTGCGGATCACGCGGACACGCCGGATAAGAAGAAAAAGGAAAAGCAAATTAACGATACTCCCAGCATTCGAGCGAATCCCGATCAGGGCGGCAAAGTGCAGCCCCGTAACGCGCCTCAAAAACCGCAGGTCGACAAACGCGGGTTTTTCGAACGATTCTTTGGTCCCAAAAAATCTGACCCTCCACGTCCGGCGCCCGCGCAAAGTGGCCGGACGGGTGGTCGCTAAATTTACCCCTCAGTGTTCAGCAAAGTTTACCCCACTCTCATCTCAATGACCGAACGTGTGAAAAGACTCCTGGGTCTCGCTCCAAAGCAGACAGGGAACAAACTCATTATAAATTCCGAAAAACTCGAGCGCAGGGTGGCCCTGCTCGAGAACGGAGTCCTCGAAGAATACTCCATCGAGCGCCAGACCGACCGAAACATTGTAGGCAGCATCTTCAAGGGGCGCGTAAAAAATATCGAACACGGGCTCAAGGCGATGTTCGTGGACATCGGCTTTGAAAAAAACGCGTTCCTGCATTTCTGGGATGCTCTGCCTGCCGCTCTCGATAGTGGCATCGAAGAGGTGGAACGTGTGGGCGGCGGCAAGAAGGAGAAAAAGAGGATCACGGCCAAGGATATCCCCTCGATTTACCCGGTGGGGAGTGAGGTGCTTGTTCAGGTGACAAAGGGGCCCATCAGTACGAAAGGGCCCAGGATCACGACCAACCTGAGTTTGGCGGGCCGGTATCTGGTTTTGATGCCCTACAGTGACCAGAGCGGTATCTCCCGGAAAATCGAATCTCCGAAGGAGCGGGAGCGGTTGCGCAAGATTCTCAAGGAGCTCGACGTGCCTGCCGGCATGGGCGTGATTGTGCGCACGGTCGGAGAGGGGCAGCGCGCCCGCTATTTTGTGCGCGATTTGGGTTTGCTCGTGGAGCAGTGGAGAGCGATCGAGGAAGCCATGCGCACGAAGCCCTCAGCGAGCTGCGTTTTCCAGGAACCCAATCTCATTGAACGCACCGTTCGGGATTTTCTCACCGACGAAATCGATGAGGTGGTTTGTGACGACGAAAATGCGGTCAAATGCATGACCGAATTGGTGGGCCAGATTTCCAAACGCTCGGCCTCACGAATTAAGCATTACGCGGAAACCCAGCCGATTTTCGAAAAATACGGGGTCCAGAAACAGATCGACGACGCGTTTCACCGCCAGGTGTGGTTGCCTTGCGGGGGATACATCGTAATCGATGAAACGGAGGCGCTCATCGCGATCGATGTCAATACTGGGCGTAATAAGGGGGGCAAAGATGTTGAGAAGACAATTCTGCAGACCAACATCGAGGCTGCGGACGAGATGGCGCGCCAGATGAGGCTCCGCAACATCGGCGGTCTCATCATTGGTGACTTCATCGATATGAAGTCGCGGAAGGATCAACAGACCGTTTATCAGAGAATGAAGGACCGCTTGAAGCGTGATAAAGCCAAGACGCATGTTTTGCCTATCTCGCCTCTTGGCTTGATGGAGATGACCCGGCAGCGGGCCATGGAAAGTATCAGCGGGTCTGTTTATGATGCGTGTCCTTATTGCGGGGGCCGCGGCAAAGTGAAGAGCGCGATGACAATGAGCGTGGAGCTGCAGCGGGCGTTGCACCGGGTGATGCGGAACCATCAGGACACCATTCACGAGGTGAAGGTCGTGATCCATCCCCATGTGCTCTCGCGACTCCGCTCGGAAGACGAGGAGCTCCTGATCGATATCGAGAGGAAATACGCGGGCCGCCTTACTTTCCGTGGGGATCCCACTTTCCACCATGAGAAATTTGTCATCCTCGACGCCCTCAACAACCAAGAGCTCAAGCCATGAGCCATTGCGTTGACTCGCAGGCTGATTAACTTGCCGATGTCCGTTTTCTGCACGCAATTGTTACAAGCCGTCGCTTGATGTGCGCTTTGGGACACAGGAAGGTCGACTGTCCCAAATGACCAATAAAGCCGCCAACAAACGAATTCTCGTCGCAGATGACGAGGTCGATGTCCTCAACTTGGTTGCATCGAATTTGAAATCAGCGGGTTATAACGTGCTCCGCGCCGAGGATGGACATAGCGCTTTGGATCAGGCCCGTGATTCACTTCCCTCACTGATCGTTCTCGATTTGATGCTCCCCGGGATCACCGGGCTGGAGGTTTGTAAACTTCTCAAGGCGGATCCCGCGACGAAGGCCATTCCCATCGTGATGCTCACTGCGAAGGCCGAGGAAATTGACCGCATCCTTGGATTAGAGTTGGGTGCCGACGACTACATCACCAAGCCTTTCAGTCCCAGGGAACTGGTTCTGAGGGTGAAATCTGTGATGAGGCGGCTCAATGCGTCTTCCGATGATTCCCAAACACTTCGTTTAGGCGATATAGAACTCGACCGGGCCCGTTATCAGGTCCTACTAAAGGGCGTGCCTGTGGAGTTCACCGCGACTGAATTCAAGCTGCTGGCACTGTTGATCGAACGCAAAGGGCGGGTACAAAGTCGCGATGCATTGCTGAATGATGTATGGGGCTATGAGAGCGTTATTGACACACGGACCGTGGATACGCATATCCGGCGTGTTCGGGAAAAGTTGGGAGCGGCGGCCGATTATATCGAGACGATTCGCGGTTTTGGCTATCGCATTGTGGGGGATGACCGCTAGACGCTGTCTTTTTATAGACGAGCAGTGGCAATATGAGGCGATGCCATGGGGTGGTTTCTAGCCCTATTGCTCATCTGCGTTCTCGGATGGCTGGGTTGGAGATATAGCCGGTTTCTTGAGCATTGGAGGCATCTGCAGACGATTGTCGAGGATCTCGCGGGCGGCCGAGAACCGAAGAGTTTTGTTTTTTTCAACGGGGGCCGATTCACACGGATCGCTACAAAGTTAGAGCAGCTGGCGGACTCCCAAGAGCGGCTGCGTCGGAGGCGGAGCCGTCAGGAGATGAATCTTCAGACGATTCTCTCGAGTATGGAGGAGGCTGTGTTGGTGGTGGACCGCCAGCACAAAATCCGGCTCGTGAACCCTGCGCTCACGCGCATGTTTAATCTTGGGATTGATCCGCTGGGACAGAGCGTGTTGCAACTGCTCCGGGAGGTTTCGGTTGACGAGATTGTCACCTTGGCTCTGAAGACGTGGACTCCGCAGTCGAGGGAGTTGTATTGGTCCGGACAAAAGAGCCCAAGGCACCTCGCTCTGAGCGTTACCCCGATGCGCAATGCTTCGGGTGAGGAGGGGGTTGTTGCGATCCTTCGGGATATTTCCCGGCTCAAGCAGCTTGAAGAAATGCGAAAAGAGTTCGTCGCTAATGTTTCCCACGAGCTCCGAACCCCGCTCTCGATCTTCCGCGGCTATCTTGAAAACTTGCAGGACAGTCCTGATATGCCTCGCTCGGAACTCGTGGATAACCTTGCGGTTCTTGATCGGCATGCGCTGCGCTTAAACGCGCTCGTGGATGACCTTCTTATTGTTGCGCGTTTGGAATCCCGGGAGATGCAGCTTCAGCGCGAGCCGATTGAACTGCTTACCTTTTTAGGTGAACTGGTCGATGACTGGAAGCTAAGGAGCAGCCGTAAGAATATACGGATCATCCTCGATTTTCCCGATTTCTTGCCTGTGCTTTTTGCAGATGTCCTCAGGGTAGAGCAGGTCGTCAATAATCTGATCGATAACGCCGTAAAATACACTCAGCCGGGTGGCATGGTGACTATCAGAGCCTCCGCTTCCAACTCAGAGATTCGGATCGAGGTTTGCGATAACGGCGTGGGAATTGGCCCAAACGATTTGCCCCACATCTTCGAGCGCTTTTACCGGGTAGAGAAAGCGCGAAGCCGAGAGCAGGGAGGCACGGGCCTCGGTTTGTCGATTGTGAAGCACATCGTCCAGGCGCACGGCGGACAAGTCTTTGCGGAGAGCACTCATGGGAAGGGCTCGACCATCTCTTTAACACTGCCTTTCAATTCCGGGGCCGACTCAAGCCTGCCCGTGAACTGAAGCACGTGTGGGCCGTAAGTTTTACAGCCAAAAGCTGAGAGGCTGCCGCCGAGACCCCTAACTAAAGAGTGACCCTGGAGACAAGAGGAGTGAATGGCTCCGAACTCGGCGGACGTGACGATCTGCCAGCCGCAACAAGCATTGTTACCACGCGGAACTCAGCATGTTAAGAATCGGCTGGGGGAAGATTCCAAGATAAACAACGCCGAAAACCAACAAAGCGATCGAGAACTTCGTCAGGAGAGAAACGCGAATCGGAGCTTCGTCGGAGGAGTCCTTCCAATACATCGCACCCACGACCCGGAGATAATAGTAGAAGCCAGCGGCCACAGTAATCAGGCTGATACCGACCAAAAGGAACTGTTGCTGTTGAACAGCGGATGCGAATACGAGGAATTTGCCGTAGAAACCGACAGTCAGCGGAACGCCAGCGAGGGACATCATGGCAACGAGCATGGCAAAGGCAAGAAACGGAGAACGCTTGGACAGGCCGTTGAAATGCGAGATATCGTCACCCTTGGAGTGTTTCGCAACGACGATGAGGATCGTGAAGCTGAGCAGGGTCATGATCATATAGCCCGCAAGGTAGAACGAGATTGTTACCCCACTATGCCCGAAGGAAGAGTCCGTGGGTGCGACGCACGCCAGGGCTAGCAAGAGATAACCGGCATGACCGATGCTGGAGTAGGCCAAAAGACGCTTAAGGTTGTCCTGTACCATTGCCGCAAGGTTACCGTAGATGAGGCTGGCCGCCGCCAGGATCCCGAGTATCGGGAGCAACTTCGCAGCGATGGATGCCTGGCTAAGGAACGGCTCGAGAACCCGCATCAAAACGATGAATCCCGCCGCCTTTGATCCTACGGACAAGAAAGCAGTGACGGGCGTCGGCGCGCCCTGGTAGACATCGGGCACCCAGAATTGAAAGGGGGCCGCTGCAACCTTGAAGCCGCAGGCGGCAATAAAAAGGCAGAGACCAAACAGGAGACCGCTCTCCGAGCCAGCAAGTCGTCCCCCCGGCGCAAGCTGTGCAGGCAGTACCTGAGCAATCCGGATCAGGTTGGTCTCTCCGGTCACGCCGAAAATCCACGTAATGCCGTAGACTAGGAATCCAGTGCTCAGCGCGCCGAGAATCAAATACTTAACGCCGGCCTCCAGGGATGTGCTTTGGCGGCGCATGTATGCGACTAAAATATAGAAACTGATGGTCACCAGTTCCAGTGAGACAAATACCAGAAGCAGATCGACGGCGGACGCCATGAACATCAGCCCTGCGCAGGTAAATACAGGGAGCGCGATAAACTCACCCTCGCCGGCGCCAACCGTCGAGCCGGGGATAAATTGCCGAAGGGTCGGGAGGTAATCCAAAGACATTACCAGCACGAAGATCGTGCTTAAGAGCGCAATCCGCTTATAGAAAAGGGCAGAGGGGTCGGCGGAATAGAACGAACTGGCCAAGTCTACTCCGGCATCGCCCGTGGTGAAAAACGACCAAGCGAATGTGACAGCGAGAGCGAAGATGGAGAAGCGCGCCATCCAAGACTTGTCTCCGCTCTTAGAGAACGACTCGGAGAGCAAGAGAAAGATGCCCAGAAGGAGCACAATGATTTCTAGCGTAATCGGTGAAAGCGGTGCGGGCATGGGAAGCGATTAATAGAGAGGGATCCGAGATGCAGTTTGCCGGGGGGGGGTATCCGCTAGGAAAACTACCTTAAAGGGAGGCAAGTCAGTGGGCTAGGAGCACTTGGAGGGCGGGCCTGACAAGATTGAGAAGCAGGTTAGGAAAGAAACCCGAAAGAACGAGGAATCCAAGGAGCAGGATGAAGGGGAGTTTCAGCGATCCTGTGAGGTCGGTCCAGTTTGCGGAATCAGCCTTCTGCGGGCCAAGAAAACCGGCACGGTAAGCTCGGAGCATGTAAACTGCCGAGATCACTACCCCCCACAGTGCAAATCCGGTGGCGATCTTGAAATTTCCCGAGAGAGGTGCCGCAAAGGATGTTTTGTAGGCACCGAAAAATACGAGGAGTTCCGCGGCGAAATTGGCGAAACCCGGAAGTCCAATAGAAGCGAATGCGGCGGCCCCGAACGTGGCGGCAAGGAAGGGCATTTGTTTGGCGAGTCCGCCAAGAGAGTCAAACGCTAGAGTCGGGCTGAATTGCCTAAGATAGCCCGTCAACCCGAAGAGCGTCGCAATGGAAAGACCATGGGCGAACATGAGGAGAGATGCGCCTGTAACTCCGACTTGGTTGAATGAGGCGATCCCTAGGAAAATATATCCCATGTGCATCACGCTGGAATACCCCAGCATCAGGTCTAGCCTCTTCTGGCCAATGGTTGCGAAGCCGACGTATATAATGTTGCCAACGAGAAGAATGAGAAGAAGCCAGGCCCAGGTTTTGGCGCCGTCAGGCAAAAGGGGAAGCGCCAAACGGATTAAACCATAAAGGCCGAACTTCTTGAGGACTCCCGCATGGAGCATTGCCGCCGGTGCGGGTGCAGAAGCGTAAGCGGCAGGAGCCCATGTGTGGAATGGGAAGAGGGACACTAGGATGCCAAATCCAACCAGTAAGAAAACGAACGGGCGGGCTTGGGCCGCAGCAGGGATGAGCCCTGAGCCTGAGAGCTGCCCCAGCTTGATCATGTCGAAAGTGCGCTGGCCGGTCGGAATGGCGTGATGGAGGTCAAGGAGTCCCACGAGGAGAATGGCGCTTCCCAAGGCAAGGTAGATTGTAATTTTCCAGGCCACGGCTCTGCGATCGCCCGAACCCCAGATGCCGATCAGAAGAAACGTCGGAATGAGGGCGACCTCATGGAATGCGTAGAAGAAGAACAGGTCTTGAGATACGAATGCTCCGATGGCGCCTGCGGAAATGAGGAGGATACATGAATAAAAGAGGTTTTCGCGGCGCTCAATTCGAGGGGTGACCCAGACTGCGGCCAGAGCGACAACAGAGGCCAGAAGGAGCATCAATAAGCTTAAGCCATCGACAGCGAGAAGATACTTCAGGTCCCAGTCTGGAACTACGGTTTTGCTGAAGACGAATTGAAAGCCCGCCTTTGCCTGGTCATAGGAAAGCAGAGTGTAAAGAGAGAGGAGAAACGTAGCGGAGCTAGAGATGAGCGCAGTCTTCCGAGCGGGTGCCCCTAACAGGACAAGAAGGGCTGCTACGAATGGAAGTAGAAGAATAAGGTTAAGCACGGTAAACTGAAGTTATGAGCAAACGACGCATCGAGTTGGCTGGATAAGGGAGCGCTGCGAACTGTTGGGTGATAAGTCGTTCGGTTCGTTTATTTGCCGAGTACGAGTAAATAAACCAGGATCACGATGCCTATTCCGAACAGGAACGAATAGGCCTGCAAATTTCCAACTTGAAGGAACCTGAGCAGGAAGCCAGATCCCCAAGTCGCGCCGCTCAAGCCCCGCACCACCACGCTGTCTAGGATCCACTTGTCCGCCCAAGCCGCAATTCGGGACAACAAATCGTGGGTGCACGCGATCAACACCGCATAAATTTCATCAAAGTAGAACTTATCGAGGAAGAATGGGAGGAAGCGAATGGGTTCCTCTGTCTTGCCGGCATAAATTTTCCAGGCTCCGAAGGAGCCCAATGCGAAAACAGAAACAGCGAGGGCCAATACAAACGATGAGTGCGCAGGATGCTGCAGCCCCTGAAAGCTGTGGGAGAAGAATGGTTCAGTGCCCCAGCCGGCGATTATCGAGAGGACGGCGAGAATTGCCAAAGGAAGCGTCATTGCAGCCGGACCGTCATGAGCGTGGTCTGTGGAATGGGACCGGCCCTTGCCGAGGAATACAACGACCACCAAGCGGGTCATGTAGTAGGCGGTGAGGAACGCGGTTAAGAGAGCTAGAAGAAAGATCAGCTTGTTGCTGTTCCACGCGGCGAGAAGAATCAGGTCTTTAGAGAAGAATCCGCTCAAGCCAGGGCAACCGATGAGTGCAAGGTAACCAACAACAAAACAGGCGAACGTCATGCGCATCTTTCCGGAGAGGCCGCCCATTTTCCAAATGTTCTGCTCGTGATGGAGTGCGTGGATAATGCTGCCTGCTCCCAGGAAAAGGAGGGCCTTGAAAAATGCGTGAGTGAAAAGATGGAACATCGCCGCGTCGGGGGCCGCCAACCCGACTGCGGACACCATATACCCGAGCTGGGACAGAGTGGAGTAAGCTAGGATCCTCTTGATGTCGTCCTGCTGCGTGGCAATCAGCGCGGCCATGACGGCTGTGAGTATGCCAATCCACGCAATGACGTCTTGAGCGGCAGGGGCTGCGCTAAAAAGAAAGTAAGAGCGCGCCAGCATATAAACGCCGGCAGCCACCATGGTTGCAGCATGGATCAAGGCGGATACCGGAGTGGGACCCTCCATCGCGTCGGGTAACCAGACGTGTAATGGGAGCTGCGCTGACTTCCCTAGGGTGCCGCAAAAGATCAGCAGGGCGGCTGCCGTGAGATAGGCGGGACTCAGCTGAATATCCGCGAGCTTCGCGGAGAGTTCCGGAAACACTACGGTTCCCGTTGCGGCCCACAGCATCAGGATACCCAGCATGAATCCGAAGTCACCGATCCGGTTGGTAATAAACGCTTTGTTCGCCGCGGCTGCTGCCGTCTCTTTCGAAAACCAGTGGCCGATGAGCAGATACGAGCTCAAACCCACTAGCTCCCAGAAGATGAACATCATGGCGAAGTTGTTCGCCAGCACGATGCCGAGCATCGAGAACATGAAGAGAGAGAGGTTTCCGAAATAGCGCGCTTTCGAAGCGTCGGAAGCCATGTAAACCGTGGAGTAGATATGCACCAGCGCCCCTATGCCGGTGACTACCAGGAGCATGATTTTACTGAGGGAATCGATCGTGAACCCGATCGGGATTCGGAGGTCATCTCCAAGAGATAACCAAGGCACTTCAATGCTCTCGGCCGGGGTGTGAGAGAACCACACCCCGATGGCCGCAATCAGACCAAAACAGGCGGAACACACTGAGATAAAAGCCGCGCTGCTCGGAGAGCGTCTGAGGACGATGTGGATGAGAGCTGCTGCGACCAGCGGGTTTATTAGGATAAACCAAGGAAGATGTGGGTCCATGCCTTAGAATTTGAGCGTGCTGATGTCTTCGACGTGAGTGGTCTGACGCGCACGGAAAAGTGCAACGATGATTGCAAGGCCTACGGCGACTTCAGCCGCCGCAACCGTGATAATAAAGAAAACGAGGATCTGTGCGTTGTAATTGGGAAGGCCTTCGGGGCCCACATTGAAGCGGCTGAAAGCTACAAGCGACAGATTCGCCGAGTTGAGCATGAGCTCCAAGCACATGAAAATGGTGAGAATGTTTCGGCGCAGCAGCACTCCAGCGAAGCCGATGGAGAAGAGGAGGCCACTGGCGAAAAGATAGTGGTTGAGGGTAAGGCTCATGGGATCAGCCGCGATGGTTGGTTTACTTCAACTCCCTGCGGGAAAGGATGATCACTCCGATGGTGGCAACCAGAATGAGAACGCCGGTTACTTGCAGCGGAAGATTGTGGGTGGTGAAAAGAGTCATCCCGACCTGATACACGTCGTCGACGGGCTTGGCACCGGGCAGGGTGGGGAATCCCCGCTTTCCTAGCTGGAATTTGGAGAGCAGCGCAGTGAGTTCAGCGATGAATCCCGCCGCGACGATGCTACCGCCCAGCAGGGTGACGATGTTGAAACGACGCCGTTGTTCGGCCTTCAGGTCCAGGAGCATAATGATGAAGAGAAAGAGCACCATTACTGCACCCGCGTAAACAAGCACCTGGATCACCGCGATAAAATATGCGTCGAGGCCCACGAATAACGCAGCTAACGCGAGAAAAGCACCAACGAGGCTAAGGGCGCTGGCAACCGGGTTGCGATTGACAACGACTGAGGTGGCAAAGCCGAGCATCAGGAGCGTAAATAGCCAAAAGAGTACGGGCGACATAGAGTTAGCCGGGAAAACAAGAGAGGCAAGGGCTTGGCGATCTGCGCGGGAGGCGCACGGTGATGCGAGAAATGGAGGAGGCTGGACTCGTGACCGTCATTTCTCGGGATTCCATTTATGGATGAGGCCGTCGAACACGCCCCCCAACTCATAGAGTTTCTCTTTGTTGTGCAGCATTTGCTCTCTGCTGGTGCCGGTAATGGCGTAGTCCTTCCTGAGGAAAATCGCCTGTTCCGGGCAGACCTCCTCGCACATCCCGCAGTAAATGCAGCGGATCATGTCGATATCGAACGCCGCAGGGTATTTCTCCACCTTTGCGAAGGCGTTTTCGGCGGGAATATGACCCGGCGTGATTTTAATCGCTCTGGGAGGGCAAATGAACTCGCAGAGCTGGCACGCGACGCAGCGTTCCCGGCCATGCTGATCGGTGACCAGCGTGGGCGCGCCTCTGTAATGCTCTGGCATGCTCTTATCCCACTTTTCCTCGGGATATTGCATAACCACCTTGGTCTCCCCCTTCAGCATCCGCTTGAGATGCTTAAAAGTGATCGCGAGACCGGCAACAATGTTCGGGAGATAAAGCTTCTCTGCGAACGTGAGTTTTGGACGTGGTACAGTGTAAGCCATGGCGGTTTATTTGGTGTAGGCCAGAATGCCGGCTGTGATGAAGATGTTGACCAGCGCGATTTCGAACAAATAGAGCCAGCCCAACTTCATGAGCTGGTCGTAACGGAATCTCGGAAGGGTCCATCGCACCCAGATGAAGCAAATCAACAGGAGTGCGACCTTGCCGAAGAACGTGGCGATGTTGATTAAACCGAAAATGGCCCCGTGGCTACCGTCCGGGATGAACGGGACATGCCAGCCGCCCAAAAAGAGAACGACAACCAGCGCCGAACCCGCGATCATGGCCGTGTATTCACCCAAGAAAAAGAGGGCGAATTTCATCGACGAATATTCCGTGTGATAACCCGCTACGAGTTCCGTTTCTGATTCCGGCAGGTCAAACGGCAACCGGTTCGTCTCGGCAAACATCGAAATCGTGAACGTGATGAATGCGATGAAGATCGGGATAATGAGGAGAACCTCCCGGAGTTGAAGACCGCCGTCCGTGAACGGAGCGAGCAACCAGCCGTGTTCCACCTGATAGTTGACGATTTTAGAAAGACCGGTGGAGCCGGTAACCAGAAGGACGGGGACCGCGCTGAGCCCCATACAAAGCTCGTAGCTGATCATCTGCGATGTGCTCCGAATGCCGCCCAGGAACGGATATTTGGAGTTTGAGGACCACCCAGCCAGCACGATTCCGTAGACGCTGACGCTGGAGATCGCGAACATGAAGAGCAGCCCGACGTTAATGTCGGCGACCACCATCTTGTATCCGAAAAGCTCGCTGCCGAACGGAACGGCGGAAAGGGTGACGATAGCGGGCATCATCGCAAGCGCAGGCGCCAGCCAGAAATAGGGCTTGTTGACGTGCCCGGGAGTGAGGTCTTCCTTCAGCAGGAACTTCACGGCGTCCGCGATAGGCTGGCCCAAGCCGCCAAGGAAGGGGGAAAAATCTTTCTTAAACCCCAGCAGCGTGAGTGGGAACCCTGTGCGGTTTGGCCCCAGTCGATCTTGAATCAAAGCGCTGACCCGACGCTCGGCATAGACGGTGTAGCTCACCATCGGAAGCACCACCAAGAAGACGAGAAAGATCGTCTTGGCCAATGAAGTGAAGATGAGAAGCCACGGAATGGAACCAAAGAAATCCATAAAAACGGTCTAGTGGTCAGAAGGAGGTAAGGAGTCGGCAATGGAAACGCCCAAATCGCCGATTTTACTCAGGGTCAATCCGCCAAAAGCGGCATGGGCGGCCGACATTTGTTTAAAAACCTCCTCAATGGTCGACGGGAGATTCGAACCTCCGGTGACTCGCAAGATGTCGCAGAGGATTTCCCAGTCATTCCTCGCTTCAGCGGGAGGAAGCGTCGCCTGGTTAAGGCGCTGGAGTCGGCCGCGGATGTTAACCATCGAGCCTCGTTTTTCAATCCAGGCGGAGCCGGGAAGGACAACGGCGGCAAAGGGGGTTGAGCGGTTGGGAAGGATATCCACGCAAAGGAGCGTCGCCTTTGACAGATCATGTTCCGTTAAACCGCAGTGGGCAGGGTCCTCGAAACAGAGGAGCACTTTGATCGAGCCTTTCCTCAATTGCTCTGCGATGCCGGGCAGCCTCGCTCCGGGAGTGGAACCGCAGATGCCGAGAGCTTTGGCTCCGCTCGTGTTCGGGTTGCGGTCCGCCGGAATCAGAATGCCGTCGGGTTCCCCCGTGCGCGGCACGACATCCACTTGGTTGACCGCGAGATGTTCGCTGAGTCGGCTGACCAGGAACAACTCCTCGTTGGTCATGCGCGCTGAGGCGATGATTGCCATGGACTCAGGACCGTGCGCTTTGAGGATCTCCGCCAGCGTTTCCAGCGCGTGTTCCCAGGACGCTGTTTCTCCACGAACCAACGGCGTTTTGAGCCGTTGCTCCGAAGCCACATACTTGAAGTTGAGCCGGTGGGAGTCAGGGAGCCAAACACCGTTCACGTCGTTGTTTTCCCGGGGCGTGATCCGATAAACCGTGTTCTGCCGAGCGCCCACGGTGATGTTGCACCCGAGCCCGTCGTTCACATCGATCGTTTTTGTTTCCTTTAGGAACCACACCCGCATCTTGAACCGGAAGTCGGTCGATGTGAGTGCGCCCACCGGGCAGATGTCCACGGTGTTGAGCGAGTAGTTGCTGTCCAGGATCCGGTCCGGGTGGCAGGCGATGGTGGAAAAACTGCCACGGTCCACGAAGCCCAGCACATCGTCGTTGGCCACTTCGCGCATGAACCGAATGCAACGGGAGCAAAGAACGCAGCGTTCGGCGTCGAGCGTGACTCGGGGCCCCAGCTCGACGTTCTTGGGCTTTTTGACTTTCCGCTCCAAAAACCGCGACGACGCGTTGCCGTATTCGACGGAGAACTCCTGAAGTCTGCACTCGCCGGCCTGATCGCAGATCGGGCAATCCAGCGGGTGGTTGATGAGGAGGAACTCCATGACTCCCTTTCGGCAGTCTTGGACCATCGGAGAATCCGTGCGGACCGCCATGCCCTCGGAGACATCCTGCGCGCAGGAAATCTGAGGCCGTGGAATCCAGGCGATTTCAGGGCGTCCGTCCGCATCAAGGACCGGCTTGCGGTCGGGGGTCATTTTCGGCATGCCCAACTCAACCAGGCACATGCGGCAGTTGCCGGGAGAGCTGAGTTTGGGATGGTAGCAGTAACGCGGAATGAACTTTTGGGCTTGGGAGCAGGCTTCGATCAAGCGGGTTCCCTTGGGGAATTGCATCCAGACGCCATCGATCTGGACGTTGAGCATTTGAACTTCGGTGGGAGCGGCGGTGCTCATGCAGGAATAAATGAAATGCGGCGGTCGGGACGGTCTCTTGAAAACGTTACTGAGTGGCGGCCGGTGCCATCACTTCGCGGCCCGTGTTTCTCGGCGCGGGGATGGACTGGATCGGTTCTTTTTTGGCGAGTTCCTCCCCGGTGTATTCCGGTGGCATGGGCGGCGGGAGTTCCTTTGTGGATCGGGCCTGGAACTCATCCTGGAACTTGGCGAGGAAACTTTGGGTCGGCCAAGAGCAGGCCTCTCCGAACGCGCAGATGGTTTTCCCGGCGATGTTGTCGGCAACATTCTTGAGTAGCGCCGGATCCCGTTCCACGCCTCCTCCGGCGAGGAGCCGGTCGGTGATTTTCTTCATCCACAAACTGCCTTCCCGGCACGGCGTGCACTGTCCGCAGGATTCGTGGGCGTAGAACTCGTTGATGTTGTTGAGCGTCTCCACCATGTCTCGGGAGTCATCCATCACGATCACGCCGCCGGACCCCGCCATGGAACCGCAGGCGGCAAGGGTGTCGAAATCCATCGGGATATCTTCCAGGGCGATTTCCTTGTCCTTGAGTTTGAAGGATTCTCCGGCTCGCAGAACCTTGGCGGAGGAACCGCCGGGGATGACCGCCTTGAGTTTCCTGCCCTCCTTCATGCCACCACAGAGATCATGGATCAGCTCGCCAAGGGTCACTGAGCCAACCTCCACCTCGTAGTATCCGGGTTTCTGAACATCGCCGCTGACACAGAGGATCCGGGTGCCCGTGTTGTTGGGTTTGCCCAGCTTGGCATACTCGGCGCCGCTCATGCGGATGATGTGTTTCACGTCGCAGAGTGTCTCGACGTTGTTCACGATCGTCGGGCACTGGTAAAGGCCAAGCACAGCGGGGAAGTAGGGCGGCTTGATCCGCGGATAAGCACGCTTGCCTTCGAGAGACTCGATCAGGCCTGTTTCCTCGCCGCAGATGTAGGCGCCGGCCCCGCGATGCACGTAAATTTCGCAGTCGAATCCGGAGCCGAGAATGTTTTTTCCGAGGAATCCGCGGCTCCGCGCCTCGTTGAGAGCGCGTTCAAGAATTTGGGCGCCTTCGGGGAACTCTCCCCGGATGTAGAGGTATGCGAGTTTGGCCCCCACTGCAAAGCAGGAGATAATCATGCCCTCCACCAGTTGATGGGGATCTTGGTGGATGATGTAGCGGTCCTTGAAAGTGCCGGGCTCGGACTCGTCGGCGTTGCAGATCAGATACGTGGGCTTGGGGCCCCCGTGTTTGATGAAGCCCCATTTGACTCCGCAGGGGAACCCGGCTCCGCCTCGGCCGCGAAGACCGGAGGCCTTCACCTCGTTCACGATCTCCTCGGGTTTCATCCCGAGGGCCTTCTTCAGCTCCTGGTAACCCCCGTCAGCGACGTAGCGCTCGATGTCGTTGGTCCAGCCTTCGCGATCGATATTTTTGAAAACGACCCGCTTTTCCCGAGGATGGGGCGGGCGCACGCGGGGCAGGGTCGCGTCGGATTTGTCGAGGGAGAGGAGGCTTTTGGCGTCCTGAATACGGATGTTCTCTTTAAAGAGGTCGTCGACCATCGCAACGGGAGCCGATCCGCAGCTGGCGAGGCACTCCACAAACTCGACGGAATATTTCCCGTCCGCGCTGACCGCCACCGGGTTCCCGTGGCCGGGATTGTGGACGTCATGCCCGGTGACACCGTGGGAGTGACCACTGTCGCCGTGAGGATGCCCGTAGTACCCAGCCTCCCATTTTTTGATGTCGATTCCCGCTGCGCCCGCGATCGCGTCGCGGAGTTCATAGCTTCCGGCCATGGAGCAGGAAAGCGTCCGGCACACTCGGATGTGCCGACGACCCGCAGGCACCCTGCGGAACATCGGATAAAACGTCACCAACTCAAGGATGTGGATGGGCTGCAGTTCGAGTTTCTGAGCGATCCACACCGTCGCTTCGTCCGAAATGAAACCAAAGTGTTCCTGCCAGAGATGGAGCAGGGGAAGCGCCGCACTGCGTTTGGAGACCGGGTAATGAGAGATGGCCTCGTCGATTTGAGAGAGAAGCTCGGCGGGAATCTTCATGGCTTGGATGATGTGAGCGGGCGTTCCTGGTTCGGGCTCATGCAAAGAGCTCCGGAGATAAGTTGAAGATGCGGAAGATGGAGATGCGGTGAATGAGGCCTCAACTGCGGTGGAAGGCACCGCAATCCTGCACCCCTCGGTGAGACCCCGTTGTCTGTCGGTCTCAACTCGGACTCTGAATCGCAGAGCGCTCCCTCGACGTTCCGGGTGGAGATCCAATCGGAAAAACCCATCTGGCTAGCGGTGCGGGCTAAGAGGGCCTTATCCAGGGCCATCCCGGAAATCATCGATCGCATTCTCCCATTACGAAATCGAGCGAGCCGAGGATGGCGACCACGTCGCTCATCATGTGTCCCGGTAGGATTTCAGGAAGAACGCTCAAGTTCACGAACGATGGAGAGCGGATCTTAAGCCGGTGCGGGGTTCCGCCCCCGAGCGAGTGGATATAAAACCCAAGCTCACCCTTGGGATTTTCAGCTCCGAAATAAACTTCGCCCTGCGGCACGTCCGGTCCCTCAGTGTGCAGGATGAAATGGTGGATGAGCTCCTCCATCTTCGTGAGCACCGTGGTTTTCGGAGGGGCGAAGTTCTTGGGGTCCTGCACGTTCACCGGGCCGTCGGGAAGTTTGTCCAGCGCTTGGCGCAGAATGGAAACCGACTGGCGCATCTCCTCCATCCGGACTGTGTAACGGTCGTAAGAATCCCCAACGCTCCCGATAGGAATGTCGAATTGGTAGTTCTCGTAGCCCAGGTAGGGGTTTTTCTTGCGGAGGTCGTGATCCACGCCGCTGCCCCTGAGGTTGGGGCCAGAAAGTCCGTAGCTCAGCGCCTGCTCCTTGCTGATCGTGCCGACGTCTTTGGTTCGATCGACAAAAATACGATTCCGGCTGAGCAGAGCATCAATCTCGTCGATCACGCCGGGGATCTCGGAAAGGAACTTCTTGAGCAGGGGGATAAAAGCCTCCGGGAGATCCCGCGTCTGACCGCCGATCCGCGTGTAGCTCGTGGTGAAGCGGGCTCCGGTGAGCAGTTCGCAGAGGTTGTAAATTTTCTCGCGTTCGGTGAACGTGTAGAGAAACACCGTCATGGCACCGGTGTCCA
>CAMARB010000057.1 GCA_945860355.1 Chthoniobacter flavus | reverse complement strand
TCCTCCTCCCAGGCAGCCCCTATTGGAATGAATTCCAGGCCGCCTTTCCCTCCCCATCTTGTTTTCGAAAACCGACCGTTCAGCGGGGGCCTCGATGCGCTTCTTTTTTTTGGAATCCCGGGCCGCGACTTTTCCTCCCGGACGAAAGCTGGGGGAAACCGCCCTCTGTTTGAGCCTCCCCGGACCTCCCCCGGCGCCGCACCGCCGCTGGGCCAAACAAGAGAATCCCTCCGGAGTGAGGGCACGGGCCCGTTTTCAGGCACAGCGGAGGTGCTCTTGCCACACCTCCGCCCATCCCCTATAAACCCCGCCCTAATGATCGATTACATGCAAAAGGGGGGGCCGCTGATGTGGCTAATCCTGTTCTGCAGCGTGCTTGCCGGGGCGGTTTTCCTCGAGCGGGTCAGCTATTTCCATCGCGCGTCGATTCGGGTGGGTGAATTCATGCGCGGACTCAACAACCTTCTCCAGCGCCGCAGTTTCTCCGAGGCGCTCCACGAGTGCGCCGCCACGCCGGGCCCGGTGCCGCGCGTTATTCACGCCGCCATCCTGCGCCATGACGCGCCTCGGCAAGAGCTGAAGGACATTGTCCAGGAGGCGGGCCAACTCGAGGTGCCCCGGCTGGAACGGCGCTTGGGGATTCTTGTCACGCTCGCCTGCGTGGCGCCGTTGCTGGGGCTTCTGGGCACCGTAACCGGGTTGATTGATGCGTTTGTGAACATCTCAACCCAGAGCGGGTTTACCAGTTCCACCGACATCGCCAGCGGGCTCTATCAAAGCCTGCTGACCACCGCGGCCGGGCTCGTGGTCGCCATCCCCTGCGCCGTGGGATACGGATACCTCTCCTCCAGGGTCAACGCGCTCATGCACGACATGGAGCGGGCCGGGATCGAGATCGTCAATCTGCTCTGCGACCATCGCAAAAGCCCCGAGATCATCGGGTTCCCCCCCGCCAACCCCAACGCAATCGTCCGGCAGCGCCTGGAGTAGCCGGGGTTTAGCGGTGAAACTCACGCGCCATCTCAAGGTCCATCCGCTGATGATCGGGGTCATCCCCGTCATCAACGTGCTTTTCCTCGTGGTGATTTTCTTCGCCATGAGCTCCCGGTTCGTGCTCCAGCCCGGGCTCGCGGTGAATCTGCCCGGGTCCGCCTTCACATTGGAGCCCCGGCCCAACGCCCAGCTCGTGAGCGTCATTTCGGCGCCGACCCCGACGATCTATCACCGGAACAGGAAGGTCGGCATTGCGGAACTCGCCGAGCAATTGCGCCACTCAGCCAAGGAGGACCGCTCACTCATCATCCGGGCGGATCGCGGCACGCCCGTTGAAACGGTCATGCAGATCATGAACGAAGCGCTCGGACAGGGGTTTTCCGTGGTGCTGGCGACCAATCGCGAACGGCGATGAGCGCCCTCAACGTCCCGCGGCCGAAAACGGAGTGCCGCCCCCAAGGATTGCTTTTCGGCTGGAGCCGCCCCCGGGGAACCTTTCCTTGGATGCCCGTGTTCCTGTTACTCTCGGGTTTGGCGCATGTCGGCACGTTTTTTCTGTTCCACGTGGTGTATCCCGAACACGCCACGCTCCCGGCGCCCTCCCCCAGGGTGGCAGTGCTCTCCGAGGACAACCCCGCCCACGCGCCGCTGCTGCGCTGGATCGAGGCGGAGGACCCCGCCCAGACCGCCACGGCGTTCCCCCTGGATCCACCGCAGCTGCTCCGAACACAATATGCCCCCTCTTACGCCGAAATCCGAACCCCGGCCCGGCCGCTGAGTGATAGACCAGACTCCTTTGAGGAGATCCCTATCCGATCCCCGCTGGCCCTGATCCGCAGCGGAAACACCCGGCCCGGGATCGATCCGCCCGCAAAAACCGATTTCCCCACGCGCCTGCGCTTTTCAGCGGAGTTGGCGCGGCGGCATCTCAAGGAATCAGCCCCCTTCACCGCCCCCCACTGCGAGGGGGCGCTGGAGCCTGCGCGCTTCCTCATCGGAGTCAGCGCCCAGGGGGAGGTCCGTCACGTCTTTGCCCAAAAATCCTGCGGCAACGCGAAACTGGATCTCCAAGCCATGGCGCATCTCAGAAACCTCTCGTTCGAGGCACAGGACGGCGAGCTGCTCTGGGGCGAGGCCACTTTTTACTGGGGGGACGACCTGTACGCCGATGCGCCTTCGGGGAACGCGCCCAAGGGTCGCCCATGATTCCCGTCACTCTCAACGATCTCATTTTCATCTACCTGGCGCTGATGCTGACCCTGGTTTTCGGCGCCTGGGTGATTTCCGCGTGGAGACGGGGAAAACGGGAGCGCCACGCTTTCCGCCATGTGTTCCGCTGCAAAATGTGCGGGTTCGACTTCCTAGACCCTGGCGACGGGTCGCTCTCGCGCTGCCCGCGCTGCGCGGCGCTCAACGAACGCGGCCGACGGTCCCGGCTCTGAGGCCGCGGGCTCTCACGGGCGTGCCCGTCCACAAAGCCTGTTAAAATCTCGGGGCCCGCGAGCACTTTGGCCTTTTCAGTCGCAATCCCCTGCTGGCAAGTTTGCGCATGGCAGAACTCTCTATCGACAGCGCTTTCTACAAGCAGGCTGACGAATTCTTTCGCGATCAATCGGGCACCGCATTGACGTATGACGACGTCACCCTGGCGACCCTCTACTCGGACATCCTGCCGAGGGACGCCGTGCTCGAAACGCGCCTTCACGAGCGGTTGGATCTGAATCTGCCCATCGTCTCCGCAGACATGGACACCGTGACCGAGTCCCCCATGGCGATCGCGATCGCGCTTGCGGGCGGCCTGGGGTTGATCCACTGCAACATGCCCGAGCGCCAGCAACTCAGCGAGGTGAGCCGGGTGAAGAACCACATCCACGGACTGATCCCCGACCCGATCCGGGTGGGGCCCCATCAGACCATTGGGGAAGTGCTCGCGCTGATTGACTCCAAAGGATTCACCTTCCGAACGTTCCCCGTGGTGGATGAGCGGGGCAAGTTGCTCGGTCTCCTGCCCGGCCATGTGATGCGGCCGCGCTACGCCGGGATCGGCGTGGCTCACGCCATGACGCACCGCGCCCAGGTCCACACGATCCACGAACGCGAGCTGGGCAGCGATCCCATCGCCCGGGCCGACCGCTTCTTCAACGACCACATCGGCATCCACAAACTGCTCGTGGTGGATGACGCGGATCATCTCCGCGGGCTTTTCACGGCAAGCGACATCGAGCGCATCCTGCACGAACGCCATTCCCAGCTCAAACCCGCCCGGGACGACAGTTTCCGCCTGCTCTGCGGGGCGGCGGTCATCGCCACCCGCACCGCGAACGGGGAACTCGACCGGCCCCGCATCCTGCATCACGTGGGCGCACTGATCGAACGCGGGGTGGACGTGGTGGCCGTGTCCACCGCCCACGGCCTGAGCAAAGGGGTGGGCGACACCGTACGCCTGATCCGGGAGGGGTTCCCGGAGCTGCCGATTATCGCAGGCAATGTTACCAGCGCGGCGGGTGTGGAGTATCTGGCCGATTGCGGGGCAAACATCATCAAGATCGGACAGGGCCCCGGCTCGATCTGCACCACCCGGGTCGTCGCCGGTGTGGGCATTCCGCAGCTGACGGCCCTTTACGTGGCCTCCAAGGCCGCCGCTCAGCGCGGGGTCAAGATTTTGGCCGACGGTGGCATCACGAAGTCGGGAGACATCGTCAAAGCGCTCACGCTGGCCCACGGGGTCATTTGCGGGGGGCTGCTGGCCGGGTGCCCGGAGTCCCCGGGCCAAATCATCGAGATCAACGGCAAACTCTATAAACAGTACCGGGGCATGGGCAGCATCGCGGCAATGCAAGCGGGCAGCGCCGCGCGTTACGGACACACCAGCAAAGACACCGCCCGCAAAGTGGCTGCGGAGGGCGTGGAAGCGCTCAAGGAGGTCAGCCCGCCCCTGGACACCGTGCTCACCCACTTGGGGGGCGGTCTTCAGAGTGGCATGGGGTACCTCGGGGCGCGCACACTGCCGGAGCTCCGAGAAAAAGCCCGTTACATCCGGGTCACGCCTGCGGGCCAACGCGAGAGTTCACCGCACGACATCATCGAGGTCAAAGCCGGCGCCTGAGAGCCGCCCTGAAAAGCTCGGGGAAAGGGTCGCCGCAGCCGTTGGGAGAACCCGCCCGGCGGCGGACTCTTTTTGATGCCGTTGCCCTGCGCCGTTTGTGAACGACGACCCGCAGCCGTGCATTGAACGAAAAACAAGCCCTCGAGCTTTCGAAGACCTCAAAGCCGAATTTCCCCCCACAAATTCCATTTGCATCAACCGCTGAATCCCCTAGTGGTAGCGCCCTTTTTATGAGTCACCCTCGCAGAGTCGTCATTACAGGCATGGGCGTCGTGTCGCCGGTTGGGAACGATCTCCAGACATTCTGGGAGTCCGTAACCCAGGGAGTCAGCGGGATCGGCCCCGTCACCCTCTTCGACGTCGCCCAATACGACTGCAAGATCGCCGGCGAGGTCAAAAACTTCGAGCCGGTGAAATGGTTTAGTAATCCCAAAGATTCGCGCCGGGCGGACCGTTATTCGCAACTGGCCATGGCCGCGGCCCGGATGGCGATTACCGACGCCGGCCTGCTCCAGGTCAGCGACGAGCAGGCGGAACGCTGCGGGGTCATGATCGGCAGCGGCATCGGGGGCCTCAAAAGCCTCGCCGACCAGCATATCGTGCTCATGACGAAGGGCCCCAGCCGGATTTCGCCCTTCATGATCCCCATGATGATCTCCAACATGGCCAGCGGTCTGGTCTCCATGGAGTTCGGATGGCGCGGCCCAAATTTTGCCCCCGTCTCAGCCTGCTCCACCGCCGCACACGCCATTGGTGAAGCCTGGCGGATGATCCGCGACGGCGACGCCGATGTGTTCGCCGCCGGCGGATCGGAAGCCACAGTGGTTCCCCTGGGCATCGGGGGCTTTGCGGCCATGAAAGCGCTCTCCACCCGCAACGACGATCCCACACGGGCTTCCCGGCCGTTCGACAAGGACCGCGACGGTTTTGTCATGGGCGAAGGCGCCGGAGTCGTGGTGCTCGAGGAGCTCCAGCACGCTTTGAAAAGAGGCGCCCAAATCTACGGGGAAATCGCCGGATACGGCCTGACAGCGGACGCCTATCACATGAGCGCCCCCCATCCAGAGGGACTGGGAGCGACTCGCTGCATGAAAATGGCGCTGGATAAAGCCGGGCTCAACATCCAGGACGTCGATTACGTCAACGCGCACGGCACCTCCACCCCGATGGGCGACATTTGTGAGACCAAGGCGCTCAAGTCTCTCTTTGGCGACCACGCCCGACGCGCCAACGCTCCGGGCGATGCGGGGGCGATGGTCAGCTCCACCAAATCCATGACGGGCCATCTTCTGGGCGCCGCCGGGGCCGTGGAAACCATCGTCTGCGCGATGGCCCTCAAAACGGGGGTGGTCCCGCCCACCATCAACCTCGACAACCCGGATCCTGAGTGCGACCTCGATTACGTTCCGCATCAGGCCCGCGAAAAGAAGATCAAGGTGGCTATGAACAACTCCTTCGGATTCGGCGGTCACAACGCCACCCTGGTGGCCACGGCGTTCGAGGGCTAATCCCGAACGCGGTTTCTCATATCCGGGGTGGCGCCGCCGCCCCGGGCCAAGCCCGCAACCCACTGAGTATCCGACTCAGTGGGTCATTCTTGACTGCTTGATCGGGAAAGAGCCCCGAGCGGGCGATATTGCGGAGGAAAACTGGGCGCGGGCACTCTCCACACCGCCCGAAAACAGGAACGCTTTCCGCTAAAAAAAAAATCGCGCCCGCAATCCGCGAGATCGCCAGCGGAACGGCTGGTGATCAAACGGAAGCGGGCGAAATGAAATGATCAGATTGGCTGCGAATCGCGGCCCTTATCTGGAAGAGAAGAAAAATGCCGGATCGGCTTGGAAGCCGCACCGGAAGAAGCCTCGAGGCCTATTCGTCGGGCTTGGTTTTCTTCAAACCGATGACCTTGTCACCGGCTTTGAACTGACCGCGTTTTTTGAGGACTTCGACGCGTTCGAAGCGCTTCAAAACGTTGCGTTTCGCCGCAATCGTGCTGGCTCCTTTTAGGCTGCGATGTTGAGACATAAAATTAGGGCTCCAAGTTGAGAAAAGGCGGGCACTATAGGGGCCCAACTCAAAGTGGGAAGGGTAAACTTCAGAATCGCTTCGCTTTCCTGCTTCCCAACGCATCCCCGCTCTCGTGCAGGCACCTTTCACAGTCTCTGCGAGGGCTGCTGCGGCGGCCCCACTCGGGCTAGGATCCAATCCAACACCTCTTCAATCACTCGCTCCCGCCCAATCTCATTGTGCGTCTCATGCAACATCTCAGGGTATGTCCTGAGCGTCTTGTCGCGCGAAACGGATTGATCAAAAAACTCCCGCGTCGCCCGCACACAGGTCACCGGGTCTTGTTCGCCGTGCAACAGCAGAAGCGGCGTGCCTATGCGGCCGGCAGCGAGCCGGGCGTGTTCCGCTCCTCGGCGGATGGCCTCAAACATCCGCGCCGAAATCCGCCGATGCATCAGCTCCGGATCGGGCATGGAACTCAGGTGCGCCAGATCCCTTGAAAGATGCTCCGCACGCACACTGGGTTCCTGAGTGAATGCAGGCCACAAGGCGCCCACGAGCCGGGCTAAAACCAGACGCCAACGCGGTGGCGCAAACGCCAGACGCAGGTAAGGGGAAGCCACCACCGCCCCCTGGCAGGAGTGCGGGTGGCGATCCAGATAATTGAGGGTGATCTGGCCTCCCAGGCTGTGGCCGAGAAGAAAAACCGGGCGCAGCTCCCCGCTCGCCTGCGCCACCACCGCATCGAGATCCTCCAAAAAAAGCCGGTAACTCGGCAAATCCCCGCGCCGACCGCTGGAACGTCCATGGCCGCGCAGATCGTAGCTCCAGAGCCGCAAACCGCGCGCGGCGCAAGCGTCACCCACGTGGCTGTATCGACCGCAATGCTCCCCTCGCCCGTGGGTGAGCACCACCTCCCCCCGGATATCACCATCCACCCGGTGCGCCCTGACATAGAGCCTGCCGCCCTCGGCGGATTCCAAATGCTGCTCCTGATAGTGCATAGATCACTCCGGCTTCTGTGCTGACCAAGCGGCCGCCACCCGGAATTTCAATTGTCAACCGCAACGAGTCCAGTAACTTTCTCTCTACATTCTCCCCCATGAAACCCTCCCCCCTGTCCTTGTCGTTCGCCCGGCACACCGAGTCCTTCGCCGACGGGCGCCTTCCCAAAACCGGCTCCCGTGCCCTGGCCGCACGCGGGTTCACACTGATTGAGCTTCTCACGGTGATCTCCATCATCGCGATTCTGATGGGACTGCTCTTTCCCGCAGTGGGCGCAGTCAAAGAAAGCGCGCGCAAAACGCAGGCGAAGAACGACGTCACGGCGATCGTCGCGGCGGTGAGGCATTATTACACCGAGTACGGCAAGTATCCCCCAATGACCGCCGCAGCCCCGGCGGGCGATCAGTATGTCGGGAAGGATTCGGGTGCCACCAGCGCCACCTATACGGGCGACAACTCAAAGCTTTTTTACGTGCTGCGCGGCATCGATGACAACACTGTCACAGGGTCGCCTTCGACCAAAGTCAACACTGGCCATAAGAACAACCCGCGCCAGATCGTTTTTTTCGAGGGTAAATCGGTCACGAACACCAACCAACCCAGGGGCGGTTTTCAGGACCCCGCAGTGGGCGCAGCGCCCGGGGCAGCAGCGCCCGCAACCACCGGCAGCTTCTTTGATCCGTGGGGCACACAGTACTGCGTGATGGTCGACGCCAATTATGACAACGTCTGCAATCTGGCCGGCGTTTATAGAAACTATGATGCGGGCAACAGCCCGCGCACCGGGGTCATCGCCTGGTCCCTGGGCAAAGACCAAACCCTCGGCAAACTCCCCAGCGGAGGAAGCGCAGACAATACTTTACTCAACAGCGACGATGTTGTGTCTTGGCAATAACACGCGGATCTGATTTTCTTTGCGCTCCTTGGTCGCCAAACGCGACGAAGAGGAGCCGTGGCTCGGGACTCATGGAATGAGTTTCTATTCGCGGGTGTAGTTCAATGGTAGAACGGCAGCTTCCCAAGCTGCATACGAGGGTTCGATTCCCTTCACCCGCTCTTCCCCTGATTTTCAGGGACTTACGAATAAAAACCCCTCGCGGGTGGTGCAAGGTGAGAACAAAAGTGGGATCACGGTCGGGTCCACGCCAAAGGTTGGGGATGGGTTTGGGGTGAAGATATGGAGGGGGAGGGGCTTCTTTGGATGAGCTTCATCTTGCTGTGGAAGCCCTACGCTACGCAGTGGAACTTGGCAATTCGCCACATGGCAGCGATCTCGACCAGCCGGGAACGGAAGTGGAGCCGAGAGTGAGCATGGCAGGCAGCTGGCTCTGCTCAAGGAGCTCCAGGAAGCGCAGGAGCACGCGTAGGAGGCATCCACACTGGCCGCGGTCTGCCCCGCACCATGTCCCCAATCTTTGACGAAAAGCCGGCTCCACTTTCCCGCGGCTTCCGAAAAGGGCGGTTTCGGTTCTACGAACGACAACCCGTTCTCCCGCCTTAAGCAGGCCCAGGTCGCGCCACCAAGGGGCAACCCCTGCTGCCGTCGCATCCAAGGCATGTAATGGGCGCCAAAGCTGTGATTCCCCCAGACATCGAGACCTGGATCCCCTCCTGAACTCCGGAGCCGCAATCCTCTTTAAGCCGCCTCGGACGTCTGACGCTTGAAATGGAGCTCCACCACGCGCCGACCGTCGGTCTTGGTGATGGTGACCAAGTAATCCTCGACCCGCGTCTGTTCGCCCTGCTTGGGCAGGTGCCCGATGAGATGGGTCACGTAGCCCCCCACGGTGCTCACATCGGCGCTCTCAAGCTCTAAACCCATCAGGTCGTTTAATTCGTAAAGACCCAAGGTCCCCTCCACCAAAAACTCGCCTTCGCTCAGGCGCCGCAGCTCGGGACGCTCCGCGTCGAACTCGTCCTGGATCACACCCACCAATTCCTCGAGCACGTTGTCCAGCGTCACGATGCCCACCGTGCCCCCGAACTCGTCCACCACGAGCGCAAGATGCCCATGTTTTGAAAGGAACAGGGAGAGCAGCTTCTCAAGCGACATCATTTCCGGCACCGGAAAAATATCGCGCCTCACCTTGTGCAGATCCGGCTCCGGCTCGCGAGACAGAGGCAGCAGGTCCTTGATGTGAACGGAGCCGATCGTGTTATCGAGATGGCCCTCGCAGAGCGGAAACCGGGTGTGGCGCGACTGCTGGGCGACCTTGAAATTCTCCTCAAAAGAGTCCTCCGTATTGAGAAAAACGACCTCGCCCCGGGGCGTGGTGATGTCCCGAACCACGCGCCGCCGCAGGTCCAAGGCGTTGATGAGGATTTCTTTGCCCAGCTGGGTCACCTCCTGAGAGGTCGCATTCTCGGAGAGAATCAGCCGCAGCTCCTCCTCGCTGTGGGCGAGTTCATGCTCCGGCACCGGCTCAATACGAAAGCCCCTCCGCAACAATCCGTTGGAGGCGAGATTCAGAAACCAGATCGCCGGCTTGAAAACGGCGTAAAACAGGGCCAGCGGGCGACTCACCGCCAGGGTCGACTGCACCGGCTTGCGAATGGCGAGAATCTTCGGTGCCTGCTCGCCCAGGACGATGTGTAGAAAAGTGATGCTCGAGAATGCGATCGCAAACGAGAAGGAGCGGATCAGTGTTTCAGACTCCACGCCACACTTGTGAAAAAGCGGCTGCACGAGCTGCGCGAGCACCGGCTCCCCCACCCACCCCAGACCGAGACTCGCCAGGGTGACTCCCAGCTGACAGGCCGAAAGATAGGCCTCCAGGTTGAGGGTGATCTTCTTGGCGAATGCCGCCGCACGGTTGCCGTCGTCGATCATGGCGTCGAGCTGGCTACCGCGGATTTTCACCAGGGCGAATTCCGCCGCCACGAAAAACGCGTTCAGAAACACCAGCACCAAAATCCCCGCCAGCTTCAACCCGATCAACCCGGGATCTCCCCACTCCAAAGCGAGGCTCTCGCTGACTGCAAAGACGTGAGGAACCCCGGATCCGCCTAAGTACATAAAACAAGTCGAGTCGCGGAGTGTTCCCCCGCGACTCGACAGAAAGGGTAAAAAATCAAGGTTACCAACTCGACTTGGTCACGCCCGGGATATACCCGTTCGAGGCCAGTTCGCGGAAGGCGATACGAGAGAGCTTGAATCGGCTGATATAAGCCCGCTTACGGCCGGAAGCCAGGCAGCGACGGCTCAAACGCACGGGGCTCGCATTGCGCGGCAGCTGCGAAAGACCGATGTAGTCGCCCTTGGCCTTCAATTCAGCGCGTAACGCGGCGTATTTGGCCACAGTGGCCGTCTTGCGTTTCTCTTTTTCTAACCAGCTTGTTTTTGCCATACGGAGGGCGAGGAACATAGGAATTGATCGGGCGTTTGCAACCCCCTTTTTCAAAAAAGAGCGGCCCCAGGCCGGTATCCCAGCCTCGGTCCCAGCGAAAAGACGCGGCACCCTGCAAAATCCAGGAAACAGGCGAAGCCGGATCTCCCCCCGATGCGCCTCAGTCGAATGACCTCGGGCCCCTGAGTGCGTCCGCGACGCCCCCACAAGCAAAGAGGGAGGGCAACGCCTCGCGCCGCCCTCCCCCAGACACTGACATCGTCGGATCTCAATCAATCATTCGGCGCCACCCGGCCGAACTATTGCACCGACGGATTGGGCTCCGTGCTGCCGTCCTTGAGCCCTAGGGCCCACTGGATGCCCCCAAGGATGTGGGCCTGATATTTCTTGCTGGTCTCGGGCGGATTCACGCGGTTGGGCAGGTTCAAATCATCGGACCAGACGTCTTCCCGGTGCCCGAGGGACGTGTAAAACACGCGACCTTTGCCCGCGTTGCGAACCCAGGACACGGGAAAATAACCCGTCTCCTCCACCTTGTTGGGATGGTGCTTGAGATACCAAAGCGTCCGCAGCCGGGTGCGGTCGTGGTGTTTAATGAGGTACATCTCCTCCTGCTTGAGCTCCCACGCGTCTCCGATCCCCCCGTTGGCCGGATGCGTTTTGTCCGCCGCGATCAAGTCGGCAGGCACCTGGGCACCATGCCCGGCGAACTCGCCCTGGAGCATGTCGAGATACCCCGGGAACCCGTGCAGCGTGTCGCTCGCCGAGTGCATTGCCATAAAGCCGTGCCCTTCCTCCACCCACTTCACAAAACCCTCCTTGTCCGGCAGCGGCAAATCTCCCGTGGTGTTCGCGAAAATCACCCCGTCGATCTTGGCCGCCTTGAGGTTTTCCGGGGAAAGCTTTGCGAGCGCCTCCTTGAGCTCCGCTGAGAACTGCAGATCGAGCGCCTCCGCCTTCGCCTCGAACTCAGGGGTCCATTTTGCGATCTCGGCTTCGTACCGCTTGAGCTCCGCCGCGTATTTTTGCCGGGCCTTCTCGTCGGCGTCCGGCTTGGGCTCCGCGGGTTTCCTCGGCTTCCGAGGCACCACCACCGCGGGCTGACGCACGGAATCGGCCACAGTGAACGCCTTGGACTCATCGGCGAGCTTTTGCAGGGTGGACTCGGCAGTGGCAATCGAGCTGTGCCGAAAACCCGTTGTCACGGTGACAACCACCACGCGTTTTGGTTCCGCAGCGGTGGTCGCCTGGGGATTCCACAGGGCGACGCCCAGACTGGATACAAGGAGGAGCCGGATGCAATTCGAGGAGGAGAAAGGGGCCATGAAAATTTGGAATTGAGGGGGTTTCGTGACGTTTTACGCACGATATGACCCATCCCAAAAACTTGCATTAGCGTTTTTGTGCGGAATCAACCGCCCGGAAGGCATCCCGCCGCGTCCAACCAAAGCCATACGACCCACGCGACCAATCGCCCCAAAATTTCCTTTGCAGCGGCGTTCAGCCTCAATCAGTATCCACCCCGCTTGCCTCTTCATGGAAGGGTGGCTGAGCCCGGTTTAAAGCACTCGACTCGAAATCGAACGAACCGTAACTGGTTCCGGGGGTTCGAATCCCCCCCCTTCCGCCACTCTCATCCTTGTTGATCGGGACGCCTGCGGATCATCCTTCCGCCTCGCGCAGGTCCATCAGGTCCATCAGGGATCCAACGGACGTCGGCCTTTTCGAAAAGGTCGGCCGGGCGCTCGCCAAGCCCCACCCACCGCTTTTAGTGGACCCCGCCCAGCTGGCCCCCGCCCATGCGCCCGGTCGCCACGAGCATCTCCCGGATCCGCCGCATCCGCTCCGCCAACTGCGGCTCCGAGTCCCACGCGGCAATGGGCTGCGCCAAACGCTGGCTCCAGTTGGACTCCGACACCGCACCCGGCACGTTGAACCGCTGCGTGGACCCGAACAGATCGGTGATCATGCAAACCGCAAGCCAAGACCGGGACCGGAATAACGCCGAAATCAGGGGCAGGTGCACCTCCTCAAACGGCAGGATCCGCGGGACCTCAAACCCCGCCCAGTTCGCGAAACGCCGCACCTCCCACCAGGTGGAATCCCGCTCCGCCGCCATTTCCTCCGGACGATCCAGCGCCTCCCGGATCACCCCCATCCAACGCTCCCACGTGGCCCGAAGCGGCTCATGATCATGCGTGGCGAAGGTGGCGACCGAAAGCGCATCGTATGCGTCGCCCTGGACAAGACCGGCGTCCGGGCCCTGCTCCCAGAACGGAATCCGGAACCCGGGGATTTTGAGGGAGAGCAGGCTGGGCCGCACGTAATCGGGCACGGTGCCCAGGTCCTCACCGACGAGCCGAAACTCCCCGGTTTCCTCCAGAAGCACCCTGAGAAACGCCTCGCCCTGTTCCCGATTCGCCTGTTTGTGCTCGGGCGTCGAGTCGTCAAAACAATGGAACCTGGGAAGATCACCTCCGGTCAGGGATTGAGCCTCCTCGGGCGTTAAAGGCAGGAACTCCGCATTACGTTGAGGCCTCCACGGGAACCCGTAGATCCGATAAAAGCCGAGGATGTGGTCGATCCGGAAGAGATGAAAAACATCGCGCACCATTCGGACCCGCTGCCGCCACCAAGCCAGCTGATCTTTGCGCATCCGATCCCAGCGATAGAGAGGCACGCCCCAGTTCTGGCCCCATTTGCAGGTGAACGCATCGTCCTTGAACAGCGGCTCAGGCGGCGCGCCGCCGCTCCAATGGGGGTCGAAGAGATCGGGCTCACCGAAAACATCGGCGCTGTAGTAACTCACGCCAAAAGGCACGTCGCCCATCAGCGCCACGCCCCGGTTTTCCGCATGTTTTTTGGCCGCCTCCCACTGGCTCCAAGCGATCCACTGCACATACATGAAAAACCGCATCTCCAGCTCGAAGCCGCGCCGGGTGGCCGCCGGTTGCGCCGCCAGCCAGCGCTGCGCTTTGCGCGCGCTCTGCTGAAGGTTGGGCCAGAGATCCCAGCGCTCGGATCCCTCGTGGGTTTCCATGAGCGCCCTGAAAAGCGCATACGGCTCCAGCCAGCGCTCCTGCGCCGCCATGAACCCGCGAAACTTGCGGGCCCGCGCCCCGTTTTTCTTCCAATCCGCGCCGTTGAAATTCTCGAAAGCCCGCCGGAGCAGGGCGCGTTTGAGGGATTTGACCTTGGGGTAGTTGACGGGACCGCTCCGGAGCGCGTCCAAATCCAGCCCCCGAGTCACCTCGTCGAAATCCGCGCCGCCGAGATCCTCAACGGCGGCGATCTCAATGGTCACCGGATCCAGAGCGACCGATGAAATGGCGTTGTAGGGCGAATGATCGTTGCCGGTCTCGTTGATGGGCAACAACTGAACCATCCCGAAACCGTGCTCCGCCGCCCAATCCACGAACTCCCGCAATGCCCCCACGTCGCCGACGCCCAGATCGTTTTTTCCCCGGAGCGCGAAAAGCGGCGCCAGGATGCCAGCCAGTGGTTTCTCCGGAGTGAGCCTCATGGGAGGCCCCTCATACGGTGCAAGGTGCCCGGGTTCAAGATGCGTTTTGGGCGTGGCCTGTTTTCGGCAGAAACCGCCCGCGCCCGGAACGCCGCATCCACACGGCGCGAGCGGCTCTCGCTTTCAAAAAAATTCCATCGTCGGCCGCCGCCCCATCGAATCAATCTTCCCGCACGCTGATGAATCCCTCCCCCGCCCCAGCCTCGCGTTCGATTTCCCTGCTCACCGCCACCTGCCTGGTGGTGGCCAACATGGTGGGAACCGGTGTGTTCACCAGCCTCGGGTTCCAGGTCGGGGGATTGCCCTCGGGGTTTGCGATTCTCTGGCTGTGGTTGGTGGGCGGCCTGTGCGCCTTTTGCGGCGCTTTGGCTTATGGCGAACTGGCCGCGGCCATTCCGCGTTCGGGCGGGGAATACCATTACCTCTCCGCGATTTACCATCCGGCCGTGGGTTTTCTGGCGGGCTGGATCTCGGCCACGGTCGGGTTCGCGGCGCCGGTGGCTTTGGCGAGCATGGCTTTTGGCCGATATTTCTCTGCGGTGGTTCCCGGCGCGCCCCCGGTGCTGGCGTCGTTGGCCATCGTGGGAATCGTCACCGCCATCCATTTTCGCGGCGGCAGTCTGGGCAGTATTTTTCAGAACACGGCGACCGCCCTCAAAGTCGGGCTGATCCTCGCGCTGATCGCCGCGGGACTTCAGTTCGAGCCCTCGCAACCCGTTCATTTCCTGCCACAACCCGGCGACACCCGGCTCCTTCTCAGCGCGCCCTTTGCGGTGAGCCTGGTTTACGTCATGTACGCCTACTCGGGCTGGAACGCGTCCACCTACATCGTCGGCGAAGTGCGGGACCCGGCCCGGAACGTGCCGCGGTCCGTGGCGCTGGGGACGGCGCTGGTCATCGGGCTCTATCTCCTGCTCAACGGCGTCTTTTTGCGGGTGGCACCGATGGCCGAGTTGGAGGGGAAAATTGAGGTGGGCCATGTGGTGGCGGCGCATCTTTTTGGCACTTTAGGCGGGAGGATGATGGCGGCTCTGATTTGCGCGGGGCTCATCTCCTCCATCAGCGCGATGACCTGGGTGGGGCCGCGGGTTACCATGGCCATGGGTGAGGATTGGCGGGCGCTCCGGTGGCTGGCGGCAAAATCGCCCTCCGGCATCCCCACAACGGCGCTTCTCGTTCAATCCCTCATTGTCGGCGCGCTCATTCTTTCCTCCAAATTCGAGACCGTCCTGACCTACACCCAGTTTAGCCTGACCATCTGCTCCTTCATGGCCGTGCTCGGCGTGTTCGTCCTCCGGTATCGTCAGCCTGATCTGCCCCGGCCTTACAAAATGTGGGGGTACCCGGTAACGCCCCTGGTGTTCCTGGGCGTGAGCGCCTGGATGCTCTGCCACATCCTCAAGTCCAACCCTGTGGAATCCATTGCCGGCCTCGGCACATTGCTGCTGGGACTGCTGGTTTATTTTTTCTCACCCACACGGCCCGGCGCCGCGCCGCGATAGAAGGGTGGAGGGGGAGAAGGAAGAAGGCCGGGGAGTGGTGGAGGGAGCCGCAGGGAGGGAGCCACACTTTCCCAAACCGTCGTCCCACCCCCCTCCAATCTTCTATGTGGTCCCTCCTTTTCCTCTGGCTGAGCCTGGGCGTCACGGTCTGGGCGCAAACGCAGTCCCCCAACGATCGAGCCCGTTTTCTGGCGGGCCTACCGCCGAACGCCCCCGACATGGCGCCCTGGGTCAACACCGGAGCGTTTGCCGAACACGCAGCGGCAATGAACCAGAGCTGGGCTCAAAAAGAGCGCCTTGCCCTGTCGCCGATCCGGGCATGGGCACAAACCTATGAGCGGGAATTCCACGGGAGATCCGACCCGGTGTTCTACTTCTTCAGCGGCCCGGACCTCCTTTACGCGCAGGCGTTTTTCCCCAGGGCCTCGACCTACGTCCTCTGCGGCACGGAACCCGTGGGCAGTCTTCCCGACCTGAGCGCGTTGGATCCGGCGGCGATCACCTCCGGGCTCAGAGACCTGCGCGCCTCGCTGCGCACCCTGCTCGGGTTCCATTATTTCATCACCCAGGAAATGCGCAGGGACCTCAGCCGCAGCGTGTTTCCGGGCACGCTACCCGTGCTCGCCGTGTTGCTCTCCCGGATGGGATGCACACTGGACGAAATCACACTCCTCCGCATGCCCGCCCCGGGGGTGCGGATCGATTTGAGGAGCCGTTCGGGCCAAGGCCAGACCGTGTATTATTTCAAAACCGATCTTTCCGACGGGAACTCCGAGGGGTTCCTGCGCTGGTGCGCCCAGTTCGGCACGGGAATGAGTCTGATGAAGTCCGACTCGTATCTCATCCATACCGAGGCTTTTTCCCAATGCCGCAAGTTCCTGCTCGAACACAGCCGGCTGATTCTTCAGGACGACTCCGGGATCCCGCTCCGAGCGTTTGATCGCCGCTGGGAAATGCGATTTTTTGGGAGTTACACCGGGCCGATCGAACTCTTCTCCAAATATCATCAACCGGATCTTGCGGAGGCTTACCGGCAGAACCGAGCGGGCCCGCTGGGTTTTGGTTTTGGTTACCATTGGCAAATCAGCCGAAGCGTGCTGATGTTGGCCACGCGAAGGTGAATTCAACGCCCCGTGGGGGTTCACTTTCATTCGTGCCCAACTCGTGTGCCCTATGCGCGCTGTCCTCCTTCTCTCGTCGTTTTTCTGCCTGTCCATCTTCCGGGCCGCGGCCATTGAACCCGCTCCCGCGAACGACCAGGCCTTGTTCCTGGCCGGGCTTCCCGTGCGGGAAAGCCCGCTGACGCCGCTTTCGCTCTCCAATGCCTGGGCCGAGCACGCGACCAGTTTTGATGCCGCCTGGGCCAAGCTGCAAAAACGCCAGCTCAGCCCCATCGGGGCTTGGTCCGCGGAATTCCTCGGCGACATCGTCCGAGACCGCGCCCCGGTTTTTTATCCCTTCAGCGGACCGGATTTTCTCTACGCGCACGCTTTTTTCCCCAACGCCGACACCTATGTGCTGTGCGGGATCGAACCCGTGGGCGGCTTGCCCGACGTGAGCCGCCTGCCAGCCGAGGCGTTGGCGCCGGCGCTGGAAACACTGCGGCAATCCCTGGATGACGTGCTGAACTTCAGCTTTTTCATCACGAAAAAAATGCGGGTGGACTTCACCCAAACCCAACTCACGGGAACTCTCCCCGTCCTCTACGTTTTCCTCGCTCGCAGCGGCTGCCACGTGGACGACGTGACACTCGTGGGACTCGACAACACCGGCCAGCTCGTGGAGGGCAAATCCACCACACCGGGAGTCCGGATCCGTTTCACCCGCCCCGGCGCACAAACCCCTCAGACGCTCTACTATTTTTCAAGCGACCTCTCCGACGGCGCCGCCAGCCGGGGCGGCTTTTTGAAATGGTGCGGCACACTCGGGGAAGGCCGCGCTTTCCTCAAAGCGGCATCCTACCTCATGCACGGAGGCAATTTTAACACGATCCGCTCCTTCCTCCTGAGCCGTTGCAACAGCATCGTTCAGGACGAGGCGGGGCTGCCCATCAATGCCTACGATCCCAACCGGTGGACCCTGCGGCTTTTCGGGGCGTATCCCGGGCCCATCGAAATTTTCAAGGAACACACCCAACCCCAGCTCATGGACCTTTACCGGGTGAGCAACGCGCCCCGCCTCAGCTTCGGCTTCGGCTACCGCTGGCAGCCGTCGGAATCCACGCTGATCGTCGCCTCCAAAAAAGAGGTCGCCCCGCCCTCCGGCAACTCCGCCGCCCCGGAAACCTCAGCGCCTCCGCAGTAAACCCGGAGACAGAGGGCGTTCCGCATACACGAGCCTCCGGGTTCACCCGCCGTTTGCCCGTCCACCCACGGACGCCTTCGTCCCCCCACGGACGCCTTTCTCGCAAAGTCGGCGCCGCTACTTGGCGGCCTGGCATTTTTTGCAAACGCCGAAGATCTCCAGTGTGTGAGTCACGTTTGCATAGCCCATCTGCCGTGCCATGCGTTCCAGAGCGTCGGCCATGCAGAGGTCGAGCGTTTCCACGCCGTGACAAACCCGGCAGATGATGTGGTGATGGTGATGCTCGCCCGTGTTGAACTCGTACCGATACGAGCCATCCCCGAAATCGCACCGGCGCACCACCGCGATCTCCTCCATGGCGGAGAGACAGCGGTAAACCGTGACCAGATCACACACCCCCTCCTCCATCCGGTGATGGATTTCGTCGGCTGTAAACGGGCCGTGTTCCCGGGTGAGCACCGAGAGAATGGCCCGACGCGGCGCCGTGATGCGGTGCTGATTGTCCCGCAGCAGCCGCAAAGCGGACTCGAAATTGGTCTCGGGGGATTCGTGCTCGTGGCCCATGTGCCCGTCCATCTAGCTGAGGAACACATCCGCATCAACCCTCCGCCGTCTGTTCCGAGGAAAAGGCGTGTCAAAGGAGCGGTTTTCCGCGATCTAAACCGCCCCATGAATTCCTCAAATAAAGAAGGCGCCGTTCAGGAACGATACGCCGCGGGCGCCGCCTGTTGCGAACCGAGCCTGTGTTGCCCGGTGGACTACGATCCCCAGTATTTGAAGGTGATTCCCGCCGAGGTCATCGAACGCGATTACGGCTGCGGCGATCCCAGCCGCTATCTGCACCCGGGCGAGACGGTGCTCGATCTGGGCAGCGGCACGGGCAAAATCTGTTTCATCGCATCCCAAGTCGTCGGCCCCAAAGGCAGGGTCATCGGCGTGGACATGACCGACGCCATGCTCGACGTGGCCCGGCGCAACGCCCCGATCGTCGCCGAGCGCATCGGATACGCCAACGTGGAGTTTAAGAAAGGCCGGATCCAGGATCTCGCGCTGGACCTCGCCCAGCTCGACGCCGCCCTGCAAGCCGCGCCCATCTCTGGAGCCGAGGACTTCCTCAAGGCATCCGCGCTCGTCGAGGAACTGCGCACCCGGCACCCCCTGATACCCTCCGAATCGGTGGACGTGGTGGTCTCCAACTGCGTGCTCAACCTCGTCGAGCCCCATTCCAAACGCCGCCTCTTCGAAGAAATTTTCCGGGTCCTCCGCCGCGGGGGCCGCGCCGTCATCAGCGACATCGTCAGCGACGAAGAGGTGCCGATCGCCCTCCAAAACGACCCGGAACTCTGGAGCGGCTGCATCTCCGGCGCTCTAACCGAAGACGGCTTTCTCGACGCATTTGAATCCGCCGGCTTCTACGGGATCCGGATTCTGAAGAGAGACGAAAAGCCGTGGCGGACCGTGGAAGGCATCGAGTTTCGGTCCCTGACCATCGAGGCGTTCAAAGGCAAGGACGGCCCGAGCCTGGATCGCAATCAAGCGGTGATCTACAAAGGGCCCTTCAAGGCGGTGCTCGACGACGACGACCATCACATCACGCGCGGGCTGCGGCACGCGGTCAGCGACAAAGTTTTCGAGCTCTACAAAAACCCCCCTTACCGCGAGTTTTTCGAGTTCATCGAACCACACGCCCCCGTGCCGGAGGAAGACGCCCCGGATTTCGACGAGGCCCGGGAAACGCCGCGGCATCCCCGCGAAACCAAAAACGGCGACTCCGCGCCGGACACCGGCTGTTGCAGTGGCGGGAGCTGCTGCTAAGCCCGCGACCTTGGGGCGCCGGCGCCCACCCCCCGCATGTCGAGCCACCGATTCGAGGACAAACTCGCCGCGCACGGCCTGAGCCTTCGACGCGGCGCCTTTCACACGCTGCAGATCAACGTGGGGCGGCGGTGCAACCAAACCTGCCGCCATTGCCACGTGGACGCCGCGCCGTGGCGCACCGAGACGGTCGGCGAGGACGACGCGCGCCGGATCGGGGCCTGGATCGAGGAACATCGGCCGCCTGTGGTGGACATCACCGGGGGCGCCCCGGAGCTGAGCCGGCACTTCCGTTACTTCGTGGAGACCGCGCGCGCGGCGGGGTCCCATGTCATTGATCGCAACAACCTCACCATTCTCGGGACGCCCGCATTCGCGTGGCTGCCCGAATACCTAGCCCGACACGAAGTGGAAATCTGCGCGTCGCTGCCGTGTTATTCACCGGAAAACGTCGATGCGCAGCGGGGCCAAGGCGTGTTCGAGAAAAGCATCGCCGGGCTCAGGAAACTCAACGCCGTGGGCTACGGCACGCGGCTCCCGCTCAACCTGGTTTACAACCCGCTCGGGGCCCGTCTTCCCGGCCCGCAACCGGAGCTGGAAGCGGACTACAAAGAAGCGCTCGGGCGGGACTTCGGGATCGTCTTTTCCTCGCTGCTGGCCATCACCAACCAACCCATCGCGCGGTTTGCCGAGGAACTCCGGTCCCAAGGTCAATGGGACGCCTACCTGGAGCTGCTCGCCAACAGTTTCAACCCCGACACGGTGCAAAACCTCATGTGCCGGGGAACGCTCAACGTGGGTTGGCGCGGCGAGGTCTACGATTGCGACTTCAACCAAATGCTCGATCTGCAGCTCCACGACGGCAAACCCCTCTTCCTCTGGGATCTCAAACCGGCCGACCTCGAAAACCGGGAAATCCTCACGGGCATCCATTGCCTGGCCTGCACGGCGGGCACCGGCAGCAGCTGCTCCGGCGCGGTCGTGCAGTGAGAGAGAGGGGTGAGGGGTCGGAAAAGGGGTGAGGGATCAGCCCAGAGAGCCCCTGAGGGGCGCCGCGAAACGACCTCGTTCGCCGGTTATTGCTCCGGGACGAACCCCAACGCGGCATAATCCCAACCCCAACGCGGCATAATCCCAGCCCCAACGCGGCGCAACACCAGCCCCAACGGGGCGTAATTCCAGCCCCAACGGGGCTGATTTAATTGTAGCCCCGGGCACCGCCCGGGGTGAACGCGTTGAAAAAAAATGAGCGGAGCCCTGAAGGGGCGCATCAACGGGGCCGCGTGGTTTTGGGACGCCCCTTCAGGGCTCAACGCCTGTTTTTTGCCCACGACCCCGGCGTTGCCGGGGCTCTCTTATTTCGCCCCTTCGGGGCTGCCCCCTCACCCCTCACCCCTCACCCCTCGCCCCTCGCCCCTCGCCCCTCGCCCCTCGCCCCTCGCCCCTCGCCCCTCGCCCCTCGCCCCTCGCCCCTCGCCCCTCGCCCCTCGCCCCTCGCCCCTCGCCCCTCGCCCCTC
>CAMARB010000056.1 GCA_945860355.1 Chthoniobacter flavus | reverse complement strand
GCGATTTCCGCCTCGAACGCGCGTTCGATAGCGGCTTCATTCCTCATGCCGCCGCCCAGTTCGCAGGGAATCGTCACCTCCCGTGTGATGGCCCGAACGGCGTCTAGGTTGCGTTGTTCCCCGGTGAATGCGGCGTCCAGATCCACGATGTGGAGGAAGTCGCCCCCCTCCGTTTCCCATTTTTTGGCAAATGCCGCGGGATCGTTGGAGTAAACAGTTTTCTGGTCTGCTTTGCCTTGGCGAAGGCGAACCACTTCGCCGGACCTGAGATCGATAGCGGGCAGGAGACTCATAAAGGGATTTTAAGCGGCGGGACTCGGCGAAGCGGCGCCACGGGCGGCGGGCACCGAGCGGATAAAGTTGCGCAGGATCGTCAACCCCGCGGTCTGGCTCTTTTCCGGGTGGAACTGCACGGCCGACACGTTGCCTCGGCCGACACTTGCGGCGAAGGTTTCGCCGTAGGTGCAGCGGGAGGTGACAACACTCTGCTCGGTCGGTGCCGGATAATAGGAGTGCACAAAATACATGTGCGGGACGGGGGGGAGACCCTTCCACAGGGGAAGTTGAGGATCGGCCAAATCGAGCTGATTCCAGCCGATCTGAGGGACTTTAATGCCCTTGGACTCGAATTTTTTGACGATCCCCCCGAAATGGCCGAACCCGCCGACACCGGGCGACTCCTCGCTTTCTTCAAAGAGCAACTGGTAACCCACACAAATTCCGAGGAAGGGAAGGTCCGCGGCCAGCCATTCACGGAGAGGTTCCCAAAGGCCGCGGGATTGAAGGCCGAGAACGCAGTCACCGAAAGCGCCCACGCCCGGCAGGACAACGCCCGAGGCATCGGCGAGCCGGCTGCTGTCGGACACGAGCTCGACGTCGGCGCCTTCATGGCGGAGCGCGTTGAGGACGCTCTGGATGTTCCCGCTTCCGTAATCAATGAGGGCGATCATGAGGATGGGCAGAAAAAAGAGTGCGGCGTGCGGAAAGTCGAGCCGCTATCCATGAAAACACGCCCCCTGCAGAGGCGGCTCGCGGCGTCGTTCCGGGCCCTCGCCGCGGGGCCCGGACGCGGCTCGGTTCAAGAGAGGGGGCGATTAAAGAGTCCCTTTGGTGCTGGGAATGCCTTCCACCCGGGGATCAATCTGGCAGGCCGCGTCGACGGCTTTTGCCAACGCCTTGAACACGGCCTCCGCCATGTGATGGGCGTCGCGCCCGTAAAGGATTTCCACGTGGAGGTTGAGCGCGGCGTGAACGGCGAATCCGCGCAAGAACTCTTCCACGAGTTGGAACGGGAAGTGGCCGATTGCATCGACGCGTTCAGGGGCCCGGTACTCCAGGAAAGGGCGTCCGCTGAAATCGACCACCACGCGGACCAATGTTTCGTCCATGGGGACGTAAGAAAACCCGTACCGGCGAATGCCCCGTTTGTCTCCGAGCGCCTTTGAGAAGGCCTGTCCGAGGGCGATCCCCGTGTCCTCGACCGTGTGATGGAAATCCACTTCAATGTCCCCGTCGGCCTTCAGAGTCAGATCCACGAGGCTGTGGCGGGTGAAGAGGTTGAGCATGTGATCAAAAAACGGGATTTTCGTTTCGATCGTGCTGCGGCCTTTGCCGTCGATGTCCAGTTCGACGGACAGGGCGGTTTCGCTGGTTTTCCTATCAATTCGGGAACGGCGTTGCATTGAGGTATTCCTAGTCGATGGATTCCGGAGAGCGACCCTTGAGTTTGCGGTAAGCGCCGATTCCAACGCCGAGAAGGCCGATGAGGCCGACGACGGATGCGGCGCCGGTGGCGGTCAGCAGGAACGGTTTTTCTTTGGGCGGAGGAGCGATGCTCGGCTTGGCGGCGGCGGCGGCGGCTGCCGTGCGGGCTGCTGCGGCCGCTTCTTTGGCCGCTTGGGCCGCCTTCTCCTTTTCCTCGGCGTCGAGTCGCTTTTGCTCCTCAGCCGCGATTCTTTTCTTTTCCTCCGCCGCCTCGGCTGCTGCGGCGATCGCGGCGGCCTGGCTGGTCTTGATCTCCTCCTGCAGCCGCTTGGCAAACTCGTTTTCCGGCCACAGGCTCAGGGCCTCCTTGGCGGATCCCAACGCGGAAAAAAAGTTATCTCCGGCCAAGGCCAGCTTTGACTCGTCCCCTGCTTTCAGCGACTGGCGAATCTTGGCGACATCGATTGCCGCGAGGCGCCGCACTTCCTCCGGGACTTTGGTGGCGGTGGCCATGAGGCTTTTTTCGCTCCGGGCGATGAATGGAGGCCACTTCGAGTTGCGGCGCTGCGCATCGGCAAAAAGCGCGGCTTCAGCGGCGTGTTCCTTATCAAGCGCGGCTTTGAGCTCCGCCTTCTGCGCCGCCGACGAGTTCTGAACGGCTTTGTCTCGTTCGGCCGCCGCTGCCCTGATGGCTTGGATTCGGCTGACCAGGTCGGGTTGAAACGCGGCGAGTGCGCGGCGCGCCAAGTCCACAGCCTCCGGGTAGATCCGCGATCCGGGGTATTGTTTCTCGATCCCATCAAAGGTGTTCAGCGCTCCTGAAAGATCGCCCCGGCTGGTTTGATCCTTCATCAGCTGAAAATTGACCGACGCGGCGATCTGATAACGTTCGCGCTGGGCCTCTTCTTTGGTGAGCCACCGGTCGTCGATTTTTATCTCGCCCGCGTCCACCCGGGTTTTTTCTTCCTCCAAAGCCGCGAGGGCCTTTTGCGCGTCCGCCGCAAAAGGGCTGGTGGCGAATTGAGCGAGGAAACCCCTCAGGGATTGGGTGGCAGTTTCGTAGAACGCGGCGGGCAGGGAGGTGGTTCCGGGTTTCAGGGCCTTGAGAGGCGCCCACGCCAACTCATCCGGCTGAACTTTGGCAATGGAGAGGACGTCGGCCTTTGAAACGGTGCGGCTGTCGGTGATGCCGCCCGAGAGCTTGAGTTCGAGGGTGAGTTGCGTGTCGCTCTCGGAGGTGACTTTTCCCTCAATGACCTCCCCGGTTTTGAGTGTGACGGTGTCCGCAAAGACGCCGCAACAGAGGCTGCTCGCGATGAGGAACGCAGGAAGAAAGCGCAGATGAATCATGGGTGGTAAGGAGATGGAGGCACAGAGTCCGGCGCTCCAAATGCGAACTGTGCGCCGAATAGGAATATTTTTACATTTTTTATTATTGGAAGCCCCGAGCGCAATGCGTCGTTTGCTGGACGCTCCGGAATACACAGCCGCCGGCTCGCGGGTTGCTGGCCACACGGGGCAGTCGAGGCCGAAAAGGGGTTTTGGAAAGCATGGGACGCTCTGTTATCCAACTCCCGGTTTTAAAGCTGATTGCAGGATCCATGTCATCGCCTCGGGTTCACCGTCCATCTTCTCTCCTGGCCGTTGCGGCGTTTCTCTGCGTATGCGGCGGATTGGGTTGGATGCGTTTTTTGCGAGAGCCCAGGGGCGAGGCCCCGACCCGGTCCGGGAAGGTTTCATCCGAGATTCATGTCAGTGCGGGGATTGAGCAGCGCTCGGGCGGGGGCGGGGGCGTGGGAGAGAGAGCCCCCGCTGAACCGTCCCCCGTGCCGCCTCCGATCGGGGTGGGGAATGGGGTTCCCGGCGAGGTCTCTCTTCACCCGTTGCGGACGGGTAAACTCTTCTGGGAACAGCAGATTGAGACTCTGGAGCGGGCTCCCCAGCTGGGGGACGCTGAGAAGGCGCGCCAAATTCTCGCCCTTTTGCCGTCGCTCCCGGAGGAATCTTTTGAGTTGGCGACCGAGTCCGCCGTGCGGCTTTTGCGCGATGCGGAATATGCGGCGGCCAAAGCTCTGCTGTTGAATCCCAGAAGCCACGGGCGTGTGCTTTCGGTTCTGTTTGCCGACCTCCTCGGTCGGAGAGACGGGGTGGTTCTTCCGGCGCTGATCGCAATCGCAAAGACGCCGGGGCATCCGCTGGAGCAGGCCGCGCGAGACAATCTGGAGTTGTTACTGGGGAAAAATGTGGGCGGGAACTGGAGTCAATGGGAGCAAGCCGCCGAGCGTTCGATTCGTGACGGGCGAACGGGCACGCCCTGAGTGTTGCGGTTCCAAAGGGCTGCGGATGCGGCGGGTTTTCCCGGGTGAACCAAGGGCTTTCCGCCCCAAAAAGAAAGGCTGCGCCTTTGGGTAAAGGGCAGCCTTTGCTTGAGAATCTTAAGATGTTGAGGCTCCGGACCGGCCGCTTCCTCTACTCTCCGTCGTTTCCAATCGCCGCAGTGGGACACACTGCCATCATCTCCTCGGCAATCGCCTCTTGAGCCGCGTCGGCGGGCTGGGCGTGGAAAAACACGAGAGTTTCGTCGTCGTTCCATTTGATTAATGAATCAGCGCCGTCCACTTCAAGGCACGTGCGGCAGGGGGTGCAGGTGGTATCCACATACCAAGGTCCTGGAACGTTTTCGGGTACTTTTGAGGATTTGTCGGCCATAGACCTTCCCTAGAAGATTAGGGCGAGAAGGGCAACCCGTTAGTTGCGCCGAAGCGGCGGTTTGAGCGGAGCGGGTTTGGCCGGTGTCGCGGGGGCGGATTCAAGAAACGGGAGAAAATCGAATTCCGGCTTGAGCGGCGTCGAGCCCGGCGGCGTTGGGACCTTGGCGGGCCCGTTGGGAAGCGGCGTTTGCTCCGGAACGGGCGCGGGGTCGGGGGAGGGAATCTCCCTGCCGGACTTGGTGAGGAGCGCGGTTCGGGAAACTTTCACCGTGTCGCCGCTCCCGTTCACTCGCTCCTCGGAGAGGGTTTTGATCTGCACGTCCTCCACCTTGTAATAGGAGCCGTTGGCGTGTTTGAGGAAGGGGCGCATCTCCTGGAGGCTGAACGGGCGCGAACCGCGCCTGCCGAAGACCACGGTCTGCCCGCCCGTCTCGTCGGTGACTCGGTCCCGATCCAAGCCCCGCGAGACCGAAAGTGCGGGATGTTTGGTGGGATAAGTGGCGATCAGCCGGGGCGCGGGGCGCGGGCTAAACCCGGCCGCTCCGTCCACGGTGTCCGGCGAGATGAGCTGGATGACGCGGAACCCGTTTTTGCCATCGGCCACGAGGGCGTACATCGACGCCGCGACGGAGCCGATCTGGACGGCGCGCGTGTCGTTGAGCGCGCCTCCCGCCGAGAAGGTTTGATCCAGTTTCGGGTGTTCGGGGTTCTCAATGTCGATGATCGCGAGGCCCTGGCTCCCGTTGGCGACATAGGCGTAGGTGCGGGCCACATAAAGTTTCTGGGCTTCTTTGAGGGGAACCACCGCCTGCCGGAGGGGCTTGGGGCGAACCGGGTCACTCAGGTCGAGCACCTTGAGTCCCTCGTCGTCGGTCACAAACGCGTAACGGAACTGGAGTGCGATCGCCCTGGGGTTCTTGAGAAAGCCATCGGCGAGTTCGCCAACCAGGCGGGGTTGATCGGGCTTGTCCACGTCGACCACGGCCAGGCCCCGGGCCGTCGTGATGTAGAGCCGGTGTCCGGCGCAGACCCCGTAGGTTGCCCCGGTGAGTTTGCCTTCCGGATTGAAGTGGTCTCCGATCGGGGCGCCGGCCGCGTTCCTGAGCTTGGATCGAACCAGGAAATTGTTTTCCGGGTTGCCGTCGTAGAGGCAGTTGATGTCCACCACCACCAGGCCTTCCCGGAGGTCGGTCACAAACACCATGCCGTAGATGGGATGGATGGGTTGTTCCTCGTTGGCGGGGTTCTGGATCCGTTTGGGATCGTTGAGCATGGTGCTCGCGAGCGCGGCCGAGGTGGCGAAAGGCGTGGGCACGCGGGTGCGCTGGCCCAGAGGCGACACGGGCGCGGAGAGAAACCGCTCGGAGAACCCTTTCTGGTCGATGTTCGCCACGTCGAACACCTCCAGGCCTCCCGGGCCGTTGGCCGCGTAGACATACTCACCGTGCAGCGTCAGGTCGCGGATCTCTTGGGCGTGGTGTTCGTAGCCCGTCTGAAGAGTTTTGCCCCGTTGGATGTGTTCGCCGTAATTGCGCGGATAAGCGTGGCTGTGGAAGGAACTCCCAATGGGGGACTGCGGCTCCTCGGGTTCCGTCCAGACGACGGCGTTGAGCTCGTGCTCCCCGCCCACCCACGCGTAACGCCCGAAGAAATTGACCGTCCCGGTGCCGAACCCGAGGAGCGAAGTCATCCACGCGTTGTTGTCGTTTTTTGCGGAAAGATGGCACTCGGTGCAGGTTTTTGTCGTGCCCCGGCCGCTGGTGGTGTGGGCGAAGTGCGGGTTAAACGCCTGGCCGCTGTAACCGTCGCCGCTGACCGTCTGCGCCTGGCTATAGAACCATTCGCGGTTCTGGTTCTGGGAGCTCACCAACACGGCGCTCGAGGAGCGCAGGACGGCCATCCGGTTCTTTTTCACCGTCCCGTCAATGCCCAGCATGAACACGTCATCGCGGACCACCTGCGGGTTGTATGTGGTGAAGTTCCGGTCCAGCGCGCCCTCGAATTTGTTCTGAGCCACGCGCTGATTGGCTTTCATCGGCATGTGGCAGCCAAAACAACTCGTCGCCCAGGACGTGTGACAGATTTGGCAGTCCATGGACTGGTTGCTGTGGGCGAGCTGGTTTTTGCATTGGTCCGGGGAGTCCGGGACGGTCCCCCAGGTTTCGCCGTCGCGACGGAGGGTTTTGGCGTACCGCGCCTTGGCGTTGTATTTGGGCGAGGCGGGGTTGATGACGTCCCGGGTCTGGGGCACCTCCCAGCGCACGTCGGGCGACATCGTGGAGTTTTGGAACAGCCGTTCGCCCTCCCACTCAAACCGCGGTTTCCAAGGCGTGGAACTTTTGGCGAGATCCACCGGGGTGACTTTCTGGGTCTTGGGATCCCAATGGCCGCTGGCGCCCGAGGTCACCAGGCTGGGCCGCTGGTCGATGGTGCCGTGGCAGTCGATGCAGCCGATGGTCGTGGCGTTGCGGGGTTCCCCGTACAGGAGCCCGTTTCCGTGCACCTCCACCTCAAAGTGGCAGTCCACGCATTGCATGCCTTTGGCAATGTGGATGTCGTTGAGGTGGACCGCTTTTTTGAAGTCCGCGTGCGCGATGACGTTGTCGTCCAGGTCGAGCCGGTTGCCCTTTTTGTCCTGCTTGAAGATGGCCCGGAAAACCCAACCGTGCCCGTGGTAATCGGCGAACTGGGTGTGTTTGAGCTTCGGATTGAGCTCCGCGACTTTCTCCAAAAAATCGAGTTTCCCCCAGTTGCCCCGGGCCGCCGCCGCCTCGGGATTGGACACCGTCGAACGCACCAACTCGGCGTCGGAGGGGTCGTGTTGCACCTTCGGATACATGAACTCCGCGTCGGTCTCCTGGTCCCACCAAGTGTAGCCCAGGTAAGGGTTCACGAAGAGGTTGCCCTGGTGCATGTGGCAGTTCATGCACTGCGCGGAGGGAATCGAGCGGGTGAACTGATGAATGATCGGATGGCCCCGCTCGTTTTTTGGAATGGTTGGATCCTTGGAAAAACTCAGGCCCTGATGGCCGTATTTGTGCCACCACCCGGAGTTGGTCGGGGACCGGTCGTTCGCGTAGACGACGTGGCAGGCCGAGCAGCCGCTGGAGCGATAGTCGCCGGGGCGGTTGTTACTGCCCATGAATCCCAGCAGCGGGTCGTGGAGCCGCGTTTTCTGGGCCCCGAGGATCACGGGATCCGTCCGGTTGAGTGTGCCGAGGCCGCGGTCTGAGAGCCGCCGTTCGGGTTTGCCGGGTGGTTCGTCCAAGGCGGGAATGCCGAGGCTCAGGGGGGCGACTCCGCCTTTTTCAAAAATCCGGAAGAGATTTCCGGGCATGCTGCGGTTCCACCGGGGCAGGGGGATCAGATAGGGGAGGATTCCCAGGAGCCGGGTTTGTTCGGCCGTGGGCGGAAACGGGTTCTCGAGTTTGAGGGGGACACCGTCCGCGCCGTAGGCCTGGCCCACGACCGGGTTTTTCACGTCGATGGCTCCGTTGTTGTAGGCGGCGGCGTTCCAGAGCATGGCACCGTGGTTCATCATCGAGTGGCCCACCCGATTCACGATGTCGCCATGGCAAAGGCCGCACGCTTTCTCCGCCACGCGCAAGTCGCCCGGGTTGACGAACCGGATGAACTCGGGCGACTCGTGGTTGAGCAGGACGGTGCTGTTGATCGGGTTGGCGGAGCTTTTCCAAAACTCCGGGTTCCGCGGCGGGACATGGGCCTGCTCGATGGACTGGCCCCTGGCTGGATCGCCGCCGTGGCAGTCGATACACCCCAAAACCACGTTGGGGGAGCTGTGCATCGTGTGGGAATCGGTGGATTTGTGGCACTCGATACACCCCGCGCTTTTGCGGTGCGCTTCGGCCGGAGTTTGGTCGATCCAATTGCGTTTCACCCCGGACCGTGTGCTGGGAGCCAATGCGGGCAGGGAAGTTTGCGGGCCGAGGCCCGTGGCGTTTGGAATCAGCTCCAGTGGCCGTTCCGCGCCTTGCGATGTCTGGGGACCTAGGCCGGTGGGCAGCGGGGGCAATTCCGCGCCGACGCCGTTGCCGGAGACTGGACCGGGTGCCCCGCTTTTCTGCGGCGCTTGAGCGGGGAGCTCAACCGCGGAAGCTGCAACAAAAACCGCCGCTGCGATTCGCAGGACGACGGCTACAAGCATTGAAGGGATACGCATGGCGGCTCACTCCAAGCGGGATGCGCGTCGATGGACGCACGGCGTGGAGCCGCAGAGGAAATAGGGGGGCGGATCTGCGGACGCGAGGCAAAATTAAAAGGGCGCGCGCACGGTGGTAACCCGGCGTTTTTTCACCCGGATCGTGGGCGCGTTTTTACTCTCTCCGCTGAAACGCGCTCCGGCTGGGTTGGAACCAGCGGAGCGGGTTCATTGAAGTTTTCCGGAACGGACCTAGCGCAAAGCCAGGATCCGGCGGGCCACTTCCTCGACATTGGCGCGGCTGTTGAACGCGCTGATCCGGAAATAGCCTTCCCCGGCGCTGCCGAAGCCGCTTCCCGGGGTGATCACCACGTTGGCTTCGTGGAGCATCCGATCGAACATCTCCCAGCTGGAAGTTCCGCTCGGCGTTTTGACCCAGATATAGGGCGCGTTGACTCCGCCCCAGACCTTCAACTCCGCTTGGCTCACGGCCTGCCGCAGGATGGCGGCGTTGCCCATGTAATGGCTGATCAACGCCGACACCTCGGATTTCCCCTCGGCGCTGTAGAGTGCTTCCGCCCCTCTCTGGACGATGTAACTCACCCCGTTGAACTTGGTCGTCATCCGCCGGTTCCACAGCGGGTGCAGCGGGTGGCTTTCTCCCGAGGCCGTGCACGCCTTCAGGCTTTTGGGCACAACGGTGAACGCGCACCGCGTTCCGGTGAACCCGCCGTTCTTGGAAAAACTGCGGAACTCGATCGCGCACTCCCTCGCCCCCGGGATCTCGTAGATGGAGTGGGGGATTTCCGGGTCGTGGATGTAGGCCTCGTAGGCCGCGTCGTAGAGCAGGATCGTGTCGTTTTTGAGGGCGTATTCCACCCAGGCGGTGAGTTGTGCGCGCGTGGCGACGGACCCGGTGGGGTTGTTCGGGAAACAGAGATAAACGATGTCAGCGCGTTCGCTGGGCACATCGGCCACAAAATCGTTGGCCTCGTTGCAAGGCAGGTATTTGAGTCCGGCGTAGGCCCCCGCCTCGTTGGCCGGACCGGTGTGGCCCGCCATGACGTTGGTGTCCACATACACGGGATAAACCGGGTCCATGACCGCGATCACGTTTTTGTCGCCCAGAATGTCGAGGATGTTGCCGCAGTCGCATTTGGACCCGTCGGAAACGAAAATTTCGTCGTCGGCCACTTCGATGCCATGGGCGCGGTAATCGTTTTGCGCGATGGCGTTGCGGAGAAACTCGTATCCCTGCTCGGGGCCGTAGCCGCGGAAGGAGTCCCGGACGCCCATTTCGTCCACGGCCTTGTGCATGGCGTTGCGGACGGCTTCGGGCAGAGGCTCGGTGACGTCGCCGATCCCGCAGCGAATCATGCGCTTGGCGGCATCGGGGTTGGCGGAGCAGAACGCGGTTACGCGACGGGCGATTTCAGGAAAGAGGTAACCGGCCCGGAGCTTCAGATAATTGTCGTTGAGAAACGCCATAGGAGCGCGAGGGTTTAGTCGAGGAGCGCGCGGGGGTAAATGCTGAATCCGGGGAAAAAACCAGGGCGCCAAACTGTGCGTCGCGATTGCCAGTGAGTTTTGACGGGGCCCGGGAGTTTTCTTCGCGGGCGGCGCCCCTTTGCGCTAAATGCAGGGGCTGTGTCGTCCTTTTCTTTTCTGATTTCCACCGGGCAAGAGGCCTCGCGTATTGACCAGTTTCTGGCCTCGCAGCTGCCCGCGCTCTCGCGGTCCCGAATCCAGGACCTCATCAAATCGGGCCACGTGACCCTCAATGGGAAACCGACCAAGGCCAACGCGCGTTTGCGGCTGGGCGAGACGGTCGCGTTGGAGGAACCGCCGGCGGTGGCCGTGGAGACCCGGCCTGAAGCTATCGCGCTGGAGGTGCTCTTCGAGGACGACGACCTCATTGTGATCAACAAAGGCCCGGACATGGTGGTGCATCCCGCGGCGGGCAACTGGGAGGGGACCCTGGTCAACGCCCTCCTCTATCACTGCGGCGAGCTCTCTGGGATCGGCGGGGAACAAAGGCCGGGCATTGTGCACCGCTTGGACAAGGACACCAGCGGTTGCCTGGTGGCGGCGAAAAACGACCTGGCCCACCAGGGCCTCTCCAAGCAGTTCGCCGGACGCGAGGTGAGCAAAATCTATCTCGCGCTCGTTCTCGGGCGGTTGCCCAAACCCAATGGGATCATCGACGCCCCCATCGCACGGCATCCCGTGGACCGGAAAAAAATGGCGGTGGTCGGGCCCGGCGGCACGGGGCGCTCCGCCCGGACCGATTGGCGGGTGCTTCAAGCCCTCGGCGAGGCGTCTCTCGTCGAATGCACCCTGCACACGGGGCGCACTCACCAGATCCGGGTGCATCTCAAACACCTCGGCTACCCGCTCCTGGGCGACCCGGTTTACGGCCGCGTGGCGGGTTATCCTCGCCAGATGTTGCACGCCTGGAAACTTGGCTTCCTGCATCCCCGCACGGGCGAGAGGATGAGTTTTGAGTCGCCCATCCCCGCCGATTTCCTCGAAGCTGGGGTTTTACCGGTTTTGAAATGAGCTCCTACCAGACTGCGATCGAATACGTCTCCCAAACCTTGCAGAAACTCTCGGAGCAGGGGGTGGAAATGTCGTGCGCCGCGGCGTCCCTGGCGAGGCTCGGCCCCGTGAGCGAGGCGGAATCTCTGCGGGTGAAAGAGGAGGCGCCGGTAGAGGAGGCGCTGGTGCCCCGGGTCGCAGCCTCCCCAGTTTTGCCAGAGGCGCACCGGCCGCAGACGGTGCCCGAGCAACGGCCGGTTCCGAAGGCCAAGCCGGAGATGGGAGGGGATAAAAGCGCCCGATTGGAGGCGTTGCGCGGTCCGGTTTTGAGTTGTTCTCTCTGTCCACATCTCGTCGCGTCGCGCACGCACGTGGTGTTCGGGGTCGGCAATCCGGACGCGGACCTCATGTTTGTCGGGGAAGCCCCGGGCGAGGACGAGGATCTCCAGGGCGAACCGTTTGTGGGCAAGGCGGGCCAGTTGTTGACGAAAATCATCGAGGCGATGGGGTTCCAACGTTCCGAGGTGTACATCGCCAACGTGTTGAAATGTCGGCCCGACATGCCGGGGGGAGGTCCTGGCAACCGGAAACCCAAGGCATCAGAAATGAGCACCTGCCTGCCTTATCTCAAAGAGCAGATTGCAATCATCCGCCCGAAAGCTTTGGTGGCTCTGGGCGCAACCGCCATGGAAGGTCTCTTGGGGGAAACCCAGCCCATGGCCCGGCTGCGCGGACGCTGGCATCAATTGGAGGGGACACCCGTCATGGCGACTTATCACCCGGCGTATCTGCTCAGAAACCAGTCGCTGACCGAAAAACGGAAGGTCTGGGAGGACATGCTCCTAGTTTTGGAAAAGCTGGCTCTGCCGATTTCCGAGAAACAGCGGCAATACTTTCTCAACAAAGCCTGACGCCAAAGCCTGCCGCTGGCGTCGGGTTCACGGGCTTTTGGCCACCCGATCCAAGGCGCGGTTGGAGAACGCCACGGGGAGCGCGAAAAACAGCGCTTTGCGGACGGTGGCACGCGGCACCTTGACTCGGGTTCGGCTCAGAAGCGGGGGCCTCTTCTCAAGCAGATCCAGGGTCTTGCTTCCCAGATACCAGGGAAGGAAACAGGCCACGCGCACCCGCTTGTCCGGCACGGCCGCAATATAACGATGGCCGTCGCCCAAGCGCATCCGAGCGCGCTCCATCCAGCGTTCCACGACCCGCTGGGCCGCCTCGGGGCGTCTCAAAATCTGGTCCGGAGCGAGCTCCAGGGCGGCCAACTCGGATTGAGGCAGGTAGCAGCGGCCCGCTTCGAGGTCCGCCCGAAGGTCCCTGAGAATGTTGATGAGCTGAAGACCCTGGCCGAAGCTCTTGCCCAATTCAGAGAGTTTCCCGGAATCCAGCCGGGAAAAGGATCCGATCAGCCCGGCGCAGAGCCGGGTCCAAAACTCGCCGACGCACCCCGCCACTAAATACGTGTATTCCTCGAGTTGCCCCGCATCCGCCAGAGCCACGCAAGCCGAGCCGTCGCCGAACCGTTCCAAATCCAGGGATTGCCCCCGGATGATGTGGGCGAGCACGCCCCGAATTTCCGCGCGTTCGAACTCAGGCACGTGTTCGAGCCAGTCCAAACATTCCGGGAGCCGCTCGATAAGGCGGCGTTCGTCGGGCTGTTGGGGCTGGATTTGGGTTTGCAGAGCCCTGAGATGATCCCGCTCGCCGGTGCGGATGATTTCCCCAAAAACGCCGAGCTGTTCCCTGCGGGCGGCCCACGGGATCTCCGCGCAGTCGGCAATCGTGTCGCTGGCGCGCGCCAAGAGATACCCAAGGCCGATTGGGGCGCGGAGCGGGCCCGGGAGGACTCGAACACTCAGATAAAATGAGCGCGAGACCCCCGCCAACAAGCGGCCTCCGAGGTCGGGGGAGGGGGTCATTTGGAGAGGGCGACCGGTTGAAGCCGGATCCGGGCGGGATCCGATTGTCCCAGCCCGATTTCGGCGGCCGTCCGGAGCCAGTCGGCGCGGCCTTCCATCCGGGGGAGTTTGGCTTCCACGCGCCAGGATTCGATGAGGCGGAAGGCATGCGTGTCCAGGGCCACGGGATCCTTGCTTGCGTAGAGGGTGTTGTGCGCGAACGCGTAATTGCCGTTGCCCCGCGGGCCGTGGGCGTATTGCGCGACAAGCCCGTCCATGATGTGCAGCACCACTTTGGGGCCGATATTTTCATCGGCATACACCTCCGGCAGGCTCTCGGGGCCCGACAAGCCGGGTTGGGTGAACCTCCGCCAGTTGTCCAGATTCGGAACCGTCATGTTATAGAACGCACCCGCCACCCCGCACTGCGCCTCGTCGCTGAGCACCGGCACGTTGATCACCTTCGTGACCTCGCGGCTCAGAACCGTCGCGATGTAACTGGTGGAACTCAGAAGGCTGGACGCATCCGGGGCCGCCCCCAACGTCTTTCTCTGTTTTTCATCAAAAAGCGCGTCCCCCCAAATCAACCGGCCCAGCACAGGCGCCAACACGGGCGCCTTGCGATCATAGTCTTTCGGGCCGGCAACACCCCGGACCTGGTAGTTCCCGGGGCGCCCCACGAACTGCGCTTCCGCCAGCTTTTCCGGGTCGCGGTCCCAGACGATCACCCGCGAGCGCGGGATTCCCGCGGACTCCAAGCCCGCCACGATGGCGTTGACCACCGCCGGATGGGTCGAGAAATAGCGGCCACCCGCGGCGCTGACCTTGATCCCCACACGGTCCTGAGGGCTCACCAAAGTGCGCCACCCGCTCGCGGCGTCCGGTCGCCCTGTCGCCGCCATCACTAACTGCTCCACCATCCGCGCGATCACCGGCGGGTTTTCTTCAAGATCGAAAACCGCTTCCGGATGCCGGGTGGAATAGATGATGGAGAACGGAGGCGTTTCCTCTTTCTGAGCGGACGCGGGACGAGCCAGGCTCCCGATGACAAAAGCGCAGAGGAGTTTTTTCAGCACGTTCAGGACGCCCTAGAGTTCGGATGGATCAGCCCGGCTTGGAGGATGCGGGAAAAGGAGGTGCTGAGTTGCGGGTTGGCCAGCCGGCGCCGGAGATTCTCAAGCGCCGGAGCTTGGCTGTTTATTGGAGATCCAGGGATCGCAACAAGCTCCCGTCGATTCGGCCCGTGACCGGCAACCGGTTCTCGATTTGGTAAGTCCGAATGGCCTGGCGCGTTCCGGGGCCGACATCTCCATCCACCGAGGAATGGTAATAGCCGCGTCTGCGTAATTCCCTCTGCACATCCGCCGCCACGTTGCCAGAGCCCGAATCGACTTGGTAACCGCGATAGACGACTTGAGGCGCGGGTTGATAGCTCCTGTAAACAACGATGCCCGGGCTGGGAGCGAACGGATACGGGCCGTAACTGTAGGGCGAGTAGCCGTAATCATGGCGCGCGTAAGGGGATCGGTAGTAGGGGGATCGGTAGTAAGGCGCGGCCCCGTAGTGCCGGTAAGGCGAGCCGCCCCTGTAATAGTGCCCGTCGTAGCCCCGGTCGTAGCCATACCGGCTCCCCGTGCTGATGCTCACGGAGACATTCCGGGACTTCTCCCGATCGCGCTCCCTGTGCTTGTCCTTGTCCTTGTCTTTATCCTTCCCAAAAACCGCGCTCGGGGTCGTGAAACTCAACACACAAATCACCAGGGTAAAGAAGCTCGGCGTTTTCATAATCCAATCACGTTTCCTCAATCTCGGAGCTTCTCCGCCTTATTCAAGGGTCTATCGCCCGTCGCTCCCGCGGGGGCCGGATACCTTTCCTTGGTATTGACCGGGTTGCCCAGAGCTTTCGGGTCGTAGGTGTTGATGAATTGCACCATCCCGTCTTTTACCCGGTATGGGCCGTAGTCGAGGCTGCTCCGTAGAAGTTCCCGCTTCGGAGCGGTGGGCTGCCCTGCCGACAGGGCCATCGCATCGGAGCGGTTGGATGTTTTTCCCTGGGGAAAGAAGCGGTCACCGAGGGGCTCCCTCCAGCCCATTGTGAGAATCATCCCGACAAAAAGGAGATACGCGATGGATTGGAGAGCGGCGTCAAACACGGGAGAAGAGGTTTTGGCTTGAGGGATGTCGGGGAAGGCGTCGGCCGCGCGGCTCTAGGGGCGATTCAATCCTTTTGCAGAGTTCGGCGCGAGTCCCCGTTCCATCCAGTCGGGAAGTTTCCCAAAGAACGCCTTTGCTTGGGGGCCGTAAGGTTGTTTCCAGCCGGACCAAATCAGGAGAATAAGAAAGAGAAATGCAGCCAACCGGATCACAAGGCCCGCACAGTCATAAAACGAGCGTTCGCCTGTCAAGCGCGCTGCCGTGGCCGCGCCGCGCCGCGGTTACCCCGAAATCGCGCCCGGGGTTGCCGCCGCGGATTCCGCGCGCAGAACGCCGCCATTCACAATCCGGGCCCGGAGTCCTCCTCGCCCTTTGAGGAACGTTTCCGCGCCTGGGTGGAAGGCCTGATCCATCCAATAACACGGGCTGGCCTCCCCGGCGCCGGAGAAAAGCACCCCCTGAATTTCAAACTCGCACCCGATGAGCTCGTTGAGGTCGGCGCCCGAGGTGAGCACATTGCGCCGGAGCACCGCCGGGCTTTTGTCCCACACTCCCAGCGCCTCGCAGAGGCTGAGATACACCTCCTCGGAGAAGAAGGTGATCTGGCCTTTGTAATCGGGTTTGAAATCCAGGAACCGGTCGCCCTCCACCCCGCGTCCCGCCAAACACCGAATCTCACTTTGCTCGGTCATCGGACATTGGCCGGGTTCTTTCCCGTGATGGCCAAAAAAATTGTGCTGCGGCGAGATAAAGAGTCTTCGGATCGTGAGAGCGGGAGAGGACACGCGGGTTTTCTAACGCGAGCCCCCGGATTTCCCAACGCTTTAGTGTTTTTGCGGCGCGCATCTTTGTGGTTTTTCATGGGGAATGCCGACCCGGAGATTCCCACCTTTCAGCGCCGTTTTACTGGCGGGCGGGCGCTCCCGCCGGATGGGAACCGACAAGGCGACCCTGCTTTGGCCGCCGCACGTGGCCGGCTTCCCCCGTTTCAGGCAGGTGCCGCTTTGGCAATGGCAGCTCGACATTCTCCGGGCTCTGCGCCCCTCGGAACTTCTCATTTCAGGGCCCGCGAACGGCGCGTATGCGGGCTGTGGCGTGCGCATTCTTCCCGACGAACCCGAGGGTATGGGACCCCTGGGGGGGATTGTCACGGCGCTAACTCAGGCCGCGTGCGACCGCGTGGTGGTGCTTGCGGTGGACATGCCCCAAATGCAGAGCCGTTTCCTGCGGGGCTTGCTGCGGGAGGCGGACGCCCAGGGGCAGGGGATTTTTCCCCGGCAAAACGGACGGTTCGAGCCGCTGGCCGCGGTCTACGGGAAAGACCTGCTCGACTTGGCGGTGTCGCAGCTGGAGGCGGGGGACGCCTCGCTCCAGCGTTTCCTGGAGCGCTGCGTGGTTTCAGGACGCGCCCAGCCGCGGGAGCTTCTGGGAGACGAGCCCGCGCTCTTCACCAATCTCAACAGCCCGACGGACATTTTCACGCGGAGGCGCGGAGAACGCGGAGAGTTGCTGATGTAAATGAGAGAACGCCAGGACGTTGGGCTTCCGTGTTGGCCGTCAGTGCGCTGGAACTTTGGCGCGCTGGCGGAACCGCAAATCCGAGGCTGAACCAAGAACCGATGCGAGGACATGCGAGGACATGCGAGGACATGCGAGGACGTTCCCACACTTCCAAAATCTCTCCGCGATCTCCGCGCCTCCGCGTGAGCCTCTTCTTCCCCGCGTTACTGGGCGGTGAGCGCCGCGCGGGCATCGCCTTGGGCCCCGGATTTCTCCAGGTAATAATCATACCCGCCCGGATACGGGGCGACATGACCGCCGTTGATGTGCAGAACTTTCGTCGCCAATTGCCGGATGAAATGCACGTCGTGGGAAATGAAAACCAGCGTGCCCTCGTATTTCTCAAGCGCCAGCGTGAGCGATTCCACGCTGAGGATGTCGAGGTGCGTGGTGGGCTCGTCCATCAGCAGCAGATTGGGCGGGTCCACCAGGAACTTGACCAGGTTCAACCGGCTTTTTTCGCCGCCGCTCAGGACCTCGGTCTTTTTGTAAATATCGTCTTTCCGGAACAGAAACGACCCGAGAACCGCCCGGGCTTCGTCCTCGCGCATGGTGGGGGCGCTGTGAAGCACCTCCTCGAGCACCGTTTTCTGCGCGTCGAGGTTCTCGGACCGTTGCTGGCTGAAATACCCGATCTTGGCGTTGTGCCCGAGTTTGCGTTCGCCTTTTTGGAACTCGATGACCCCGGCCAGGATCTTGAGCAGCGTGGATTTCCCGGCTCCGTTGGGACCCACGAGCACCGTGCGTTCGCCGCGTTCGATCTCCAGGTTGAGACCTTTGTAAACCTGGTGCTGCCCGTAAGCCATCGAGATGTCCGCCAGGGAGATGGCCCGGGAACCCCCGCGCGGCGGCTGCGGGATTTGAAAACGGAAAGGTTTCTTGGGGGCGAGCGGCTTTTCAATGAGCTCCATGCGCTCGATCTGCTTGAGTTTGCTCATCGCCTGGGACGCCTTGGAGGGGTTGGCACGGAACCGGTCTGCAAACTCCTGGAGGGCTTTGATCTCCTTCTGCTGGTTTTTATAAGCCGCGCACCGCTGCTCGTAGTGGGCTTCGCGCTGCTCCAGATACGAGGTGTAGTTGCCTGTGTAAGAGTCGAGTTTTTGTTCGGCGATGTCGTATACCGTGCCCACGATCTCGTCCATGAACTGGCGGTCGTGCGAGATCATCAACAGCGCTCCCGAGTAGTTCTTGAGGTATTCCTGAAGCCACAGCAGGGAGAGCAGGTCGAGATGGTTGGTGGGTTCGTCCAGCAACAACAAATCGGGTTCCATCACCAAAAGCCGCGCCAAATGGGCCCGCATGATCCATCCCCCGCTCATCTCCCGGGCCGGACGGTCAAAGTCCGTCTCCCGATACCCGAGCCCGCGCAGCATTTTTTTCGCCTTGGCTTCCACCTGCGGATCGCTGAGCGCCTCAAACTTCGCATGGGCCTCGAGGTATTCCGGGCCGTCCACCGTGCCGGCTTTCTCCAGGGCATGGAGTTTTTTCTCCAGCTCGGGGATCTCCGCGGAACGGCCCGTGGCGATTTCCATGACCGTCTCGTTGCCGGTGGGGGCGCTCTCCTGGGGGAGATAACCGATCATGGTCCAAGCGTCGCGTTCGACGGCGCCCGAGTCCGCGTCGTCGAGTTTGAGGAGAATGGAAAAGAGGGTGGATTTGCCGGCCCCGTTCGGACCCACGAGCGCGACTTTCTCGCCGTAATTGATTTGCATGCAGGCGCCCTCAAAAAGGGTGCGTCCGCCAATGGTTTTTTTGAGGTCGCGAATGGTGAGCATGAGAGACGTGAACGTGAATTGGGGCGTGAGAATCGGGAAAAAACGGGTTTCCTGAGGGAAACGGTGACCTTGGCGTCGGCTGGGGGGAAGTTCAAGGACTGAGGCGGGGGAGGCGGGAGTTGGCGGAGGAAGCGGAGGAAGCGGGGATGTGGACATTTAGAAATTGAACCAAGGAAAGGCGCTTGGTCGCTGCGGAGCCCGCCCAGGGAGGAGCTGAAAATCCATGGCCTGAGATCGTTGTGCCTGAGATCGTTGTGCCTGAGATCGTTTGGCCTGTGGTCGTTTGGCCTGTGGTCGTTTGGCCTGTGATCGTTGGGCGCTCCCATAAACGGCCTGCGATGGTCGCCGGACGATTCCCAGCCAAATAAAACAGCCCGGGGCAGAGCCCCGGGTGATCGCCCTCCCCGCGAGCGAAGCCCTGTAGGGGCGCCCCAACCGTCGCCCCGCGAACAGGCCGGGAAGATGGTGCCCCATCCCGAGTTTTCGAGTCTGTTTGTCTGTCCCCAATCTCCACGCCGTTTTCGGGTGAATGGAACCGCAGATTTCTCAGATGAGCGCAGATGGCGAGCCCCCGAAACAAAATCTGCGTCAATCCGTGTCATCTGCGGTTGATCTATCGAGCCCTCATCGGGAAGTTACGTCGCAAGCGCCTCATTTTGAACGCAAGTCGGGGCTGGCGGGGAATCGGTTTTGTGACTGTCCGCCGGGCATCGTAACCATGCTGCAACGGGGCGCGTTTTTTTGCCAACTTCCCACTGACAGAGTCCGGCCTGCCGGTGAGCTCCGCTGTAGGGGGGCCCCAACCATCGCCCCGCGAACAGGCCGGAAAGATCGCGCCCCATCCCGGGTTTTCGAGTCTGTTCGTCTGTCCCCAATCTCCACGCCAATCTCCACGCAATGGCACTGAAGCGCCATTCTTGTTGCTCGCCCACCGAGCCCTAGTCGTGGTGGAAGAAGTGGCCCTCGCACATTTGATTCATGGGGAAAGGGCCGCCGGAGTGGGGGCCGAAGAAGAAGCGGATCATGGTGCTGGCGGTCCACACTTCCTCACCGCCCATGGTGGCGTATTCGAGGCCGGTCATGAGTTTAAGCCGGTGTTTGGCGATGTGATAGTTGAGGCCGACGTAGGCGGCTTGATAGAGGTCGCCTGAGGGGAGACCGGCGGGGCGTTCGTAACGGCGCTGCGCTTTGAGGCCTTCGGGATTGTTGGAGCCGGCGAGTTGATAGCGGCCGACGATCTGGAGGTTGTCGGTGATAAAGTAGCTAGGCTGGAAGTTCAGAGCGACGGCGTCACCGTCTTGGCTGCCGAGACCGGCTGTGACTTCCGTGACGAGGGCGCCCGAGCCTTGGGTCAGGATCAGGGCGGCGGAGACGCCGTTGTTGAAACGGTTGAGGTTGGTGGCGTTCTCGTTGGCGTCGCTCTGGAGGTAGCTGAAAGCGAGGTTGGCGGTGTCGGTGCCGAGGGACTTGCCGAGGTCGTAATAACCGGTGGCCAGGAAGGAGTAGCCGGAATTGAAGTCGGTGAAGGCCGCGCCCATGTCGGTGCCGGTCGCGTTGGTGAAGAGGCCGGTGTAGTAGGTCAATTTGTCGATGCGACCGAGGAGGGTCACGGCGGGGGTGTAGTCCGCGCCGACCATGTTGGTCATCATGCTCCGCTCCAGGTAGTGGATGTAGCGGCTCGAGACGTTTCGGTCGTGGGTGAAACGGTGTTTTTGCTGACCAATGGTGAGGGCGACTTGTTTGCTGAATGCCCACTGGGCCCAGAGTTCGGTGAAGCCGTTGTAGAAGGGTTCGAAGTCACTGCCGCTGACCATTTGGGCATGCAGGGTGAGTTTTTCGAACAGACGGGTTTGGATGCCGACCCGGTGGCGGCGGGTTTCAAAACCTTCGTCCCGGCCAGAGGGACCGTCCGACCAGTGATACTGGCCGTGGTAGCGGCCAAGGAGCCAGAGTTCCTGGAGGACGGGGTTGGAGTCGTTTTGGTAGAGGCGACCGAGGTTTTCCCATTTTTCGCCGAGGGAGGTGGTGGGGGCGGGGAGCGATGAGATGATGTCGGCGCTTCTGGGCGTAGTGATATCGCCTGCGGAGACGGGAGTGGCGCCGATCAGGAGAACGGCGATAAAGAGTCCTCCGAGCGGTCGGAAGAGGGGACTGGTGGTAGGTGGTTGGCCTGGCATGAGGAGGCGACTTTTGGCGCTGAGTTATCCTGAATATTTCAAAAAAAGGCTGAAAACGGGCGGGGTGTTGAAAGTAAAGCGCTGTGGTTCTTTGTGTTGCAAAGAAAGTCAAAGGAGACCCCGCCTATGCAGCACGCTACCCCATCCGACCTCCATTTTCACAGCTTCGACCGCAGAAAAATCGAGGTTTGTTATGGCAGGGCGGCGAGGTCTCCAGCGCCGGAGGGAATCTGCTAGCGAATCTGTTAGGGACAGACGAACTGTGGGACCCAGGGCCCCTGGGTGATCGTCCCCCCCCAAGCCCGAAGGGCTTACGGCCTCCAGCCCAGGGGCGGCCGCAATGGAATGAGGCCTACCCTGGGAATGAGCGGAGTAACGATTGAACCGCAAAGCGGTTCCGGCCTGGACGGAGGCGGGAACCGCGTTTGGGGCGCAACCCCGTTGGGGTTGAACCGTTTCGCGGGACGTTGGGTCCCAGGGTAGCGGTCTGGCGACCGCAACCCTGGGCTGGAGGACGG